>JAGRPN010000144.1 GCA_019449555.1 Ramlibacter sp.
CCCTGCAGCATGCCGAGCACGATATTGCCGCGTGCGAGCGGCGACATGCCGGCCGCGCGGGGCGTGCGCTCCATGAGATCCGCCGCCGCGGGTTCGGCCTCGAACAGCACCGAACAGGCGGGATCGATGATCAGTTCCAGCAGCACGATCTGGGCCGGCATGAGCAGCAGCGGCCAGTGCAGCAGCACCGGCACCAGCGCCAGCGCGATGACCGGCACGTGCACCGCGAAGATGAAGCGCACGGCCAGCCGGATGTTGTCCTCGATGTGGCGTCCCTGCCGGATCGCAGTGGTGATGCTCGCGAAACTGTCGTCCAGCAGCACGATCGCGGCGGCCTCGCGCGCCACGTCGGTGCCGCGCTCGCCCATTGCGATACCGATGTCGGCCGCCTTGAGTGCCGGCGCGTCGTTCACGCCGTCGCCGGTCATGCCGACCGTTTCGCCGGCGTGCTGGAGCGCACGCACCAGGCGCAGTTTCTGCTCGGGCACGAGGCGCGCGCAGATGTCCACCCGCCGCAGCCGCTGCTGCAATGCCGCGTCATCGAGCGCGCCCATCTCGGGGCCGCTGAGGACCTGCGCCTCGCGCGACAGTTCGATCTGCCGGGCGATCGCCTGCGCGGTCGCCGCGTGGTCGCCGGTCATCATGATCACGCGGATGCCCGCCTTGCGGCACGCGGCGAGCGCCGCCGGCACTTCCGGCCTCGGCGGATCCACCAGCCCGAGCAGGCCGAGAAATTCGAAGTCGAAGTCGTGCTGGCTGGCGGGCCATTGCCGCCCTTTCCACCGCCCCTTCGCAACGCCCAGCACCCGCAGCCCGAGCGCCGCCATGCGGCGCACCTCGTCCTGGACTCGCGCACGCGCAGCCGGGTCGAGATGGCACAGGTCGGCCACGGCTTCCGGCGCGCCCTTGGTCGCAAGCAGGTGTTGCGCCGGGTCCCCGGCGCGGAAAACATGCGTCATCGCGAGGATCTCCGGCGACAGCGGGTACTGCTGCTCCGGCCGCCAGTCGGCATGGATGTGTTCGGTGCCTTCCAGATGCCGCGAGACGAAGCGGCGGATCGCCTTTTCCATCGGGTCGAACGGGTCCACGGGCGTGGCGAGCAGCGCGAATTCGGCCAGCTCGTGGAAGCGCTCCGGCATCGATGCCCCCGGCGCCTCCTCGAACACGGCGCCCCCTGCCCTCAATTGCGCCACCTGCATGCGGTTGAGCGTGAGGGTGCCGGTCTTGTCGACGGCCAGCACGGTGATCCCGCCCAGCGCTTCCACGGCCTGCACGCGCCGCGTCAACACCTTCTGCCGCGACAGCCGCCACGCGCCCAGCGCCAGGAAAACGGTGAGCACCACCGGGATTTCCTCCGGCAGGATGGCCATCGCCAGGCCGATCCCGAGCAACAAGCTGTCGAGGAACGGCCGGCCGTCCCAGCGCCATGCGAGCAGCACGAGGACGACGCACAGCCCCAGCCCGGCTGTTGCCAGCGCCCGCACAAGACGCCGGGAGCTGCGCTGCAGGCTCGAGGTTGCCACCGTCGTCGTCGCAAGCGCGGCGCCGATGCGCCCGACCGCAGTGCGTGAACCCGTCGCCCGCACCTGCGCGAGCCCGATGCCCTGCGTCACCACCGTGCTCGCATGAACAAAAGGACTGCCTTCCACGCCGGGCGCGCCCATCTCCATTTCGCCGGCAGCGGGCAGGCGCACCTGCGGCGCCGGTTCGCCCGTCAATAGCGATTCGTCGACGCTTACCTGGCC
>JAGRPN010000145.1 GCA_019449555.1 Ramlibacter sp.
TCAAGGGCTACGCGCAGCAACTGAAGAAGGCGGCCTGACGATGTGGCAAGCCATCAGGCCCTCAGGCAGGAACCTGCGCTATTGGCAGGTGGGACTATTGGTGGCGGTGCTGCTGATCTGGCAGCTCATTTCGCGCAACCCGCAAACGGCGTTCTTCCTCGGCGAACCCGCCAAGGTGGCGGCGCGCGTCTGGTCCTGGTTCATGCCGGTCGGATTCGGCGAAAGCGCGTTGTTCCCCGACGGCGTGCCGGGACGGGCCGACATCTACGTGCACCTGGCCGTGACACTGGTGGAGACGGTGCTGGCGTTCGCGCTCGGCACGATGCTCGGCCTGGTGTTCGGCCTCTGGCTGGCGCTGGCGCCGACGGCCGGCGCCATCCTCGATCCGTACATCAAGGCCCTGAACTCGATGCCGCGCGTCATCCTGGCGCCGATCTTCGCGATGTGGTTCGGCCTCGGCATCTGGAGCAAGGTGGCGCTGGCAGTGACGCTGGTGTTCTTCATCGTGTTCTTCAACGTCTATCAAGGGGTCAAGGAAGTCAGCCCGGTGGTGCTGGCCAATGCCCGCATGCTGGGCGCGAACCAGAAGCAGTTGCTGCGCACCGTTTACCTGCCCAGCGCGACCAGCTGGGTCTTCTCGAGCCTGCACACTTCGGTCGGTCTGGCGTTCGTCGGCGCGGTGGTCGGCGAGTACCTCGGTTCCGCGCGGGGCGTCGGCTACCTGATCCTGCAGGCCGAAGGGACGTTCGACGTGAACACGGTGTTCGCGGGCATCGTGGTGCTCACCGCGTTCGCGCTGGTGCTCGATGGGCTGGTCGGGCGCATCGAGCAGCGCCTCATGAAATGGCAGCCGACCGGGGGCGAGACCGAGAAGCTCTGAAGCGCCCGATCCGCGGCGGCTCAGCCCGCCGCCAATTTGTGGTTCGCGCTGCCCGGCGCCGTGTGCAACGTGGTCCCGGGGAACACGTGGAAGCCGTTCTCGAACACCGTGTTCACGAACACCCAGTCGGCGGTCGCGGCAGCGGGCGTCAAGGTCAGGATCAGGTAGCCGCGGTGGCTGGTCTCGGCGTATTTGAGGTCGGGGATCATCCGCACGAACGCATTGGCGAGGAACGTCGCGTCGACGTTGTGATGGTCGATCTCGAGCCCGGTCGATGTCACCGACGGGACGCCGAACTCCACCCCGACGCTGTTGCCCGATGCGTCCTTCAGGTCGCTGGCCCACGCGTTATGGCTGTCGCCCGAGAGCACCACGAGATTCTTGTCGAGCGCCCGCGCGGCGGCCAGCACTTTCTCCCGCGCTGCGGCGAAAGCGTCCCAGTTGCCCAGGTAATACCCGATGCGCGGCTGTGCGAGCAGGGCGCGCTGGCTGTCGGTGCGCGCGGCTTCCGGCGTGTCCTGCGCCTGCAGGAACTCGTTCATGCTCGCCTCGCTGAAGTTGTCGTAGACCGTCAGCGGGATCTGCATGCGGCCCATCAGCACCTGCTGCCCCAGCACCTGCCAGGTCGCGCTGGAAGCCTGCAGCCGGGCGGCCAACCAGGCCTCCTGCTCGGCGCCGAGCATCTGGCGGTTGGGGTCGCTGGCCGCGCCGGCCAGGTAGGCATCCCGTGAAATCGGTGCGTCGCGCCCGATCACACGCGCGTCCAGCATATGCAGCGACGCCAGGTTGCCGAAATCGAACGAGCGGTAGATCTTGAGCGGATCGGTTCCGTCGCGCGTGGGCAGCCATTCGTGGAATGCCTGCGCGGCTGCGGCCCGGCGGGCGGTGAAAGAGCCCTCGGTCGCCGGATCGTGCCCGCCGGCGCCGTCGCGCCAGATGTCGTTGATGAGTTCGTGATCGTCCCAGACCGCGATGATCGGCATGGTCGAGCGCACCGCGCGCAGGTCCGAGTCGACGTGATAGCGGGCGTAGCGCTGCCGGTAATCCGTGAGCGTATGGAGCTCGCCCTGCGGATCGGCCTCGCGGCCGAAGAGAGCCGCGGCCGCCTGCTCCGCATTCGTCAGGCCGGTTTCGTAGATGTAGTCGCCCAGCATCACGGCAGCATCGAAATCGCCGCGGGCCGCCGCGTCCGCATAGACGTGGAAGTGGCCGAGCGAAAAGGCCGCGCAGGAAAACACCGCGAGCCGCACCCGCTGCGGCTGCCCGGTGGGGAGGGTGCGGGTGCGGCCGGTCACCGAGGTGTCCCCACCGCGCCGGAAGCGATAGAAGTAGGTGGTGCCCGGCTGCAGGCCGGCCGCGTCGACCTTCACGGTGTAGTCGCGGCTGGCATCGGTGACTGCGGTGCCGGAGCGGACGATGTTGGCGAAGCTCGGATCGCTGGCGACGTCCCATTGCACATCGGCGGGACCGGACACCAGGTTCACGCGTGTCCACAAGATGACGCGGTCCGTGAGCGGATCGCCGCTGGCCACGCCGTAACCGAAGGCCTGCCCGGCCTGCTTGTCGCCGCCGCCGCAGCCGGCCAGGCCGGTACCCAAAGCCAGGGCATAACCGGCGGTCGCCCCGACGAATTGCCGGCGAGAGATCGCTGCGGGGTTGCTGCCGTCCCGTTCGGGGAGTGCTTGCGCCGGTTCTTCTCCCGTGGGTTGTCGTGGGTCGCTCGCGCTCATGTCAGCTCCTGCAGCCTGGGGTGCGAGCATAAGCGCCGAGCCAGCCATGCAAGGTAGGCGCAGCCCTACACAGCCGTAGGCCCGCGGCGTGCGCCTTCACGGCCCCCGCCGGCTTTCCCACGCCGGATGTCAACGCCGGGCCGGCTTGGTCCTGCGTTTGGCCGGCGACTTGCTCGCGTGGGCGCCGACCTTCGCGCCCTTGGCGGACGTGCGCGACCGGGCGCGCACGCCCGTCTTCACCGGAACATAGACCACGACCTGCTGGCCGGCCTTGAACGCCGCCGACGTGCCGACGCTGTTCCAGTCCGCCACCTGGGCCGGTTTCAGCCGGAAGCGCCGCGCGATGCTTGCCACGGTGTCGCGCTTGCCCGCCTTGACGATCGTGCGCCGCGTCACCGCTTCCGGCGCGAGGTTGAGCTGGCCGTTGTCGGCGACGTGGGACGTGACGTCGTCCTGCATCTTCGCCGAGCGGGGCACGATCAGGACCGAACCCGCCTTGATGAGCATCCGGGGGGGAATGGTATTGACCGTGCGCAGGTCGGCCTCTTTCATGCCGACGCGCCGCGCCGCTTCGGACGCGCTCATGGTGACCGGCGCGCTCCACGCGGTCCAGCTGGCGTACTGGCCTTCCGAATAGGCCTCGAAATTGCGCTTGAACACCTTCGCGTTGTCCCAGGGCAGCAGGATCTCGGGCGTGCCGGCCGCCAGGATGACCGGCCGTTTCATGGACGGGTTGAGCGCCTTGAAATCGGCCACCGACACGTCCGCCAGCCGGGCGGCGA
>JAGRPN010000146.1 GCA_019449555.1 Ramlibacter sp.
AAATCGGGGCATTCGAACGCGAATTCGTCGAGGCTCAGCAGGCGGCCTACATGGAGACCTGCATCGAGGACGACGAAATCGGCGAGCGCATGGACGCCGGCCGCAAGGCGCTGATGATGCGCGGCGACAACGAGATCGGTCCTTACCAGAGCCCGATGGAAGACGGGATGCAGCACTTCCACGAGTGGTACCGCGCGCGCATCGCGCCCACGGGTTTGCGGTTCCCCGTCTAGATGCCCTCGTTCCCCGGCGGCATGCACAGCGGCATCGTGGTGCCGCTGGATCGCGCCAACGTCGATACCGACGCGATCTTTCCCAAGCAGTACGGCCGTTCGACCGCGAAGTCCGGGTACGGCCCGGTGCTGTTCGATTCCTGGCGTTACCTCGACCCGGGCGACCTCACCAGCGATCACGCGCAACGCCGGCCCGATCCCGCTTTCGTGCTGAACCGCCCCGAGCTGCGCGGCGCCAGCGTGCTGCTCGCGCGCGAGAACTTCGGCTGCGGCTCGAGCCGCGAGCACGCCGTCTGGGCCTTGCGCGACTACGGCTTCAAGGCGGTGATCGCACCCAGTTTCGGCGACATCTTCCGGCAGAACTGCCCGCTCAATGGCGTGGCCGCGATCGTCCTGCCGGCAGGCGACATCGCGGCACTGTTCGAGCAGAGCGCACCGGCCGTGCTGCATGCGCGGATCGACATCGGGGCCGGCCTGCTCGAATGCGCAGGCAAGCGGTTGCCATTCACGCTCACGCCGCGCGAACGCCTCCTGCTCGAGCACGACATCGACTGGATCGGCGCAACGCTGGCGCATCGCGAAGCGATCGCCGCATTCGAAGCCGCGCGCCTCGCGCGCCAGCCCTGGCTGGGCAAGGTGCTGGGCCGAGGGGACGCGTGAATGCAGGCGCTGTGGATGGTGCTCGGCTCGTTCTTCTTCGCGTCGATGGCCGTGTGCGTGAAGATCGCCTCCGCCTGGTTCAGCAGCGCCGAACAGGTGTTCTACCGCGGCTTGCTCGGCATGCTGTTCATGTGGATGCTGGCGCGCGGGCAAGGCGTTTCGCTCGCGACGCGCTACGCGGGCATGCACGCGTGGCGCAGCCTGGTGGGCGTGTTGTCGCTCGGCGCCTGGTTCTACGCGTTAGGTGAACTGCCGCTCGCCACTGCGATGACGCTCAACTACATGAGCAGCGTGTGGATCGCCGCGTTCCTGATCGGCGGCGCCCTGCTCGCGTGGAACCCGCGCAAGGGCGCGAGCCCGCCGCTGCGGCAAGGCGCGCTGGTGCTCACGGTGCTGGCCGGATTCGCGGGCGTGATCCTGATCCTGCGGCCCACCATCGACCAGCAGCAGATGTTCGCCGGACTCGTGGGCCTGCTGTCGGGCCTCACCGCCGCGTTCGCCTACATGCAGGTCATGGCGCTCGCCAACATCGGCGAGCCGGAGCTGCGCACCGTGTTCTATTTCGCCGTCGGCTCGGCCGTGGCGGGCGCTGCGGGAATGGCCGCGGGCGGCGTGTCCGGTCGGGATTGGCAACATGCGTGGTGGCTGCTGCCGGTGGGCGTGCTGGCCTCGCTCGGGCAGCTGTGCATGACCCGCGCGTACAGCCACGGCGCAACGCTGGTGGTGGCGAGCCTGCAGTACTTCGGGATCGTGTTCGGCGCGATCTACAGCGTGACGCTGTTCGGCGACACGATAGCGCCGCTGGGCTGGACCGGCATGGCGCTCATCGTGGCCAGCGGCATCGCGGCGACCGTGCTGCGCTCGCGCGCGGCGCCCAATGCGCCCGCGGAAGAGCATTGACGCGGTTGGAGCGGCCCGGATCAGGCGCGGCTTCAACGTCCGCAATCGATGGCGGATCGCCGCATAATTTGTCAACGCAACCTGGACGCGGCGAAACGGTCCCGGACAGGCTCCTCAACCCGCGAGAGAACCTCATGTACACCACGCTGATTTCGGTTGACGAACTCAAGGCGCTGCAACGCAGCGGCGCGCCGCTTATGGTCTTCGACTGCAGCTTCGACCTCATGAATCCCGCCGCGGGCGAGGAACAATATCGCAAGGCGCACATCCCGGGCGCGGTGTATGCGAACCTGGACACCGACCTCAGCGACCAGGGCGTCGTGGATCCCGACGGGACGCAACATCCGCACCCCGACGCTGCTTCGGGCGGACGGCACCCGCTGCCCAGCCGCGAGAAATTCGCGATGTGGCTGTCCAGCGTCGGCTTCGCCAACCCGATGCAAGCGGTCGTGTATGACCGCAACGGCGCCAACTACTGTGGTCGGCTCTGGTGGATGCTCAAGTGGGCCGGACACGACGCCGCGGCCGTGCTCGATGGCGGGCTGCAGGCCTGGCAGGCGACCGGCGGCGAAGTGACCGATCGCGAAGAGCCCTCGCACTTCCAGACGAATTTCAAGCTCGGCCGCGAATTGCGCTCGCTCGCGACCACGCGCGACGTGGAAAGCCGATTGGCCTCCCCCGGCCAGACGCTGATCGACGCGCGCAGCGCGCCCCGCTACAAGGGCGAGGTGGAACCGCTGGACCCCGTGGCGGGCCATATCCCGGGGGCCTTGAACCGGCCGTCCAGCCAGAACCTCGGACCCGACGGCAGGTTCAAGCCCGCGGCGCAGCTGAAGTCGGAGTTCGAGCAGCTGCTCGCCGGCCGCGATCCGAAGACGGTGGTGCATCACTGCGGCAGCGGCGTGAGCGCGGTGCCGAACGTGCTCGCGATGGAGTTCGCGGGGCTCGGCCCCACCGCCCTCTATGCGGGCAGCTGGAGCGAGTGGTGCCGCGACCCGAAACGGCCGGTGGAAAAGGGCTGAGACACGCCAACGGGGGGTGGGCAACCGGTTGTCCACCCTGCCAACGTCACATCGGCTTAGCGCGTGCCCACGCCGCTGCGCGGCGAGCGATTGGGGCTGCCACTGGATGCCGCGCCCGCGCCCGCTGACTGCGTCCCGGTGCCGGCGGGGAAAGTGCCCGTCATGCCCAGGCCCGACGAGCCGCTCATGCCGCCGGCCAGCCCGGCCCCAGGCTGGCTCGCCTGGTTCTGGCCGCCGGCATCGGCGGTGCCGCTGCCCGTAGCCCCTGGCGGCGCATCGCCGCCGGAAGAGCCGGCGTGGGGCAGCGACCCTTTCACGCCGGACAGTCCGCCGGAAGGCGTGTCCGCCGCGGTGGGCCGCGCAACCTCGCGTGGATTGCCGGTGCCCGGACTGCCGGGCGCGCCGGGGTTGCCTTCGCTCGCCCGGTTGCAGCCCGCCAGCCCCAGCGACAGCGATGCCACCAGCAAGATGGCGCCGCGCCGCATCGTCACTTCGTGGTCGTGGTCGTGGTCGTGGTCACGCTCGTGGACGGGCTCGCATCGGAACTGCCGCCCGTCGAGCCGGGCGTGGAGGTGCTGGTGCTGCTGCTGGAGCCGGGTGCGCCCATCGAGCTGGTGCTGCCCGAGGAGGTGTC
>JAGRPN010000147.1 GCA_019449555.1 Ramlibacter sp.
CCGCCGCCCCGTGCAGTACGCAAGCGGCCGACCCACCAATACTGGCCATAGCCCCATGCCAGCAACGGCAGCCCCCAGACCGTGACATGCGGCCAGCCGCCGTCGAGCAGGGCCCGCACCAGCAGCAGCGCCACCGGCCAGGCGACGAAGGTGCGGTTGGACGTGCTTTTCAGCCAGCGCCGCAGGGAACGCGGGCGCGCGCTCATGCCGCCGCCCCTTCCGTCTTGGGCATGACCAGAATGAGCAGGTTGGCGCAGACGATGGTGCCGGCGAGGAAGTAGAAGGTCGCGCCCAGGCCGTAGCGGTCGGCAATGACGCCGCCGATCAGCGGCGCGATGGAGGAGCCCAGCGATTGCGCGCCGAACAGGATGCCGATGCTGCTGCCGCCCATGTTCTTCGGCGTCGATTCCAACAGCCAGGCCTGGATCACCGGACGGATCGCATACAGCACGAAGCCGAGCACGGCGATGAACGCGATGAACAGGTGGGACCTGCCGGCCACGGCCATGAATACGAGGACCACCGCCGTCATCGCCATGCTGGTCATGATCACGCTGCGGCGGCCCATGCGGTCCGACAGATGACCGGCCACCGGCGCCGCCGCGAAGCCGGCCGCTTGCAGGGCGAACATCGCGGCGCCCGTCAGGAATGGCGAGTACCCGAGTTCCCGGGCCAGGAACAGCGGCAGGAACGTCAGGAGCGCGTTCTGTGTCATCGAGCGGAAGGCCCCGCTGCTGGACAGCAACAACAAGCTGCGGTTGCGCAGCAGCTCACGCACGCCGATCCAGTATTCGGCGGGCGATTGGGGGGACGCGTCCTCGCGCGACGGCGCGGTCTTCTTCGCCCCGAGCTGCAATGTGCCGAGGAACACCAGCAGCATCGCCGACATGACCAGGCCGGGCATGACGTTGAGCACCACCACCTCGCGCCAGGAGAACACCGCCAGCAGCGTGCCGATCACCAGCGGCGCGATCGCATCGCCGACGTTGCCGCCCATGCCGTGCAGCGACAGCACCAAGCCCTTGCGTTCGGGATAACGGCGCGCCAGAGTCGGAATGGCCGTCGGGTGCCAAAGGCTGTTGCCGATGCCCACCATCATCACGCACGCCAGCAGCATCACGTAGCTGTGGGTGAAACCCATCAGCAGGTACGGAAAGCCGACCCAGAACAGCGACACCGCCATCAACAGGCCTTTGCGGCCCACCGTATCCACCAGCATGCCGCCCGGCACATTGGCGACCGCACCGGCCAGGTACTGGCAGGTCATGATGAGCCCGATCTGGCTGAAGCTCAGGCCCAGTTCCGCGCCGATGATCGGGAGCAGGAGATAGAAAGTGGCAGGGTACCAGTGGGTCAGCGCGTGGCCCAGGGTGATCAGCCAGACCTCCCTGAACGAGCGCTTGGCCGGCGCCTCCGCGGATCCGGCTGCCAAAGTACTTCTCATCGACCGTCTCCCTGGGACATCACCGTGGGGCGCTCAGCGCCCGCCGCCCTTGACCACGGTTTGATCGAATAGCGCGCTCCACTTGTCGGCCTCGTCCAGCGAGCGGACTGGGTCGGTGATGACGATGCGAACGCCTTTCAGCGGCGAGTGCACCTTGGTATTGCTCGGGACGTAGTCGATAGTGGTCAGCAACGGCTGTGCATCGGTCAGCATGTACTCGTGAAACAGCAGCGCGGCGTTCGGGTGCGGCGCATGGCGGGCGACACCCACCGCGTTCGAGCGCGCCACTGCCGGCTCCAGGGCGAACCAGTCGATCGGTGCGCCCTTTCGCTTGGCCTGCTCCGGCATGTAGTTGTAGACCGTCAGCGCCATCGGCACTTCGCCCGAGACAACCATGTTGTTCAGCAGCGTATGGCCTTTGCGCGGCGAGATCCCATTGCGGGCCACCAGCTCCTGGAAGAACTTCAAGCCCTTGTCCATCCCCCCCATGTTCTCGATCACGGAAGCGAACCAGTCCTCGTCCTTCGCTTCGATGCCCAGCTTACCCTTCCACTTCGGGTCCAGCAGGTCCTGGTAGGTCTTGGGCAGGTCGGCCTTCTTGATGAGGTTCGTGTTGTAGGCCTGCACCCAGACCGACAACAGGGTCGCCGCCCATTCGTGGTGTTTCGGCACCGAC
>JAGRPN010000148.1 GCA_019449555.1 Ramlibacter sp.
GCGCGCGTTGGGGGTCTCGATCGCGAAGGGCCGGACCAGCACCCTGTTGCGCACGTCGCTGCCGAGCAGCGTGCTGCGGCCGAGGGCGATGCCTTGCCCTTCGGCGGCGGCCTGCATCAGGAGCGCGGAGTCGCTGAAGTATGGGCCGCGGGTCGGCTCGGGCCAGTCGAGCCCGGCCGCCTCGAACCACGGCTTCCAGGGCTCGCCCTCGGCGCGCAGCAGCGTGTAGCGCGCGAGGTCGGCCGGGCGCTTGGGCACGCCTCCCGCGATCCGGGGGCTGCACACCGGGAAGAACGCGTCGTCCACCAGGTGCTCGATACGCACGCCGGGCCACTGGCCGAAGCCATTGCGGATCGCCACGTCGGCCTCGTCGCGCTGGAAATCGACGATCGCGATGCTGGAATTGACGACGAGATCGATGTCGGGGTGCTCGGCGTGAAAGCGACCGATGCGCGGCAGCAGCCATCGCGCGGCGAGGGAGGGTGGGATGCTCACCCGCAGTTGCCGCGGATTGGCCCGGTTGGTGATTTCCTGCACGGCGGTCATCAGTTCCGCGAACGCCGTGCGCACGCGCGCCGCAAAGCGCTCGCCGTCCTCGGTCAGGCGAATGCCTCGGCCCGCGCGTTCGACGAGCCGCACGCCAAGGTCGGATTCGAGCGCCTTGATCTGGTGGCTGATCGCGCCGTGCGTCAGGTGCAGCGACTGCGCCGCCTTGGTCAGGCTGCGTTCCCGCGCGGTCGCCTCGAACGCGCGCAATGCCTGCATGGGTGGAAGACGCATGGCGCCGTACCTCGCATGTCAATGTCATTGACATATAACATGAAAACAAATCGATTGTCGCCCCCTGCCGGTGTGAATAGACTTCGCTCCTGAATTCACGAAGCAAGGGGCACTGGACATGAAAACGGCATTCGCACATGCATCACCGAGCCCGGCATGGGGCACGGCCCCCGCGGGCCGTCATCGGCACGGGCCCTCGCGCGGCCATTGGGTGGACGCGCTGGTGACGATCGCGATCATGGCCTGGCTTGTGGCGGCACTCGCCGGAATGGTCGGAGAGTCGAACGTCATCCCGTCCGCCCGGGAAACGCTGTCCGCGGTCACCAGGGACTTCCCGACTGCGCTGCCGCACGAGGCGGCGAAGCCCGGGGAAGCGGCGTTCGCGAGAAGGCGGCTGATCTGAAGCGTGCGCGGGGCGCGCCCGAGATCGACAGCATTCCGGCCCGGGGCCTATCCTTGCCGGGAGTCGTGAACGACTTCCGATCGGGGAGAATCCACATGCAAGCGGAACGGTCCTGCGGCGCGGACGACCTCACGGGTCGCCTCGCGGCGTACATGGTTGCGTCTCGCGACCGCGTCTTGCCCGATAACGTCCTGCGCGACGCCAAGCACCGCATCCTGGACTCCGTGGCGGCGATCGTTTCCGGGTCGGCCCTGCGGCCGGGCGTCATGGCCATCCGGTTCATCCGCAGCCAGGGCGGCGTGCGCGAGGCGTCCGTTCTCGCGAGCGACATCAGGACATCCGCCATCAACGCGGCGCTGGTCAACGGCATGCTGGCCCATTCCGA
>JAGRPN010000149.1 GCA_019449555.1 Ramlibacter sp.
CTCCACGATCAGGAACCAGACGATCAGCGCGCCGAAAATGATCAGCTCCGCATGCGAGATGCCGGCCGTGGAGATCTCGATGCCGAAAGCGCCGAGCAGCACCGGCAGGAACTGGTTCAGGCCGATCGGCAGCAGCACGATGAACGCCGCGCCGAAGAAGCTGCCCATGATCGAGCCGAGGCCGCCGATGATCACCATGAAAAGCAGGCGGAACGAGATGTCCGCCGAGAAGGCCGCCTGCTCCCAGGCGCCGAGGTACACGAAGCCCCACAGCGCGCCCGCCACACCGATGATGAACGAACTGACCGCGAATGCGCTGAGCTTCGCGTACATCGGGCGGATGCCGATGACCGCGGCTGCGACGTCCATGTCGCGGATCGCCATCCATTCGCGGCCGATCGCGCTGCGCACCAGGTTCTTGGCCAGCAGCGCCATCACGGTCAGGATCGACAGGCACAACAGGTACTTGCTCACCGGGCTTTCGATCGGGAACCCGAACACCTGCATGCCCGAAACGGAAACCGAACCCGACGGCGTGTAATTGGTGAACCACTTGACGCGCAGGAACATCCAGTCGGAGAAGAACTGAGCGGCCAGCGTCGCCACCGCGAGGTACAGGCCCTTGACGCGCAGGCTCGGCAGGCCGAACAGGATGCCGAACACGGTGGCGCACAGCCCGCCCATGATGAGCGCCGGGACCAGTGGCATGTCCGGGACGCGGATAAAGAAGTTGTAGGCGCCGTATGCGCCCACTGCCATGAACCCGCCCGAGCCGAGCGAAATCTGGCCGCAATAGCCCACCAGGATGTTCACCCCCAGCGCGGCAAGCGACATGATCAGGAAGGGGATCAGGATGGCGCGGAACATGTAGCCGCTGGCCACGGCCGGCACCACCGCGAACGCGACGATCAGCAGCAGCAGGATGAACAGCCGGTCCTGCGCGATCGGGAAGATCTGCTGGTCCGCGCGGTAGGTCGTCTTGAACTGGCCGTTTTCTCTGTAGATCATGGTGTTCTCGAATTCAGACGCGGTCGATGATCTTCTCGCCGAACAGCCCTTGCGGCCGCACCAGCAGGAACAGCAGCGCCAGCACATAGGCAAACCAGATCTCGATGCCGCCGCCCACGAACGGGCCCAGGTACACCTCCGACACCTTCTCGCCCACGCCGATGATGAGGCCGCCGATGATGGCGCCGGGCACCGACGTCAGCCCGCCGAGAATGACGACGGGCAGCGCGCGCAGTGCGACGGTGGCCAGCGAGAACTGCACGCCCATCTTGCTGCCCCAGATCATTCCCGCGACCAGTGCGACCACGCCGGCCACGCACCACACGATCACCCAGATGCGGTTCAGCGGAATGCCGATCGATTGCGCCGCCTGGTGGTCGTCGGCGACGGCGCGCAGCGCGCGGCCCGTGCCGGTCTTCTGGAAAAACAGTGTGAGCAACAGCACCAGGGTGGCTGCTATCGCCGCGGCAATCAGGTCTTCCTTGTCCACCAGGATGCCGCCCTCGAAGACGCTCTGGAACGCCATTACGGGCTCCTTGGGCATCCCGATGTCGATCTTGTAGATGTCGCTGCCGAAGATCGTCTGGCCCATGCCGTCGATGAAATAGGCGATGCCCAGCGTGGCCATCAACAGTGTCGCGCCCTCCTGGTTCACCAGCTGGCGCAGCACCAGCCGCTCGATCAGCCAGGCCATCACGAACATCAGCGCGCCGGCGATCACGAACGCGGCCAGGCCCGCGAGGAACAGGTTTTGGATGCCCGTCCAGTGGGGCAGCCATTCGGTGAAGCGCGCCATCGCCAGCGCCGCGAACAGCACCATGGCGCCCTGGGCGAAGTTGAAGACTCCCGACGCCTTGAAGATCAGCACGAATCCCAGCGCGACGAGCGAATACAACATGCCCGCCATCAGCCCGCCGAGCACCGTTTCCAGAAAGAAGCCCATGGTGGAATTTCCTTAGTGCGTGGTGCCGAGGTAGGCTTTGATCACGTCGGGGTTGTTGCGCACCTCGTCGGGGGTGCCGTCCCCGATCTTCTTGCCGTAATCGAGCACGACGACGCGGTCGCTGATGTCCATGACCACGCCCATGTCGTGCTCGATCAGCACGACCGTGGTGCCGAATTCGTCGTTCACGTCCAGCACGAAGCGGCACATGTCCTGCTTCTCCTCGACGTTCATGCCCGCCATGGGCTCATCGAGCAGCAGCACCTGCGGCTCCATTGCCAGGGCGCGGCCCAGGTCGACGCGCTTTTGCAGCCCATAGGGCAACTGCCCGACCGGCGTCTTGCGATGCGCCTGGATCTCCAGGAAGTCGATGATGTGCTCGACGAACTCGCGGTGGCGGATCTCCTCGCGCTGGGCGGGGCCGATGCGCAACGCCTGCAGGAAAAGGTTGCTCTTGATGCGCAGGTTGCGCCCCGTCATGATGTTGTCCAGCACGCTCATGCCCTTGAACAGGGCCAGGCTCTGGAAGGTGCGGGCGACGCCCATCACGGCCACCTGGTGGCTGTTCATGTGATGGAAGGTCTGGCCGCGGAAAGTGATGGAGCCCTGCTGCGGCTGGTACACGCCGTTGATGCAGTTGAGCATCGAGCTCTTGCCGGCGCCGTTGGGGCCGATGATGGCGCGGATCTCGTGCTCCTTGACGTTGAAGGAGATGTCGCTCAGCGCCTTCACGCCGCCGAAACTCAGCGAGATGTTCTGCACGTCCAGGATGACCTCGCCGGTCTTGCGCGCGGGCGCGATCGGCTGGTTGGCGCTGGTCTGCTCGACCAGGCGGGCGGCCGTCTCGGGGGTCAGGGCTTCGACGGGGTCGGCCCGCAAGGTGATCGTGCTCATGTGATGTCCTTTGCCCTTAGCGCCGCGCTCGCCGGCTCATGCCGCCGCCTTCACCGGAGTGAAGGTCCGCGTGTCCACGATCCTGAGGGTGGCGTTCACCGTGCCCGTGCGTCCGTCTTCGAACTTCACCTGGGTCTCGACGTATTGCTCGGTCTTGCCGCTATACAGCGCATCCACCAGCAACTGGTACTTTTCCGCGATGAAGCCGCGCCTGACCTTGTTGGTGCGGGTCAGCTCGCCGTCGTCGGCGTCGAGTTCCTTGTGCAGCACCAGGAACCGGCTGATCTGCGAGCCCGCCAGCCGCTCGTCGGCAGCCAGGTCGGCGTTGACCTTTTCCACGCAATCCTTGATGAGTTCATAGACCTCTGGCTTCTGCGCGAGGTCGGTGTAGCCGGCATACGGCAGGTTGCGCCGCTCGGCCCAGTTGCCCACCGCGTCGAAGTCGATGTTGATCATCACGCAGACTTTTTCGCGCTGGTCGCCGTAGGCCACCGCCTCCTTGATGTAAGGGAAGAACTTGAGTTTGTTCTCGACGTACTTGGGCGCGAACATCGCGCCGTCGTTGGCGCCGCCGCGGATGCGGCCGACGTCCTTCACGCGATCGATGATCTTCAGGTGGCCCTGTGCATCGAGGAAGCCGGCGTCGCTGGTGTGGTACCAGCCGTCCGGCGTGAGCACTTCGGCCGTCGCTGCCGGATTCTTGTAGTACTCCTTCAACAGGCCCGGGGAACGCACGAGGATCTCGCCGTTTTCGGCGACCTTGATCTCGACCCCGCTGATCGGCACACCCACCGTGTCCGCCTTCACCTGGTTGTCGGGCTGCAGGCAGACGAACACCGCCGTCTCCGTGGAGCCGTACAGCTGCTTGAGGTTGATGCCGATCGAGCGGTAGAACGTGAACAGGTCGGGGCCGATCGCCTCGCCGGCGGTGTAGGCGACGCGCACCCGCGAGAAGCCCAGGTTGTTGCGCAGCGGCCCGTACACCAGCACGTCGCCCGCGGCGTACCTGATGCGGTCGAACAGGCCCACGCGTTTGCCGTCCATCAGCGGCGGCCCGACGCGCTTGGCCAGTTCCATGAACGAGTGGAACATCTTGCGTTTGATGTAGCCCGCATCTTCCATTCGGATCATCACCGTGGTCAGCAGCCCCTCGAAGACGCGGGGCGGGGCGAAGTAATAGGTCGGCCCGATTTCCTTGAGGTCGATCACCACCGTCGCAGCCGACTCCGGGCAATTGACCACGTAGCCGCAGGCCAGCCACTGCGCGTAGCTGAAGATGTTCTGGCCGATCCACGCCGGCGGCAGATACGCCAGCACTTCTTCCCGGTGCGTGAGGTTGTCGAAGATCGCGCCCGCGTGCCCGCGGTCCAGCAAGGTGCGGTGCGTGTGCACCACGCCTTTGGGATTGCCCGTGGTGCCCGAAGTGAAGAACATCGCCGCCACGTCGTCGGGTCGCGCCTTTTCGATTTCGCTCTGGAAAAACGCCGGATGTTCCTGCGCGAACGCGGTGCCTGCCGCGATCAGGTCGTCGAGCGAGTGCAGGCCCGGCTCGCTGTACTTGCGCAGCCCGCGCGGGTCGTCGTAGTAGATTGCCACGAGGCCCGGGCACTGGCCGCGGATCTCCAGCAGCTTGTCCACCTGCTCCTGGTCCTCGGCGAACGCAAAGCGCACGTCGGCGTTGTTGATGGGGAAGACGCACTCGGGCGCGACGGCGTCCTGGTACAGCGGGATCGGAACGGCGCCGAGCGACTGCGCCGCCAGCATCGTGGCGTACAGGCGCGGCCGGTTCGCGCCGATCACCACCATATGTTCGCCGGCCGCGAGCCCCGCCTGATGCAGCCCGCAGGCGACCTGCTCGACCATGCGCACCATGTCGGCCCAAGTGCGGGTCCGCCAGATGCCGTATTCCTTCTCGCGCATGGCCGGGTCGCCGGGCCGCTGCGCGGCATGCTGCAGGAGCAATCGCGGGAACGTCGTCTCCATGGGGTTTGTCCTTTTTGGGCCCTTGCCGAACTGAGCGCATACTAGGACCGACTTTGACGTCATGTTGTCTTTGTAACGACATTCCTAGGGAATGTCCTAGTAGGGCGTGTGCTGAGCTCGATTGACCTGCGCCGGGCCGCCCGCATGCATGGAGCCTTCGAACGACGCATGTCGACCGACCTGACCTTGCACCAGCGACGGCGCTCGCCCACGGCGGTCGAGCTCGCCGGTATCCCATGGCTCGCGCTACTCAAACCGGACGAATACGCGAGCGTGGTGACCGCCCTCAAGGTCGGCGATGCGCTCCCGGGTGACTTCGTGTGCCGCGTCGGGCGACCCGTCACCTACTGGTTCGGCGTGGTGGAGGGCCTGCTCAAGATGAGCAGCGACAACGAGCAGGGCCGCACGATGACCTTCACCGGCGTGCCGCCCGGCGGCTGGTTCGGCGAGGGCACTGCCCTCAAGCGCGAAAGCTACCGCTACAACATGCAGGCGCTGCGAAAGAGCGTGGTGGCGGGACTGCCGGTGGATACTTTCCACTGGCTGCTGGACCATTCGATCGGCTTCAACCGTTTCGTCATGAACCAGCTCAACGAACGGCTGGCGCAGTTCATCGCCGCTCGCGAGATCGATCGCATGAGCAACCCCGACGTGCGCGTTGCGCGCAGCCTCGCGGCGCTGTTCAACCCCGTGCTCTACCCCGGCGTGGGCGAGCTGCTGCGCATCACGCAGCAGGAGCTCGCTTATCTCGTCGGCTTGTCGCGCCAGCGCGTGAACGAAGCCCTGGCCGCCCTCGAAGCTCAAGGCAGCATCCGCGTGGAGTACGGCGGCGTGCGCATCCTGGACCTGGAGGCGCTTCGGTCCAGTATTTATGCGCGGGTAGCATAGGGGCGTTCACACGATGCCCCCACATGACGCAACCTTCCAGCACGGCGACCACCCGCCTCAATAAGCGTATGGCGCAGCTGGGGTTGTGCTCCCGGCGCGAAGCCGACGAATGGATCGCCCGCGGCTGGGTGCGCGTGGACGGCGTGCCGGCCGTCATGGGACTGCAGGTCGGGCCCGAAGCGAGGATCGACATCGATCCGAAAGCGCGTGGCCAGCAACAACAGCAGGTCACGATCCTGCTCAACAAACCGGTTGGGTATGTGAGCGGGCAGGCCGAGGATGGTTATGAGCCGGCCGTGGTGCTGGTGCAGGAGCGCAATCACTGGGCGGGCGATGCGTCGAAGCAGCGCTTCACGTCGCAGCAGCTCAAGGGACTCGCGCCGGCGGGCCGGCTCGACATCGATTCCACCGGCCTGCTGGTGCTCACGCAAGACGGCCGGATTGCGCGCCAGCTGATCGGCGAAGACAGCGGCATGGAAAAAGAGTACCTGGTGCGAGTGAGCTACGGCAATATCGTCGCCGACGTGCAGCGCGTGCTGCCGCCGGCGCAGCTCGCCCGGCTGCGCGGCGGCCTGAACCTCGACGGGCACGCCCTGAAGCCGGCCCAGGTCGATTGGCAGAATCCCGAACAGCTGCGCTTCGTGCTCATCGAAGGCAAGAAACGCCAGATCCGCCGTATGTGCGAGCAGGTGGGGCTGAAGGTTGTTGGACTCAAGCGAGTGCGCATCGGCCGGGTGGTGCTGGGGCAGTTGCCGGTTGGGCAGTGGCGGTACCTCAGCGCGAACGAGCATTTCTAATCCGTCGCGGAGAACCCAGCACTCAGTAGGAAATCGTAAGCGTGTGAGTTTGCTGGGCCGTGCAGCTGGCCACCGCACAGGTCCCGGCTTGGCCTGCAGGTATCGTTGCCGTTACGGTGTGAAGCTGCGGCGCGCCGGTGCCGTTGGTGCCCAGCGAGCTCAGGCTCAGGATGTACCTGAGGTTGTTAAGGACGCCCTCCGGTACATCGGTCGCGAGCGTATAAGGCATGCCGATCGTGCATTGGACATTGAAGTTAGTACTGCCGCTGACCTGAGGGCCCAGCGCTGTGTAAGACACGGAGATATTCCCTGGGGGTGTCGTGAAATTGCATGTCGCGGGCGCGTAGATTCTCACCTGCGATGTGCCGGTAATACTCACGCCACCCGTATAACTCAATGTCAGCATTGCGGTGTCCGAATAGAGTCCGGCCGTGGTCGCAGTTTGGGCGCTCACGCACAAGAAGAACGAGGTTTGCTTCGTAAACGTGCCTGTGCTCGGCAGCGACATCGTGTCGCTGATCGTGCTGCCGATTCCCGAGGCGCCCTTCCACTTGTTTGAAGCTGCGCAACTGAGGCTGCCGAGGTAGTACTGCAGCGAGGCGCTGCCGTTGAAGGCCAACGGATTCACTCCGCGATCGTTCACGACCGAATAGGTGACTGAAGCGGCCGCGTCCCCCGCAACGCGGGTACAGCTGACCGTGAAAGTCCCCTGCATCGATGCCGTGGAGCCGTTGACGTAATTGATCGTCACGCCCGGCGAGGTGATGGACGTGCACGTAATTGCAGCGGCGGGCAGCCAGGCGAACAGGAGCATCAATGCCAGGACATAGCGCATCCGAGTGATCACCGCTTCACCCCTGCGCAACGCACGGGGCCAATCCGTATGACGTCGTCATTCGCTGCGGGCGGGATCTGGACGGGGAAACGACAGGACTGCTGCTTCCATGTCAGACTGAGCACATTCTCCGGCTGGAGGGCTGTCACATAGGCCTCGCCCCGACGTGCGACATAGAACTCCTCCTTGTCGCCTTCGATCCGGACCACGGCGCCCGCGGGGGCCGGCTCGCCATCATCGAGCTGAATTTTCAGCAGTGCCGCTTTGCCTGCACGTACCGGGAACTCAACCTTCACGCCGCTGCGCCAACGGGGCACCACGATCTGCTCGATCGATTCGATCTCCGCGCTAATCGGAAGATCGGTCGCATTCAAGCGGATCTGATTGGACTGGTAAGGCGAAAGGAAGGGGACGAGCGCAATCCCTGACGCGTCGGTCCGGGTGGTGACGTTGCTGCCCAGCCCGACGCCGACATCGGGATATCCCTTGATCTCGGCAATGGCGAAACTCTGATCGACCCGTTTGGTCAGGAACGGCCGGCCGGCGGCCCAGACAAGACCTCCGGCGACGCCATTTCGGATGGTTGTCTGGCTGCTGGAGGCGCTCAGCTCGGAGAAGACCCGGCCATAGCGGCCTCCGTAATCGACACCGGCCTCCGCGTGCGCCTCATTCTGGAAGCGTCCACCCAGCATGCGCCAGCCAAGATCGGTTTCGGGGTTAGGAGCACTGGTCAACGTCGTGTAGAAATCGGTCGCCCCTTTGGTGGTGCTGGCCGACGTCTGCAGTTGCCGGTTGCTGTCGAGCGAAATGGTGATGCTCAAGCCAAACAGTGTCTGGGGTGCACTGCTCAGTGCACGATTGAAACTTGCGGTTAGATAGGTTTGCTTGCTGACGCGGATGGTGTAGTTGGCCCCGAGCGTGGTTACGGAGCTCTCGTCATATCGCCGCACGCCCGCCAGGCTGATGCCGAGCGTTCCCATTGAGCCGAATTGGTGGCTGACGCTGCCTGCCCATTCCATGCGGGACGGCATGGTGCTGGCCGATGTCCCAAGTTCCACGTAGTGCCGTGACGCTGCCTGGGCCTGCAAGTAAAAGGAGGTGTCCGTCCACTGCCGCTCCACTCCTAAGACCCGTTTCTGGCCGGAACCTGCCTTCATGTCCGTGCTTCGAACCAGAGCCACTCGTCCCAGCAGGCTGAATGGCAAAGCGGAAACAAGCCCCAGTCCCGTGGTCTTGGTGCTGCGCGTGAACTCGCCGCGGCCCTCCACCGTTATCCGGTCATTCAATCCATAGCGCCACGTGCCGCTTAGAAATCTGCTGCCGTATTCATTGCTTTGAAAGCCGATGTTCTCCCGCAGGGCCCCGGCTTCGACACTCCAGTCATCCAGCCCGCGCGCCAGCAATTGGGCATTCGTGAAGTACGGTTGGACAATGACGACTTCGCGCCCAAGCACGTCCCGCACGACCAGCTTGGCTTCGCCCGCGCCGCTGATCCCGCTCAAGTTGTCGATCACGAACGGCCCTGCCGGCACGTCCGAGGTTTTGCGGAGCACGTCGTTGACATAAAGCTGCACCGTGGAAGGCGCCGCCGATACGCCGCTGACCAAAGGCACCGGTTGAGTGATGAACCCGGGGGTCAAGGAATAGTTGCTGCCAAACTGCAAGCCGCCGAAATAGACACTGCTGCCCCAAAGCCCAGGCCTCGTCGCGGCATCACCGACGCGGAGGGTGCGGGCACTCTCAGGCATGTGGCGCGTGAACGTACTCTCCAGGCGCACCCACCCCGAGTCGTTCGCGCTGGAATGGGCCAGGTTGCGCCCGACCTGGCTGCTGGTGAGCACGCCCCAATCATTGGAGACCCCGAGCTCCACCAGTGCGCCCAGATTGTTCTGAACCGCCTGCTGGCGCGCCTTGGAAGTATCGAGATTGAGATCGTAGTTGACGAACGCGCTCGGAAGCACCGGACTTGTCTTGATCGAGTTAAGTTCAGAGGTGAACTTGGTGGTGTAAAAAGCCTCGGGAGCGAAAGTAATCTCAACTACCTGCGACGAGTAGTTGACCTTGAAGGTGTAGCCGGGGACCGCGGCGAGCAGCCAGTAATCCGCCCCCCGGACGTTGATCGACTGTGTCCCCGCGGGCAACTGCACGCGCCACTCTTCAAAGGCATCTTTCGAGGCATAGAGCTGCCCCTGGCGCTCCACGAACGGCCAGGTGCCGACTTTGCTGCCGTTGATGACCGCCTCCATAGGAATAAAGCGGTCGGCCAGCGGTGAGGCTGAAGGCGAGTCAGGTCGCGTGGGCTGGGCTGCGAGCATGGTACTCACAAGAAAGCTCAGCGCCACGATCAGAATTGACCTGCATCTCGTCGCTCCTTTCATTCAGGCAAGTTTCCCTCGAACGTCTGGACGGTTCCATCGTCCAGCCCGACCTGGAGCTTGACCTTGCCTCCGGCAATCGTTCCGGCGGACCGCTTGATTTCGAACGCGCGACGGACTGCCGGGAGGATGTACCCGCCGTTTTCGCGCGTCGCAATTTTTTCGCCCGCGCTGCTGAAAAGCTCGAGGGACCGCAACTGGGCGTACGCGCGGCCGGAATTCTTGCAAAGTGCCTTGACCAAGTCGGGCCCGCCCCGCTCGAGTTCGCAATTCAGCGATCGCTTGGCGCCTGGAGGCGTGATGAACACCGGCAAGGAGAATGCAAGCGCGAGCTGGAGTGACAGATCCTTCTGAGGGCGCGCTTCGGGTATCTCTCTGACGATGAGGCGGTACGTTTGCTCGACGTCGAGTGACGGAGGAACAAGCCGCGCAAGACGCACGACCTGCCTCGACTTCGGCGGCACCTTGAGGATCGGCGGCGACAGGATCATGTCCTCCGTCAGAACCAGTTCGTCGGTGCCATCGGGGGCCTGCTTCCAGTCGTAGAGATCGGCCTGCATGACGATCTCCTCGCCCCCGTCGTTCGTCACCGTCACTGCAACTGCGCGGTCGCGCGGAGTCATGAAGATCCGCACCGGTGTGACCGTAAATTCGGCAGCGTTGCCAGGTAGCGCCACTGCGACGGCTAAAAAAACGAAAGTTGCCGCGGATATGCTATTCATGTGAGTCCCGTTAAGTTCCAGCCCTGCACCTCACCACGTGACAGTGATCTCAACGTACTCGAATTCACCAAACTTCATCGTTCGGGTGGAGTAGTCGCCAAAACTGAATAGCAGCCGGTGTCTCCTTTCGTCGACGACGTAAGTGTCGCCAAGCCATGCTCGTATGACGTTC
>JAGRPN010000150.1 GCA_019449555.1 Ramlibacter sp.
GCGTGATGTGCAGCAATGTCGCCGGATTCGCCAGCGCGACGGACGCGTTCTGTCCAAGCGAGGGGAAGACGTCCGACACTCCGCCGCCGTCCTGGCGATGGCAATCAGCGCAGAACTGCACGTAGCCGAGCCCACCGGCCGTGGTGAACAGTTTGGCGGGGACAGCTGCTGGAACACCGGGTTGCGGAACAGGCGCTGGCGGCATCGGCAGATCGTCCGCTCCAGGCGGCAACGACTTCAGGTAGGTCGCGACGGCGGTCAGGTCGGCATCATTGAAGTGCTGCGTGCTGTTGTGAATCACGTCGACCATGTTGCCGGACACGCTGCCAAAACGGTTCTGGCCGGTCTTGAGCATGCGCACGGTATCGGGCACCGTCCACAGGTTGCGCAGGCTGGGCGCTCGCCAGAACTCCACGGTTTCGCCGGCCAGATAGAGCTGGCCCCTGGCTCCGTCCTGCGACATCGTCTTTTCCTGGAAGCCGATGCCGCGCGGCGTATGACAGGCGCCGCAATGGCCGAGCCCCTGCACGAGATAGGCGCCGCGGTTCCATACGGCATCTTTCGTGGCATCGGGCCTGAATGGTGTCTCGTTCAGGAAAGCCCAATTCCACAGCGCGAGCCCCCAGCGCATGCTGAATGGCCAGGTCATCCGGGAAGGCCGGTTCGAGTGCTCGACGGGCGCGAGGCCGCGCAGCAGGTACGCGTACAGCGCACGCATGTCGTCGTCACTGATCTTGACGTACGACGGATAAGGCATCGCGGAATACAGGTTGTGGCCGTCGGCTGCGACACCCTTGCGCACCGCGCGATCGAATTGTTCGAACGAGTAGTTGCCGATCCCCGTGCTCTGGTCCGGGGTAATGTTGGTCGAGTACAGCGCGCCCAACGGAGTCTTCAGTTCCAGTCCGCCAGCCATTGGCTTTGCACCCGGCGCCGTGTGACAAGCCACGCAGTCCCCCAGGCGGGCGACGTACTCGCCCCGTTCGAGCTGGTCTGCCATGTTGGCGGGCGCAACCGCAGGTTTGCTGGCTTCGGCGGCATCCTTGCGGTGCCCTTCTTGCGGAATGGCAATCGAGAGCGAGACCAGCGTGCCGCAAGCGGCGGCCATGAAGAGCTTCAGATATCGCATGGCAAGTCCTTCGAGGACCCGGCATCGTCCGAGCCGGTACTCTTGCCGCCCCCCAAAATGAATCTAGGCTGCACCTTGGCAGCCGCCATGACTCAGATCAAAGCCGCGAGCACTTCGCCGCCACGCACCGCCATCAGCTCGCCTTCGGCCAGCGGACGCCAGGCATCGTCGTTGAGCGGTACGCTGGCGATGCACACGACGGCCTGCTCCGGCTCGCTGATCGAAACCCCGCCTTGCTGCTCGGGCGACGGGTCGACAGGCGGGCGATGCCGCTGCAGCGTCCACAGTCCGGGCGGCTCGATCCGCCCACGGTCGGGCTGGATGCGCCGATGGCCGTGGGCGAACAGCGCGTCGCCATCGGCGTAGAGAAAGTTCGCCGGCCCGAGCAGCCGCAGCTCGGCCGCGAAATCCGCCAGCAGCGACATCCGTTGTTCGAGGGACGGTGGGCCGCCCTCAGTCCAGAGCGGCCGCAGCCGCTCCAGCAAGGCGCAGAAAGCATGCTCCGAATCGGTCTGCCCGACCGGACGATAGGCCCCCAGGGCGAGCGCCTTGCTCATGCCAATGCCCGAGAGGTCACCGTTGTGCGCAAACACGTGCGTGCGGCCTCCGAGCTCGCGCGCGAAGGGCTGCGTGTTGGACAGTCGGACCGTTCCTTGCGTGGCGTGGCGGATGTGCGAGATCGCCAGGTTCGTGCGCGGCCCCTGCGTTTCGAGAAAGCGCACCAGCGCGCTGTTGCCGGCGGGAGCCGGCTCGCGAAACAGCGCGACATCCTCGCCCTGGAAGAACGCCACGCCCCAGCCGTCGCGCGTGGTGCCGGTCTCCCCGCCGCGAGAGGCCAGCGTGTGCAGCGAAAACGTCAGCCGCGTCGGCTGAGAGGTGGATACGGCCAGCAATTCACACATGCCGTTGCCTCGCCGGATGACGGGCTACGCCGGTTCGGGGAC
This sequence comes from Ramlibacter sp., assembly GCA_019449555.1. Lineage (GTDB taxonomy): Bacteria > Pseudomonadota > Gammaproteobacteria > Burkholderiales > Burkholderiaceae_C > Ramlibacter. The sequence goes on from JAGRPN010000150.1 coordinate 2,074, forward strand.
GCGGCCACACTCGCAGACGTTGACCTCAGGCAGCACCTTGCATTCCGCAGTCAGCGAGTTCGTGATCAGGCAAGCGCGTTTCGACTTTTCCAACACGGCGCGGGCGAGGTGCTCCTGGTCGGGCGAGCAGATGAACAACCGCGGCGACAGCGTGAATCCGACGAACCGCGTGACCCCGTCGACGCGATCCAGCACGCCTTCGACGTCCACGGAGAGGCTTTGCCAGTCCAGCTTCGACGCCCTGGCGACCGCGCGAAAAGACAGGATGTAGCAGTCGGCGATGGAAGCCACCAGCAGGGTTTCCGGCGACCAGTACC
>JAGRPN010000151.1 GCA_019449555.1 Ramlibacter sp.
CAGGCGTGCGACTTAAACCGCTCATCCACCTCTCCGCGAAGCCGGTCATTGTAGCAGCGAGGCTGCGCGCTTCGGCTGCCTCAAGCCACCCTCGCACGGCGCGCCTGCTGCGGATTCGCGAGCATGGACAGCAGCAGGTTGACGTCCGCGGGCTTGACCATGTGGAAGTCGAAACCGGCCTCGGCCGAGCGCGTCCGGCTTTCCGCCTCGCCGTAGCCCGTCAGCGCGATCAATAGGGCCTCGCGCGACTCCGGCTGGGTGCGCAGCCGATGAGCCACTTCGAAACCGTTCATCCCCGGCAGGCCGATGTCCAGCAGCACCACGTCCGGCCGGAAATCCTCGGCGATCTTCAGCGCGGCCATGCCCTCGCTGGCGATCTTGACGTCGAAGCCCTCCATCTGCAACAGGGTCATCAGCGTTTCCGCCGACGCGGCCAGGTCATCCACCACCAGGATCCGCGCTGGGGCTTTCGGCGCGCGGGTTGTCGCAGGGCGCGGCCTCGGCGCGGGCGGCGGGATCTCGGCCGCCGGCGCCAATTGCGCGGGCAAATGGATCGTCACCTCGGTACCCCGCCCGACGCCCCCGCTCCTGGCCGACACGTGGCCGCCATGCAATTCGACCAGATGCTTCACGAGCGTCAGGCCGATGCCGAGCCCGCCTTGCGAGCGGTCCAACGACTGGTCGGCCTGGGCGAACAGGTCGAAGATGTGCGGCAGGAAAGCCGGATCGATGCCCGCTCCCTGGTCGCGCACGGAAATCTTGAGCTCGCCGCCCTCGTACCCGGCCGTCAGCGTGATCTGGCTGTTTGGTCCCGAGAACTTCGAAGCGTTGTTGATCAGGTTGGAGAGCACCTGCGCGAGCCGCACCGGGTCGCCATTGAGGATTACCTGCTCCTTGGGCAGCTCGACGCGCAGTGTCTGGTCGCGCCCCGCCAGCCGCGGCGAACTCGCCTCGACGGCGCGCTCCACCAGCGCGGACAGGCCCAGCCGCTCGGGCTTGACGACGACCTTGCCCTGCACGATGCGCGACACGTCGAGCAGGTCGTCGATGAGCCGCGCCATGTGATCGGCCTGCCGGCCGATCACATCGCGAGCCCAGTTCATGGTCGATTGAGTGACCTCCCCGCCTTGCATGATGTGCACGGCGTTGCGGATCGGCGCGAGCGGATTGCGCAGTTCGTGCGCCAGCATCGCCAGGAATTCGTTCTTGCGCCGGTCCGCCTCCTGCACGGCCGTGTAGAGCCGCGCATTCTCCATGGCGATGGACGCGCGGCTCACGACTTCCTTGGCCAGCGCCACGCGCGAGGAATCCATGGATTCGTAGGGCGCCAGCAGGATCAACGCGCCCCGGGCGCTGCCGCCGGCCAGCAAAGGACACACGGCGGCAGCCTCGTCGCCATCGCGCCACAGTTCGAATTCCTTTTCCTCGAGCGCCCGCGCGAGGGCCGCCCGCACGCCGGGGGACATCGCTTCGGTTCCCGATCCAGCCACCCGCGGATGGCTTTCGACGCGTGTCACCGTGCCATCGGTCGCCAGTGCAAGTACCGCCCGTTCCGCCAGCATGGGCACGGCCACGTCGAACATCGCGCCGATCGTGTCTTCGATGTTGAGTGATCTCGACAGCAACTGGCTCGCTTCGGCGAGGTAATCGGCGCGGTGGATGGCGTCTTCCGCGGCTTCGCGGGCCGCCTCGGATCGCGCGAGCGCCTCGCGCTGCGCCGCCTGCACCTGCAATTGCTGGTTCATGCGGTACAGCTCGACGAACACCCTCACCTTCGAGCGCAGCACCTCGGGCACGACCGGCGACGGAATGTAGTCCACCGCGCCGAGGGCATAGCCGCGCTTGGCCTGCCGCTCGTCGACATAGGCCGTGATGAAAACGATCGGCGTCTGGGCCGACTTCTTGTACTGCCGGATCAGGCTGGCCGTTTCCAGGCCGTCGATGTCCGGCATGTTGACGTCCAGCAGGATGACCGCGAACTCCATCTCCAGGATGGAGCGCAGCGCCTCCTGGCCCGAGCGGGCACTGACGATGTTCTGGCCGAGCTCGTCGAGGATGCTGCGGAAGACGATGTGC
>JAGRPN010000152.1 GCA_019449555.1 Ramlibacter sp.
AATCCCGCCCTCTCCGCCAGAAATCAATCTCAGCAAGTCCAAAAAAGCCCCGCCAAGGGGCTTTTTCATTGGGAACATCCAAAAGGCATGCTCCCGGATGGTCTCTTGCCATGCTCAACAATCGCGCGTATATTGTTGGGTAACTTGTTGAGGAACCAGCAATGCCCAAAAAAGCCAAGGAAATGTCAGCGCTCGAGGTGGCGCGCCTGCGGATCCCTGGCATGCGTGCAGTTGGCGGCGTGGCGGGGCTGCATTTGCAGGTCGCACCGGGTGGCGCCAGGACCTGGATTCTTCGCTTCACGGTTGGCGGCAAACGCCGCGACATGGGGCTGGGTGGCTTCCCCGACGTGACGCTGGCCACGGCCCGGGAAAAGGCCCGCGCGGCCCGTTTGCTGGTCGACCGGGGCATTGACCCCATCCTGCAACGCAGGGAGGCCAGGAGCGCCCTTGCGGCTCGCCAGGCTGCGCAAAAGACCTTCGCGAAGTGCGCGCGGGAATACATCGACGCAAAAGCGGCCGAATGGTCGAATCCAAAGCACGCCAGCCAGTGGACCAACACGCTGGAAACATACGCGACTCCGCACATCGGCCAGCTCCTGGTCAGCGATATCGAGTTGCCGCAGGTCCTGCTCGTGCTCAAGCCGATCTGGCAAGAAAAGACGGAAACAGCGAGCCGCGTGCGTGGGCGGATCGAGGCAGTGCTCGACTGGGCCGCGGTGCATCACTACCGGCAGGGGCCGAACCCGGCACGCTGGAAAGGGCATCTGGACAAGATCCTCGCCGCGCCCACCAAGGTCACAAAGGTCCAGCATCACAAAGCGCTCGATATCGATGCGGTCGCGGGATTCATATCCGCGGTGAGGCAGCAGACTGGCATGGGCGCGCGCGCCCTCGAATTCGCCATCCTCACCGCCGCGCGATCAGGTGAAGTTCGCGGCGCGACCTGGTCAGAGATTGACCTGAAGCGCGCCGAATGGGTTGTGCCGGCAAATCGCATGAAGGCGGGCAAAGAACACCGGGTGCCGCTTTCGCCGCCCGCAGTGGAACTGCTGGAAAGCCTCGAGCGAATTGACGGCACGGACCTGGTATTCCCTTCGGCGAAGAAAACGCAATTGAGTGACATGACGCTGCTGGCCGTCATGCGCAGGATGGAAGTCGCCGCCGTGCCGCATGGTTTCCGGTCGACGTTCAAGGATTGGGCGACGGAGCGCACGGGATACAGCCGCGAAGCGGTCGAGATGAGCCTTGCGCACGCGATCGGCGACAAGGTCGAAGCTGCGTACCGACGCGGCGACTTGTTCGCGAAGCGCCGACGGCTGATGGCCGACTGGGCTAAATTTTGCGGGACCGTGCTGGCGGGCGGCACCGTGACAACGATTCAGGCAAAAAAGCAAGCCTGAAAAAAGCGAGCCGGCAAGGCGCTGTGGACACCGAGCCGGCTCTGAGCACAACGCACACACCTGAAAGGATCGTGCACCATGCCCATCGAGAATTTTACCAACTCCGAAGTGCTACAGCTGCAGGCAAAGCTCACCGATGCCGACGCAATGACGCAAGGGCACACGCAGGCCATCTGCGCGGCGGCGCGAGCAGCTCAACGCATGCTGGCATTGGACGCCAGCGCGTTACTAGACGTTCGCCAGCTCCTGAGCATGATCATTGATAGGGCCGGCGACCTGCAGAACTGCGTGAATGTCCTGGCAGAAGAGGCCGGCGCCAATTCAGTCGATGAGCGCGAGCGCGAGGCCTCCGGGCGGCTCTGGGCGCAGCACCACACGTTGCACGGCACACCCGGCACGGGGAGCGCAATGAGCGCTGCCCCTAGCAATTGGGGTGATCTGGCAGAGGCGCTTGAAGCGAGTGCCAGGACATGCCGCGACCTAGACAAGGCGGCGCTTCTGCGGTGCGCCGCCGAAGCCGCGCGGGAGCGACGGGACGCCGAAGCGGACGGCGTCTTCCAGCAATGGCTCCGCGAATGGAACACGACTCGGCCAGACCAGGAAGGCGCAGATGAACGATGCTGAAAGGGAGGAGCTGGCCAAGCGCGACTTGGCTACGCTCCGCGCGGCCGGCATGAGCAAAGGTGAGCTGGCGCTGAACGCGGTTGAGATTTATCAGATGCTGAAGCTTCCCGCTCCCGCCTGGGCGCTGGGCGAAATCATCTCCTGTTACCGGAACTTCAAGAATGGAAAGCGCACGGCGTTCGTGCGGGACGTGGTGGCATGGCAAGAGCCAGCCCCCAATACGCTGGGCGAGGCATTTGGCGTACGCGATCACCGCGGCGGAGCAAAGACCGCGCTGAAGCGTCGGCGGGAAGCGTTGGTACTGCCGCAGCTAGTGGCTCTCTTCACCGGCCAAGGCTGCGACGCATTGCCGCGGACAAAGGACGGTTTCGACAAAGCCGCCAAGCAGCTGGGAATCACAGCGAAGGAAGTGGAGGAGCTGCTGCCAAAGCGGCCCCGTACGCCACGCGCTTAGCTTGAATTACACGATTGATAAACCCCGGAAATCTCCAAAATTCCGGGGTTTTTCTTTGGGCTCTTGCGCGGCACATTTATGTCTCAACACCCCCGGTGGGGCCAAAGGAGACAGAGCAAGTGCAATCCGATAAATCAGTGAGGCGCGTTCTCCGGGCGCACGCGAGCCCTGACGTTGCTCCGACCCAATCCGTTCGAGCCGGCGCTGGCGCGCGCATATTGGGGATAGGAGAGTCGACGTTCTGGCGCTGGGCAAAGGAGCGCGAGGGGTTTCCCAGGGCGCGCCGCATCGGGCCGAAAACAACTGTGTTCGATGTGGCTGAGTTAATTGCCTGGCGCGACGCGCAGCTGGCCGCCCAATGAGCCGCAGGCGGCGCTCGATCGAACTTCTCTCGAGGCGCGATGTGCTGCGCCAAACGGGTTTGGCCGAGGCCACGCTTTCCGCGCTGCTGAAGGCCTCGGCATTCCCCGCTCCAGTTCTGGCCGAACGGTGGGAGCCGGCCGCCGTGGCCGCTTGGCTCCGGGATGCCCGGTCGTATCCCGAAGGGCAGTCGGCGTGAACTACTACCCGCTTCACGTCGGCGATGAGGCGAAGGCAACAGGCCACCTCTCCCCGCTGGAGTACGGACTGTATGCGCGGCTCCGTGACAAGTACATGGAGACCGAGAGCGCAATTCCCATCGACTTGGCAAAGCGCTGGGCCGGTGCGCGGACTGCTGCCGAGATCTCGGCGCTCGACCAGGTGTTGAGCGAGTTCTTCACGCTGGCCGGTGCGATCGCGTATAGACGCACCGAATTCGACGCACTGCTCGGACACTATCAAGAAAAGCGCGTGAAGGCGAAGCGCAGCGCGAATGCACGTTGGTCGCATCGCACGGAGGGAGCGGACGCAATGCGAACGCATACCGAAGGCAATGCTATCCAAAAGCCAATAACCAATAACCAAAAGAAACACACACCGCCGGCGGCGGGTGTGTGTGTCGATCCTGCAATTAAAGCAATGCGGGAAGCCGGGCTGCCGGACGCGTCTGCAGCCAACCCGCACGTCATAGCGCTAGTGAAGCTGGGCGTTGCGCCCGAGCAGTTTGCCGGCGCAGCTCGCATCGCGGTGAGTGCTGGCAAAGGCGTGGCCTACGCGATCGGGGT
>JAGRPN010000153.1 GCA_019449555.1 Ramlibacter sp.
CACGGTCTCGCCGCGGCTGCGCAGCGCCGCGATGGCCGCACGCAATTGCGCGGCGCCTGGCCCGGTGTCCAGCCACGGCGCGCGGATGGCCGCTTTCAGCGGCGGCTTGGGCGCGACGGCGACCAGCTCCTTGACGTCGAGGCTGAAGCCCACGGCGGGACGGTTGCGCCCGAACACCGCGCCCACTTCGTCGTAGCGGCCGCCGCGCACCAGCGCATCGCTCGCGCCGGGCGTATACACGGCGAAGCGCGCGCCGCTGTAATAGGCGTAGCCGCGCAGGTCGGCCAAGTCGAAGCTGACTTTCGCGCCTTGCAGATGGCCCGAAAGCCATTTGAGGTTGGCGAGGGCCTCACGCATCGGCTGGCTGGCCGGCAGCGTCTTCTCCGCTTCGGCCAGCACCTTGGCATCGCCGTAAAGCGCCACGAGCGCCAACAGGCCTTCGCGGGCCGGCGCGGGGAAGTTCTTCGTGAGCGAGCGCAGTTCGCTCGCGTCCTTGGTGGCAAGCGCCGCGTGCACGCGGGCGAGCATGGAACCGTCCACCGGCACGCCGCTCAGCAGGGAGCGCACGATGCGCGCGTCGGCCATGTCCACGGTCACGTTCCCGACGCCCGTCGCCTTCAGGCAATCCAGTGCCAGCAATAGCGCTTCCAGGTCGGCTTCGAGACCGGCATGGCCGTAGATTTCCGCGCCGAACTGCAGCGGCTCGCGGGTGGCGTGCGGGCGGTCCGGCCGGGTGTGCAACACCGGCCCGCAGTAACACAGCCGGGCGACGCCCTGGCGATTGAGCAAGTGGGCATCGATGCGCGCGACCTGAGGCGTGGTGTCGGCGCGCAGGCCCATCATGCGGCCCGAGAGCTGGTCCACGAGCTTGAAGGTCTGCAAATCGAGCGCTTCGCCGGTACCGGTGAGCAGCGACTCCAGGTGCTCCAGCAGCGGCGGCATCACCAGCTCGTAGCCGTATCCGCGCGCGGTATCCAGCAATTCGCGTCGGATTTCCTCGATGTGCCGGGCCTCGGAAGGCAAGACATCGGCGATGTGATCCGGCAGGACCCAGGCGGACATGGTGAGGGGGTGCTGTTAAAAACAGTATTTTACCGGGGAAGCCAAGGGACTCTCCGCGCGCCGAGGCCGGAGACAGGCATGCGCACGCAGAGTATGCGCAGATGCGCAGATGCGCAGAGGAGGCAGCAAGGTCCGAACCGATTCCCCTGCGCCTTTTGAGTGGGCGCGTCCGGCTTCGGTCAGCTCACGAGCCAGAGCAGCACCACGCCGATCAGGATGCTGCACAGGCCGAAGAAGCGCAGCTGGCCGTCGCGCAGCTCGAGCAGCCGCTGGAACGTGCGGCGCCAACCGCTGGGCGATGCGAAAGGCAGGATTCCCTCGAGAACCAGCAGCAGGGCCAGCGCCGACCAGAGGGTGTCGCTGTTCAAACCCGCTCCCTGGCCTTATTTCTTCGAAGCCGCAGCCGCCGCGCCGCTGTTGCTGCGGAACGCCTTGAAGAATTCCGAGCCGCTCGGATCCACGACCATCACGTCGGCCTTCTTGTTGAAGCTGGCCTTGTACGCTTCCAGGCTGCGGTAGAACTGCGCGAACTGCGCGTCGCGCCCGAACGCCTCGGCATAGATCGAGGCCGCCTGCGCATCGCCCTCGCCCTTGATCTTCTGTGCATCGCGATAGGCGTTGGCCACCGCGATTTCGCGCTGCCGGTCGGCATCCGCGCGGATCTTCTCGCCCTCGGCGGCGCCGGTGGAGCGCAGCTCGTTGGCGACGCGCTTGCGCTCGGCTTCCATGCGGCGATACACCGACTCGGTGATGGCATCCACGTAATCGGCCCGCGTGATGCGCACGTCCACCACGTCCACGCCCCAGGGCTTCGCTCCCTTGACGACCTCGAGCACTTCCCGCTTGACGTCGGACATCAGCTGTTCGCGCTTGACGGACAGCAGTTCGCGCACCGTGCGGCGGTTGATCTCTTCCTGGAAGGCGTTGCGCACCACGCGATTGAGCTGGTTGGCGCCGGCCGCCTCGTCGAGGCCGACGTTGCGGATGTACTGCAGCGGGTCGGTGATGCGCCAGCGCACGTACCAGTCGATCACCATGCGCTGCTTTTCCAGCGTGAGCATGGGTTCGGTGTCCGGGCTGTCGAGGGTCAGCAGCCGCTTGTCGATGTACGACACGTTCTGGAACGGCGGCGGCAGCTTGAAGTTCAGGCCCGGCTCGGTGATCACTTCCTTGATCTGGCCCAGCGCATACACGACGCCGAACTGGCGTTGGTCCACGACGAAGAGCATGGAGCTGAGCAGCGCCAGCACCACCAGCGCCGACGTGACCATGAATCCGATTCTGTTCATAGTTGCGTTCTCCCTAGCGCGATTCGCGTTCGCGGCTGCGTGAGGTGTCGCGCGCGCGCGAATCGTTCGACATGCCGGCCGGCGCGGCCGGCACGGCGGGGGCCGTCGCCGCGGCGGGCTCGGCCGGGGCGCCCTGCGCCACCTGCTGCATGATCTTGTCGAGCGGCAAATACAGCAGGTTCGTGCCCTGGCGCGACTCCACCAGGATCTTGGTCACGTTGCTGTAGATCTGCTGCATCGTGTCGATGTACATGCGATCGCGCGTGACCTGCGGCGCGCGCTGGTACTCGGCCAGCACCAACTTGAAGCGCTGCGCGTCGCCCTGCGCCTGCGCCACGACCTTGGCCTTGTAGCCGTCCGACTCCTCCTTCAGCCGCGCGGCCGCACCGACCGCACGCGGAATCACGTCGTTGGCGTAGGCCTGCGCCTCGTTCTTGGCGCGCTCGCGCTCCTGGCCCGCCTTGATCACGTCGTCGAACGCCGCCTGCACCTGCTCGGGCGGGCGCACGCCGCCTTGCTGCAGGTTGATGCCCACGATCTCGATGCCGACCTTGTAGCGGTCCAGGATCGTCTGCATCAGCGTGCGCACGCGCGGCGCGATCTGGTCGCGCTCCTCCGCCAGCGCCGAATCCATCCGCATCTTGCCGACCGTTTCGCGCACCGCGGTCTCCGCCGCCTGCACGACGGCTTCGGACGGGTTCTTGCTCTCGAACAGATAGGCCCGGGCATCGCTCAGGCGATATTGCACGGCGAACTTGATTTCGACGATGTTCTCGTCCTCGGTCAGCATCGCCGATTCCCGCAGCCCCGTCGCCTTCACGACGTTGTCGCGGCCGACGTCGACCGAGCGGATTTGCGTCACGAACACCAGCTCGTGGCGCTGGATCGGGTACGGCAGCCGCCAGTTGAAGCCCGCGCCGACGGTCGCCTTGTACCGCCCGAACTGAGTGATCACCGCCTGCTGGCCTTCCTGCACGATGAAGAAGCCGGTGCCCAGCCAGATCAGGACGACCACCGCGGCGACCAGGCCGGCCCCGATGCCGGCGCTCTTCATGTCGGGCTGGAAGTTGCCGCCTCCGCCGAAACCGCCGCCGTTGTCCCCGCGCCGCCCGCGGGCGCCGAACAGGCCACCGAGCTTGCGGTTGAAATCGCGCCAGAGTTCGTCGAGGTCCGGCGGCCCCTGGTTCGGCCCGCGGCCGTTGCCGTTGCCCTCGGGCTTTTGCGGGTCGGGGCGATTGCTCTCCGACTGCTTTTCGTCACCCCGCCCCCAACGCGGATCGTTCAGGTTGAACATGCCCCTGATCCGGCCTTTCAGCTCCGCCCACGGCAGGCTGCGTAAATGGAGGTTCATGCGCTTGGCTTCTTTCTTGTTGCAGCCGAATTGTGCCCAATCAGGCGGGGGTGTCGTGCAATTCGGTCTTATCGCTCGCGGGCTGCGCCGCCGCTTTGCGCTGGCTCAATTCTTCCGCCAGCTGGCGGCGCAGCGCCGGCAGGCCGGCGGACGTCCGGCCGCTCACGAACAGGCGCGGCACGGGGATGCCTTCGAGCTCGAAAACGTCGCGATCGTGGACCGGCGCGCGGGCGGGGTCCAGCACGTCGGTCTTGTTGAACACCAGCACCTGCGGCACGTCGGCCGCGCCGATTTCATGCAGCACGCGCTGCACTTCGGCAATCTGTTCGGGGTGGTTGGGATTGGCGGCGTCCACGACGTGCAACAGCAGGTCGGCATCGGCCGCTTCCTGCAAGGTGGCCTGGAACGCGTCGATCAGGCCGTGCGGCAGGTCGCGGATGAAGCCCACGGTGTCGGACAGCGACACCGAACGGCCGGCGTCCCCAAGGTAGAGCTGGCGTGTGGTGGTGTCCAGCGTCGCGAACAGCTGGTCGGCGGTGTAGGCGCGGGCCTTGACCAGCGCATTGAAGAGGGTGGACTTGCCCGCGTTCGTGTAGCCGACCAGGGAGATGTTGAACGATCCGCGCCGCTCGCGTTGGCGCCGCTGCGTGTGGCGTTGCCTCTTGACTTTTTCCAGGCGCTCGCGGGTGCGCTTGATCGCGTCGCCGATCATCCGGCGGTCCAGTTCGATCTGCTTTTCGCCCGGGCCGCCGCGCACGCCCGCTCCGCCGGTCTGGCGCTCCAGGTGCGACCAGCGCCGCACGAGCCGCGTGCTCACGTATTGCAGCCGGGCCAGCTCGACCTGCAACTTGCCTTCGTGGCTGCGCGCCCGCTGACCGAAGATCTCCAGGATCAACAGGGTGCGGTCGTTCACCGGCCGGTCCAGGTGGCGTTCCAGGTTGCGTTGTTGCGCCGGGCTCAGTGCCTGGTCGAACAGCACTTCGGTGGCGCCGGTCTCGTCGGCCAGCGCCTTGATCTCGTCGGCCTTGCCCTTCCCGATGAACAGCGCCGCGTCGGGCGCCTTGCGCTTGCATGAGACCCGGGCGACGGGTGTCAGGCCCGCGGTCTGCGCCAGCAGGCCGAGCTCATCGAGCTCGGCGTCGAAATGGGGCAAGCCCAGATCCACGCCCACCAGGATCGTGGGGGCGGCTGGGCGGTCGGTGGATTCAGACAAACTCAAGGGCCAGGTGGTTCAGGGGCGCGGGGTCGGATCGGCGAGGCCACCACCGGTCGAGCGCCCTTGGGGGCGCGGTGCTCAAGTGGCGCCGGCTTCGGAGCCTTCGGCGGTCGAGAAGTTCACGGCCCGCCCGGGCACGATGGTGGAGATGGCGTGCTTGTAAACCATCTGGGTCACGGTGTTGCGCAACAGCACAACGTATTGATCAAAAGACTCAATCTGCCCTTGCAGCTTGATGCCGTTGACGAGGTAGATCGACACCGGCACATGCTCGCGACGCAAGGTGTTGAGAAATGGGTCTTGTAGAAGCTGCCCGTTGTTGCTCACGATATTCTCCGTGTTCCGCATCCGGAAGTGTTGTTGGAAATTGCACCTTACCACAGCAGAAGGGCTGCGCAAGTAGGTCGAAACCGATAGCACTGCAGCTGGGTGCGCTTTTTGCTAGTTCAAGGGTAGGGCAAAAGAAATGCCGCAGCGCAGGCCAGGCGCTATTCCTTGTCGGCGTAGGGGTTGCGCGAGGTTTTCATCTCGATGCGCAAGGGCGTGCCGACCAGGTTGAACTCCTTGCGGAACCGGCCCTCGAGGAAGCGCTTGTACGCGTCGGTCACGTGCTCGAGCGAATTGCCGTGCACGACGATCACCGGCGGGTTCATGCCGCCCTGATGGGCATAGCGCAGTTTGGGCCGGAACATGCCCGAGCGCCTGGGCGACTGGAACTGCACCGCCTCCTGCAACAGCCGCGTGAGCACCGGCGTGGGCATCTTCACCATGGCCGACTTGTGAGCTTGCGCGATCGAGGCCCAGACCGGGCCCAGGCCCTGGCGCTTGATGGCCGAGATGAAATGGATCGGCGCGAACTTCAGGAAGGCGAGGCGCGACTCGATCTGGCGCTGCACCTGCTCGCGCTCGTACTCGTCCACGGCGTCCCATTTGTTGACGGCCAGCACCACGGCGCGGCCGCTTTCCAGGATGTAGCCGGCGATATGCGCATCCTGGTCGGTCACGCCCTGGGTCGCATCCAGCAGCAGCACGACCACGTTGGCGGACTCGATCGCCTGCAGCGTCTTGACCACGGAGAACTTCTCGATCGCCTCGAACACCTTGCCTTTTCGGCGCAGGCCGGCGGTGTCTATCAGTTCGAACTTCTGCCCCGCGCGCTCGAACGGCACCGAGATCGCGTCGCGGGTGGTGCCCGGCAGGTTGAAGGCCACCAGCCGTTCCTCGCCCAGCCAGGTGTTGATCAGCGTCGATTTGCCCACGTTCGGCCGGCCGGCCACCGCCAGCTTGATGACGCCCGTGTCTTCGGGTTCGCCTTCTTCGTCCGGTTCGGGCAGGTTCAGGGCCTCGAAAGCTTTCTCGACCAGGCTGCGGATGCCCTGCCCGTGCGCAGCCGACACCGGATGCACTTCGCCCAGGCCGAGCTCGTAGAACTCGGTGAGCTGCACGCCCTCGGTCATGCCTTCGGCCTTGTTGGCGGCCAGCACCGTCGGCTTGCCCAGCTTGCGCAGGTAGCTCGCGATGTCGTGGTCCTGCGACGAGAGGCCGCCCCGCGCGTCGAGCACGAAGACGACGACGTCCGCTTCCGCGACCGCCTGCCGCGTCTGCTTGGCCATCTCCATGTAGATGCCGCTCTCGGCCGTCGGCTCGAAGCCGCCGGTGTCGATCACGATGAATTCGTGCTTGCCCTGTTTCGCGTTGCCGTAGTGCCGGTCGCGCGTGAGGCCCGCGAAATCGGCCACGATCGCATCCCTCGACTTCGTGAGCCGGTTGAAGAGCGTCGATTTGCCGACGTTGGGGCGGCCCACGAGGGCCAGGACGGGTTTCATGGCAAGCTGGATGGGCCGGCGGCGCGAGCCGCCGGCGTAGGGGCATTATCCGGGGACGAACCCGAAGATGCCGCCGTTGCGCGTGACCACGACCAGGGTGTCGCCGGCCACCACGGGCGCGGCAACCACTGCCGAGCCATCCGTGTCCACGCGATTGAGCGGCGAGCCGTCCTCGCGCGAGAGGAAGTGCACGAGCCCGGTGCCGTCGCCGATCACGACCGAGCGGCCCAGCACGAGCGGCGCGGTGAGCCCACGGTACAGCAGGCGATCGCTGGACCAGGCCCGCTCTCCGTTGGCCCGGCGCCAGGCGAGCACCTTGCCGTCCGATTCGGTGCCGAACACGAACTGCGCATCGCCTTGCACGCCTTCGGAGCCGTTGGCGCGCTGCGTCCAGAGCGTGCGCCCGCGTGCCGCATCGACGCAGCCGACGCTCGCCTGGAAAGCCCGCGCGCAGACCACGTCGCCGACGCGGCTGACCCCGCCCACGAGGTCCACCAGCCGCTCGACGTCGTTGATGCCGCGCGGCGTCGCCAGCGCCGCTTCCCAGCGGACGCTGCCATTGCCGGGATTGAGCCCGACCATGCGGCCGGACAGGCCGACCACGAGCGTATCGCCCACGGCCAGCATCACTCCGGAATGGCGCAGCACCAGCGGCTCTCCGGCGCGCTGCTGGGTCCACAGCTTGTGCCCGGTCTGCCCATCGAACGCCGAGACGGCCCGGTCGGCGGTGAGCGTGAAGACGCGGCCACCGGCCACGAACGGCGCGGTGTACGACACGGCCGGCAGCCTCTGCCGCCACACTTCCTTGCCGCCGGCCAACGCGACCAGTTCGTTATTGCGGCTCACGACGGCAACGAGCTTGCCATCGCTGCCCACGCCCGCCGCGAGCGCTGCGCCCGCGCTGGCGCGCCACACATCGCGCCCGGTGGCGGCTTCGATCACCGCGACCGTGCCGTCGCTGCTCGCCACTGCGATGTTCGCGCCGCTGACATTCACCGACAAGGGCAGGCTGACTTGGCCCACGCGCGCCGTCCAGGCCGGGCGCACGGTGATCAGGGCGGCATTGGGCGGGAGTTCCGCCGGTTTGGGTTTCTCCACGCCGCCGCCGAAGATCGAAGGCAACATCGAGCACCCTGCCAGACCCGTAGCCAGCACGACTGCGCAAACGGCGAGCGCCGATCTCTCGCGAGCGCGGAAGCCGGAGGCCATCATGGCTTCGCCCCGGCGGACGCAGCCGAAGTGGCCGGGGCCGCAGCCGGCTGCGGATCGACCCCGAGGGCGTTGAGCTTGACCTCGACCAGATGGCGGTACTCGGCGCGATCGTCGAATCCCTTGTACGCCTTCAGGTACTCCGCCTTGGCCTCGGCCTTCTTGCCTTGCAGGTTGTAGACGTCGCCGCGCCGGTCGGCGACCAGGGGCTCGAATTCCTTCGGGAAGTCCCCGGACAATTGCTTGAGCGCTTCATCGTAGGCCTTCGCCTCGACCAGCACGCTGGCCAGGCGCAGCCGCGCGACCGCCTGATAGCCCTCGTCGGAGGCCTTGTCGGCCACCCAGGTCAGCGCGGACCTGGCGGCATCGACTTTGCCCTTCTCCATCAACACCTTGGCCGCCAGCAGGCCGGCCTGCTGCGCATACGTGGTGCGGTCGAACTTGTCGCGCATGTCGGAGAACGCCCGCTCGACGCGCGTCAGGTCGCCGGCCTGCGCCGCGCGTTCCACCTCGTCGTACATGGCGGCGGCCTGGGCCGACTGCGTGCGCTGCCAATATTGCCAGCCGTTCCAGGCGGCGATGGCGCCGAAGACGACGATCACCACCCACGTGATGAGGTTGCCGTACTCGTTCCAGAAATGCTTGATCTCGGCAAGCTGTTCCTGTTCTTCGAGGTCGAGATGTTTGGCCATTGGTGTTCTTTTGTCCTGTCGCGAGCTGCGATTGTAGTGAGGCCGACCGTCAGGCCTTCAGGCTCGCGGCCCAGCCTGCCGGGTCGGCCAGCGGGCGGCGCACCTGCGCACCGGTGCCGTCGCGCAGCGCTTTCACGGTCACGACGCCATCGGCCAGTTCGTCCGCGCCGAAGATCAGCGCGTAACGGGCTCCGCTGCCATCGGCTTTCTTGAATTGGGACTTCATGCTGCCCATGCCCTCGCCGGAGCCCGCATGCATCTGCACGCCCACGCCGGCGGCGCGCAGCGCCTGGAGCGTCCTGAGCACCCGTGGCAGGGCCGAAGCATCGGGCACCACCGCATATGCATCGGGCACCAGCGGCTCGATCGCGGCGCCCTGCTCCTTGACGAGTTCCAGCACGCGTTCGACGCCGAGCGCCCAGCCGACCGCGGGCGCGCGCTTCCCGCCGATCTCCTCGATCAGGTAGTCGTAGCGGCCACCGGCGCAGATCGTGCCTTGCGCGCCGAGGCTCTCGGTGGTGAATTCGAACACCGACAGGTTGTAGTAGTCCATCCCGCGCACCAGGCGCGGGTTGATCCGGTACGAGATGCCGTTCGCTTCGAGCATGGCCTTCAGGCCGTCGAAATGCGCAAGCGAGGCCTTTCCGAGGAAGTCGATCAACTTCGGCGCGCCCTCGACCAGCGCCTGCATCGCCGGATTTTTCGTGTCGAGGATGCGCAATGGATTGGTGTGCAGGCGGCGCTTCGCGTCTTCATCGAGCACCTCGGCGTGCGCTTCCAGATAGGAGATCAGTTCGGCGCGGTGCTGCTTGCGCTCGTCGGGCTGGCCCAGGCTGTTGATTTCGAGCCGCACGTTGGCTAGGCCGAGCTCTTGCCACAGCGCGGCGGCCAGCAGGATGATTTCCGCATCCACGTCCGGCCCGGGAAAGCCCAGCGCTTCGGCGCCGATCTGGTGGAACTGGCGGTAGCGCCCGCGCTGGGGCCGTTCGTGCCGGAACATCGGCCCCATGTAATAAAGGCGCTTGCCGCCGTCGTACAGCATCGAATGCTCGGCCACGGCGCGCACGACGCCGGCGGTGCTCTCGGGGCGCAGCGTCAGCTGCTCGCCGTTCAGGCGATCCTCGAAGGAGTACATCTCCTTCTCGACGATGTCGGTGACTTCGCCCAGGCTGCGCACGAACAGCGCCGTCGGCTCGACGATCGGCGTGCGGATGTTGCGGTAGGCGTAGCGCGCCATCAGGTCGCGCACCTTCTGTTCCAGCCACTCCCAGCGCGCCGACTCGGGCGGCAATATGTCGTTCATGCCTTTGACGGCACTCAGTTTCTCGGCCATTTTCTTCTTGGATCAGGCGTGTTCGGCGACCTGCGGGCGGCCGAAGCGCTTTTCAATGTAGTTTTCGACGATCTGGTGGAATTCGTTGGCGATGTTGTCGCCGCGCAAGGTCATGGCCTTCTGCCCGTCGATGAATACCGGCGCCGCCTGCGCTTCGCCGGTACCGGGCAGGCTGATGCCGATATCGGCGTGCTTGCTCTCTCCCGGGCCGTTGACGATGCAACCCATCACGGCGACCTTCATCTTCTCGACTCCCGGATACTTCGCGCGCCAGACGGGCATCTGGGCGCGCAGGTAGTCGTCGATCTGTTTGGCGAGCTCCTGGAACGTGGTGCTGCTGGTGCGCCCGCACCCGGGGCAGGCTGTCACGCTCGGCACGAAGTTGCGCATCCCGAGCGCCTGCAGGATTTCGGAGGCGATCACCACTTCCTGCGTGCGCGATTCGCCCGGCTGGGGCGTCAGGGACACGCGGATCGTGTCGCCGATGCCTTCCTGCAGCAGGATGCCGAGCGCGACGCTGGATGCCACGGTGCCCTTGGTGCCCATGCCGGCTTCGGTCAGCCCGAGGTGCAATGGGTAGTCGCAGCGCGCCGCCAGCTCGCGGTAGACGGAGAC
>JAGRPN010000154.1 GCA_019449555.1 Ramlibacter sp.
AAAGCGCTTGCCGGACTATCCCGACACACCGACGTTCACCGAGCTGGGCTATCCGAGCCTCACCGGCATCACCTGGTTCGCCATCTCCGGTCCCGCGGGAATGCCCGCCGCGATCGTCGACAAGATCAATGCCGAGGTCCGCCGCGGCTTGCAGACACCCGCCATCCGCAAGCATCTGGCGATGGAGAGCATGGTCAGCGCCGACTACGACGCGGCGACGTTCACCCGGTATGTGGCTGCGGAGATCGAACGATGGACCCCGATGGTGCGGTCCATCGCCAAGCCGAAAAACTAGCGGAGAAGCCGGTGCGGCGCCCGGCGGCACGCGGGGCCGCGCTAGAACTCGATCGAAACGAAACCGTCGCTGTCGATCACCGTGCGATAGGTCTTGACCGGCACCATGCAGGGCGGGGCGACCACTTCACCCGTTTTGATGTTGAACTGGCCGTTGTGGAAATCGCATTCGACCACGTCGCCCATGATGCAACCCTCGTGCAGCAAACCCGGACCGTGCGTGCACTGATCGTCCGTGACGTGGAATTCGCCGTCGAGGTTGAAGACCGCGAGGGCGAGGCCTTCCTTTTCGACCCGGATCGCCTTGCCCACCTCGACCTCATCGGGTTTGCACAGCGCGACGCGACGACAAATAACTCCGGACATGAACCAGGCTCCCATTGACAGTTGACAACGTCAGATGATATCGTCGTTTTGGATAAAGGAACAGCGTTCCTTTATGAGGAACAAGGTCGAGTCAGCGGCACCCACGCATTTCCGGTGAAAGAACACTCTCCATGCTAAAGAAGGAACAGAACGATCTGCTCACGCAAACGGGCCCCGGTACGCCAATGGGCCAGCTTTTCCGCCGCTACTGGCTGCCGGCGCTCCTGTCCAGGGAATTGCCCGAGCCCGATTGCGCGCCGGTGCGGCTGAAACTGCTGTCCGAGCAGATGGTCGCGTTCCGCGACAGCGAAGGCAGGCTCGGCGTGATCGACGAGTTCTGCGCGCATCGCGGGGTGTCGCTCTGGTTCGGCCGCAACGAAGAGGGCGGCCTGCGCTGCCCCTACCACGGCTGGAAATACGACGTAAACGGGCAGTGCGTCGACGTGCCATCCGAGCCGGCCGAAAGCGGCTTTTGCGCTCGCATCAAGCTGAAGTCGTACTCGCTGGTGGAGCGCGGCGGCGTGATCTGGATCTATATGGGCCCGCCCGAACTCAAGCCGCCGCTGCCCGAATGGGAATTCGCCACCGTGCCCGCCCGCCAGAGCTACACGTCCAAGCGCCTGCAGGAATGCAACTGGCTGCAGGCCATGGAAGGCGGCATCGATTCCAGCCACGTCTCTTTCCTGCACAGCGGCGCCCTGAACAGCGATCCCCTGTTCAAGGGCGCCAAGGGCAATCAGTACAACCTGAACGATTACAAGCCGGTGTTCGAGGTCGTGCCGGCCGACGGCGGGCTTTTCATCGGCGCCCGCCGCAACGCCGAGGAAGGACACCACTACTGGCGCATCACGCCCTGGGTGATGCCTTCGTTCACGATGGTGCCGCCGCGCGGCGACCATCCGATCCATGGCCACTTCTGGGTGCCGATCGACGACGAGAACAACTGGGCCTGGAGCTTCGACTACCACCCCACCCGGGCGCTGACGGCGGCGGAAGTGCAGGCGATGGAGGACGGCAAGGGCATCCACGTGCGTTACGTGCCCGGCACCTTCCGGCCGCTGCAGAACAAGGACAACGACTACCTGATGGATCGCGCGGCGCAGAAGGCGCGCACCACCTATAGCGGCGTCGAAGGCATCGCGATGCAGGATGCGTCGCTGCAGGAAAGCATGGGCGCTATCCAGGACCGCACGCGCGAGCACCTGGTCTCCACCGACAACGGCATCATCATGGCGCGCCAGCGGCTGATGAAGGCGGCCAAGGCGCTGGCCGAGAAGGGCGACCCGCCGCCCGGCGTCGACGCGCAGGCGCAGCGGGTGCGCTCGGTCGCGATCGTGCTGCCCCAGGGCCAGCCCTTCAATGAAGCCGCGCGGGACGCGCTGCGCGCCGAGCCGGGCAAGAAGCACGCATCGGTGTGATGCCGCTTTGCTCGACCGCCAGGGACTGGCATGCTCGGATCGTTGCGCAAAAGCCCCGGGCAATTGCAGGCGCTTCAGCGCATCCGCGACTGGACGCGCGAGCGTTTCGGGCTGGATGCCGATGCCGCGCTGCTGGTGACCGAGGTCGCCTGCTCGATGCCCGGCTGTCCGCCGCTGGAAACGGTGGTGGCCTTCTGGACCGAGGGCGGCAGCCGCCGCCATCATTTCAAGATTTTCAAGCCCGCGGCCGAGGTGGTGCCCGACGATCTGCCCTACGCCTGGATGAAGGACGCCCTGGTCGTCCCCGAGGGATTCGCCTGCGACTGCTGCTGAAGCAGGCGGCCTGAGATTTCGCCGGCGGGCGGCCGCCGGCGCCCCTATACTTTTTGACCGAGTTCGATGGCCATGTCCGACCGCAAGCTGAAAACCGTCACCCGTACCCAGGGCAACAACCAGGCCCTGAAGGACGGCAGTGTCCGCCCGCGCACCTTCGAGTTCGACTTCGTCGAAGTCCCGGTGCTGATCGACGCATTCCGCCGCATGGTTCGGGGCCTCGAATTCGACATCTGCGAGATGGCGCTGAGCACCTACCTGTGCGCGCGCGAGCACGGCAAGCGGTTCACGGCCCTGCCGATCTTCCTGGTGCGCGCCTTCCATCATGGCGCGATCCTGGTCAACAGCAAAGCCGGCATCGCCACGCCGAAGGACCTGGAGGGGCGCCGCGTCGGCGTGAACCGCGGCTACACCGTCACCACCGGCCTTTGGGCCCGCGGCGTGCTGCAGCAGGAGCACGGCGTGGACCTGAGCCGGATCACATGGGTCCTGTCAGGCGATGAGCATGTCGCCGAGTACCGGCCGCCGAGCAACGTGGTGCCGGTCGAGCCCGGGAAGAAGATTGCCGACATGCTGATCGCCGGCGAACTCGCCGCCGCCATCGGCGTGGATGTCGAGCATCCCGACGTGAAGCCGCTCATTCCCAACGCCGCCGAGGCGGGCCTGCAGGCGTTGCGCACCCGGGGCCACTATCCGGCCAATCACCTGATCGTGGTGCGCGATGATTTACTGGCGGCCGACCCGGGGCTGGCCGCCGACGTATTCGACGCCTTCGCGGAATCCAAGCGGCGGTATGTGGCGCGGCTCAAGGCCGGGCAGATCGAGCAGCCGACCGCCGTGGACCGCCTGCATTTGCGCGTCATGGAGATCACCGGCCGCGACCCGCTGCCGTATGGGATCGAGCCCAACCGCGCGATGCTGCAAGAGTGGGTCGACCACTGCCTCGCGCAGCGCATCGCGACGCGCAAGGTCGCGGTCGATGACCTGTTCGCACCTGCGGCCCGCGGCCTGGTCGCCTGAGCGCCGGGAAACAAGGAGCACCGATGGACAACTCTCGAGGCGCGGTGACCGTGCCGGCGCTGCAGCAGATGAAGCGCGACGGCCGCAAGATCGTCGGCGTGGTCGCCTGGGACTGGCAGATGGCGCAGATCGTCGATCGCGCGGGCGTGGACATCGTCTCGGTCGGCGACAGCGTGGGTGTCAACCTCTGGGGCCACGAGAACCCTTTGGAGGTGACGCTCGACGAGATGGTGCTCGTGTGCAAGGCGGTGCGCCGCGGCGTCAAGCGAGCGCTCGTCAGCGTCGACTTTCCGTTCGGCCCGCTGCAGCAGGGCACCGATGCGGCGCTGGCTGCCGCCATCCGGCTGGTGAAGGAAGCCGGCGCCGACATGGTCAAGCTCGACGGCGCCGCCGATTTTCCGCAGGCGATCGAAGCGATCTCGCGGGCCGGCATCCCGGTGTTCGCGCACTTCGGCATCACGCCGCAAACCGCGCTGCAATGGGGCATCGATTACCAGACCATGCTGAAGACCGGAGCCCGGTTGCCGGCCGACGCGACGGCGCGCCTGGTCGAGCAGGCTCGCCGCATGGAAAGCGCCGGCGCCGCGCTGATCGACTTCCAGCACTCCGGTCCCGTGGCTGGACCCGCGGTGACCGCGGCGGTGAAGATTCCGGTGATCGGCGGCCTGGGCGGCGGCCCCTGGCTGGACGGCCGCATGCGCATGGCCCACGCGGCGATCGGGTATGCGGCGTCGGCGATCGACGCCAAGCCCGACACCTACGCGCAGGTTTCCAGCATCGCGCTCGAAGCGATCAAGACCTACGCCGACGACGTGCGCAACGCGCGCCAGATCAGGGGCGGCATCCCCGTCAAGCCCAACTGAAGCACGGCACCATGGCTATCGCAACCATCGACGGCATCGCCACCCGCTACGAAGTGGTGGGCAAGGGCGCGCCGCTATTGATGTTCTCGCCCGGCGGCTTCGATGCGACGCTGGAGAAATGGAGCACGCTCGGCGTGTACGGCAAGACCCGCATCCTCGAACACTTGAGCCGCCGCTACAGCTGCATCGTGTTCGACCGCCGCGAGACCGGCCAGTCCGGCGGCCGCGTCGAGCGGGTGACCTGGAGCCACTACGTTGCGCAGGGCAAAGGCCTGCTGGATCACCTGGGCATCGCGCAGGCCCACCTGATGGGCGGATGCATGGGCTGTGCGCCGGTCGTCGCTTTCGCGGTGGCGCACCCGCAGGCGACGCTCGGCATGGTGCTGTACTGGCCGGTCGGCGGCGCGAAATACCGCATCAATGGGCACATGCGTTTTGCGCAGCACCTCGGTTTCGTGCAGCAGGAGGGCCTGGGCGCGGTGGTGGCGCTGGCCAAGGCGAGCGGCAAGAGCTTCGGCGAGGATCCGCGCGGCGGTCCCTGGGCTGCCGTGATCCGCAGCGACCCGGCTTTTGCCGAGGCTTATGCGCGGCACGATCCGGAGCACTACAAGTTGCTGGTGGCCGGCATGGCGCGCGGCCTGCTGGACCGCGACACCGCACCCGGCGCCGAACCGGAGGACCTCTTGCGGCTGAAAATTCCCGCGCTCGTGGTGCCCGGCCGCGATGCCTCGCACGCCACTTCGGCCGCGCGCTATCTCGAAGAGTGCCTGCCGCTCGCCGAGTACTGGGACGTGCCGCCGGCCGCGCAGACCGAAGACACTGCGCCCGCGCGCGTGCTCGAATTCCTGGACCAGGCCAACGCATCGCCCAACGCGCTGGCCTGAGCGCCAGCACCATTGTC
>JAGRPN010000155.1 GCA_019449555.1 Ramlibacter sp.
CTCGCGGTAGACGGAGACGAGGTCCTGCACGCCGCTGACCTTGCACGACAGGATGACCTGGCTGCCCTCCATGCCCATTTCCTCGGCTCGCCGCGCCGAATCGATCGCGGACGTGACCAGCGCCTCGTACATGACCGACTTGGCGTCCCAGGGTTCGGCTCGGGCGCTGTTCTCGTCCATCAATTGCGACAACAACTCCTGGTCGAGGCTGCCCCAGTTCACGCCGATTCGCACGGGCTTGCCCCAGCGCATCGCCGCTTCGATCATCTGGCCGAACTGCCGGTCGTGCTTGTCGCCCTTGCCGACGTTCCCCGGGTTGATGCGGTACTTGGAAAGCGCCTGCGCGCAATCCGGAAAATCGGTCAGGAGCCGGTGGCCGTTGTAGTGGAAGTCGCCGATCAACGGCACGTCGATGCCCATGCGATCGAGCTGCTCGCGGATGTATGGCACCTGCGCGGCGGCCTCGGGCGTGTTGACCGTGATGCGTACGAGCTCGGATCCGGCGATGGCCAGCTCCTTCACCTGGATGGCGGTGCCGATCGCATCCTGCGTGTCCGTGTTAGTCATCGACTGCACGCGCACGGGCGCGTCGCCGCCCACCGTTACGACGCGCGAGCCCCAGGTGACGCGGGCCTGGCGCGAGCGCCGCGGCCGCGGTGACGCGGGTTCGATCGGGAGGCACGGTTCACCCATCACTTCACCTGGAAACGGGCAACGTTGTCCCGGGAGACGCGGCGCAGGTCGAACGGCTTGCCGCGCACCTGCACCTCGGTCGCATCGACGCGGCCGATGACCACCTGCAACGGGAGCGCGCCGGATGCACCGGCCGCTTCGCCCGCCGCTAGCACGCGCCGCACGGCCACGACGCCCTTGGCATCGATCACTTCCACCCACGAGTCGCGCTTCGTACGAAAGACGATGATGTCGCTGGCCGGCGCGGCCGCCGCGGTCGCGCTCTCGCTTGCCGCGGCGGTTGCCGGCGTTGCTTTCACTTCGGTTCCGGCGGCGGGACGCGCGGACGAGGGCGGCGCGGCGGCGGCGGCCGCGGAAGCGGCCGCCGTCGGCATGAAGCCCGGCGGCGCCACTGCGGGTCCAACCGGTTGCGCACCCTGCGCCGCTACGGTCATGACCGCGGGGTCCACCGCTGGCGATGGGCGGGCTGCGGCCGGGGACGCCGCGGCCGGCGCGGGAGCGCTGCTCGTTGCGGCCACCCGATCCTCTGTCTGCACAGTGGGCAGCAGGATCAGGACCAGTGCCCCGAGCAGGAGCGCGAACACGGCCAGGTAGACCGGCCTGGAGAGCTGGTCGAGCCAGCTCGGGGCGGCGGAGTCGCTGGGCGCGCGAAACGGGGTATTGATGCCCTCGCCCGAGTGGATCAGGCGCGGCGCCGTCGTTTGCGGGAGGCGGTCGAGCACCGGCTGGGGGTCGATCTTGAGCGTGCGGCAAATGCTCGAAGCGAGCGCGCGGGCAAAAACGGCGTCCGGCAAGACCTCCCAGCGGTCCTCTTCGAGTGCTTCGAGCTTGCGCACCGGCACCTTCAGCGAAACGGCGAGCGCCGCCACGTGGATTCCCGCGTCCTCGCGGGCGCGCCGCAACAGGGCGCCCGCCGTCAACGCCTCATTGGCCGCAGCCTGGCCTGCGAATGCTGCCGTGTCCTGCTGTCCCCAGACCTCACTCATCGAAGGCCCCCCGTTCATACGCGGTGGCCTCTCGGGACTGCGGGAAGCGCTTCTTCAACTGGCCGGCGAGCTGTTGCATCGCCAGCCGGTCGTTCAGGCGCCGCTCCACTTTCACCCCGAGCCACAGGCTCTCGGCATTGGCCAGCTCGCTGTTGTTCAGCCTGCGGATGTAGAACTGGGCGCGCGTGAAGTCGCCGCGCTGGAACAGCAGGTTCGCCAGGTTGTAGCCGGTGACCGGATTGCCCGCGTCGAGTTCGTAAGAGCGCGCCAGGCTGAGCTCGGCTTCCGCCTTCTGACCCGCGCGCGCCTGGCAAATGCCCTGCGCCATCAGCGTCTTGGCGCGCCCCGCATACAGCGGATTCGCCATCGCCACGCCGAAGGCGCGTAACGATTCGTCGTAGCGCCCTTGCTGGCACAGCAGCCAGCCGTAGTTGTGCTGCACGTTCGCGTCGCGCGGGTTGAGCGAGGCCGCGCGCCGGAAGCTGTCCTCCGCCTGCCGCATGTCGTTCAGCCGCATGTAGATCAGCCCACGCAAGTTGTAGGCGTCCGGGAAAGTGGGGTCCGCGGAGATGACCTGCTTGAGTTCGTCGAGCGCCACCTTGGTCTGGCCCTGCTCGAAGTAACCGATTGCGAGTTCCATGCGGATGCGCGCGCGTCGGCGCGCCTCGGGCTCGTCGGATTCGGTGACGATGTCGTGCGTGGCGCCGGCGTCGGTCGCCGAGCCCGGCGACGCGCAGCCCGCCAATGCCAGCAGCAACGACCCCGCGAGCCAGGTCCAGGCCAGGCACTTGCGGGGGTCCCAGGCCGAAGCGGCGGACCTTCTCATGGCGTCATGACTCCTTCGCGCCGGGCGCGAGGGCCGGCATCCGTTTGAGCAACACGATGCGCTGCTGGGCGATGCGATCGCCGACACGGGTGCGGTCCTTGACGTCGCCGGCCAGCTGGCCGCAGGCGGCGTCGATGTCGTCCCCTCTTGTTTTGCGCACAGTGGTGACGATACCAGCATCACCGAGGATTTTCGCGAACGCGAGCACCCGAGTGTGGGGGGAACGCGTCAGCCCGGACTGCGGAAACGCATTGAAGGGGATCAGGTTGAACTTGCAGGGCACCCCTTTGCCGCCATGGTGCTTCACCAGGTCCACCAGCTGATGGGCGTGCTCCGGCTGGTCGTTGACGCCATCGAGCATGCAGTATTCGAAGGTGATGAAATCGCGCGGCGCGTGTTCCAGGTACCGGTTGCACGCGTCGAGCAGGTCTTCCAGGCAATGCTTGCGGTTCAACGGCACCAGGTGGTCGCGCAATTCGTTGTTCGGTGCATGCAGCGAGACGGCCAGCGCCACCGGGCAATCGCGTCCGAGGCGATCCATGATCCGGGTCATGCCCGACGTGGAGACCGTCACGCGCCGGCGCGACAGCCCGTAGCCGTGGTCATCCAGCATCACGCGCAGCGCCGGCAATAGCGCCGAATAGTTCTGCAGCGGCTC
>JAGRPN010000156.1 GCA_019449555.1 Ramlibacter sp.
CACTTCGGCCGTGACGGCCGCGAAGAGGCCGAGGAACTGCTGGAACGCCACAGCGGCGACCCGGACAAGCCGCGCATCCTGGGCACCTTCAACGAGCCGATGGACAACTGGCTGTCGTTCTTCATGTTCACGTACTTCACGGATCGCGACGGCAAGTTCCAATTGAAATCGCTGGCCGAATCGGCTTTCGACCCGCTTGCCCGCACGACCCGCTTCATGTTGACGGAAGAAGCCCACCACATGTTCGTCGGCGAAACAGGCGTGGGCCGCGTCATCAGGCGCACGCTCGAAGTGATGAAGGAACTGGACACCGACGACGTCGCGACGCTGCGCCGCGCGGGCGTGATCGACCTGCCGACGATCCAGAAATTCATGAACTTCTGGTTCACGAGTTCGCTCGACCTGTTCGGCTCCGAGGCTTCGTCCAACGCGGCGAACTACTTCAGCAACGGCATCAAGGGCCGGCCCGACGAAGCCAAGTTCCCCGATCATCTGGAATCCGATACCGAGATGACAATCCAGGTGCCGGACGGCAAGGGTGGCATGAGGAACGAGACGATCACGGTGCGCAACGGCATCAACGAGATCACGCGCCTTGAGTACGCCAAGGACTGCAACGTCGGTGTCACCCGCTGGAACATGGCGATCAAGCGTGCCGGCGTGAACTTCGATATGAAATTGCCCTCGACGCGCTTCCGCCGCCAGGTGGGTGCGTGGGCCTGCGTTCCGGCCACGCCCGAGGGCCAGCCGATCAGCCAGGCTGAATTCGACGCAAGGAAGGGCGAATGGCTGCCGACCGAGGCGGATCTGGCATACGTCAAGAGCCTGATGCGTCCCGTGGTCGAGCCGGGGAAAATGGCCGCGTGGATCGCGCCGCCGGATCGCGGCATCAACGCCAATCCTGTCGAGTACCAGTACGTCAAGCTCTGAAATCGCGCCGCGCAGCTAGAATGACGGCGTCGGAGCGTAGCGCAGTCTGGTAGCGCATCTGGTTTGGGACCAGAGGGTCGTAGGTTCGAATCCTATCGCTCCGACCACCCCCTCTCTCTGCCCGTAGCTCAGTTGGATAGAGCACCGGCCTTCTAAGCCGGTTGTCGTGGGTTCGATTCCCTCCGGGCAGGCCAGATCAGCAACTCCCGAAGTCCCGTCGTCGATTTCCTGCAGGCGCAATCCCGGTCGAAGTCCGCGCCGGAGGGCGCATCTGTATTAACTCGGGGTGAAGCGCAGGAAATCGTACGTCCCCACACCCTGCACCAGCAGGAACCGGCACTGTGTGGCCCCGCCATTGAATGGGCGATGGGCAGTGCCCGGTTCGACCTTCGCGGAGTCGCCGACCTGCAGCACCAGATCCGCCAAACGCTCGCCGGAAAACACATCTGTTCGTTCCACCGTGAGCGATCCGGCGAGGCAATAGAACACGTCGAAGACCGCCGAGTGATGGTGCCACGGCACTTCCTCACCCGGGCCCAACAAAAATTCCTTCACCTGCACGTCCGCACTTTCCGCAACGATCTTGCGTGACGAGACCGAGAAATTGGCGGATTGCTTCTCCGCGCCGGCGGCGGGTGCGTTGCTGTTCATGACGGCGTTTTACTCCAGTCGCACACCCGTGGCGTCGACGATCTTGGCCCATTTGGCCACTTCGGCTTTCAGGACCTGCGCAAACTCTTCAGGCGACAGTTGTTCCGGCGTTGCCGCGTAGGAAATCAAGCGCTCCTTCACTTCCGGCAGATTCACGACGGCGGCGATTTCCCGGTTGAGCCGGTTGACGACATCGGCCGGGGTGCCTGCGGGCGCCATCACGCCGAAGCTTCCGAGGACGTTGTAGCCCGGCAAGCCGGCTTCGGCAATGGTGGGGACGCCCGGCAGCACCGGCGAACGCGTGGTGCTGGTGACGCCCAGCGCGCGCAGCTTGCCGTTCTTGATGTGCGGCGCCGCGGCCGAGAGGAAGTCGAACATGACCTGGACCTGTCCGCCGAGCAGGTCCGCCATGGCGGGCGCCGCGCCCTTGTAGGGCACGTGCACCATGTCGATGTTGGCCATCGACTTGAACAGTTCACCCGAGAAGTGGACCGTCGTGCCGTTGCCGGCTGAGCCGAAGTTCACCTTGCCGGGATTCGCCTTCACGTACGCGATGAACTCCTTGACGTTGGTCGCCTTCACCGAAGGGTGCACGACCAGCACGTTGGGGACGGACGCCACGACGGCCACCGGCGCGAGGTCCTTCAGCAGGTCGTAGCGCGGGGTCTTGTACAGGCTGGCGCTGATCGCGAGGCTGCTCACCGCGCTGACCAGCAGCGTGTGGCCGTCGGCGGGCGCGTGAGCGACCAGTTCCGCCGCGATGTTGCCGCCTGCGCCGGCGCGGTTCTCGACGATCACCGGTTGGCCGAGGCGGTCGCTCAAGGCCTGGCTGATGGAGCGGGCAATGATATCCACGCCCCCGCCGGGCGGGAACCCCACCACGAGCTTGACGGGCTTTTGCGGGAAGGGCTGCGCGAACGTCGCGCCGCACGAAACGGCCAGTGCGGCGAACGCGCACAAGAGGCGGGGTATCGATCTGTATTTCATGTCGAGTCGTCCTTGAGATAAGAGCGCGGGTGCTGCGCGGAGCGGTTGTTCTTTCAAGCCTGCGCGCGCGGCAGCCGACCCGCGTCGCGCCGTTGCTCGAACGTTTTCACATGTGTGTAGGCCGCGAGGTGCAGCGCATCGGGCAGGCCCGCGGCGCGGCACTGGCGCAGCATGTAGCCCAGGATCTGCTCCGACTCGATCTGGCCCCCCTTTTCAAGGTCGCGCAGCATGGACGCTTCGTAACGCGAATCGGCCTGGCAGAACAGGTCCCTGTAGGTGTTCACGAACTTGTCGTCGGGTCGATGGCCGGCGCGCGCCGCGATCTCGGCGTTGGTCTCGAAGAACTTGATCAGCAGGTCGCTGCCTTCCGGCGTGCGGACGATCTCCCCCAGGTTGCCGCGCATCAGGCAGGTCATGCCGGCGACGGTGGACAGGTGGACGAGCTTGAGCCAGAGCTCCCGCATGATGTTGGGGGACAGTTTCGCTTCGACGCCGGCTTTGTCGAGCAGGGCCTTGAGCTGGCTGGCGCGCTCGGACACGGTGCCGTCCTGCTCGCCGAACGTCACGGTCTGCCAGTCGTTGAGCTGCCGGATCACGCCTTCGGACGTCAAAGTGACTTGCACGCGCGCGGTGCCGCCCATGACGTTGCGTTCACCAAATTCCGCATTGAGCTTCTCAATATGTGCCAGCCCGTTCAGCAGCGGCAGCACGGCCGTGGATCCGGCCATCGCGGGGCGGATCGTCTCGATCGCCGACGGCAGGTCGTAGGCCTTGCAGGTCAGCAGCACGAGGTCGTATTCCGGCTTGATCTCCGAATGAACCTTCGCCTGCACCGGCAGCGTCGCGTCGCCGAACTGGCTCTCGATGCGCAGCCCGTGCTGCAGCAAGTCGGCCTTGCGCTTCTCGCGCACGAGGAAGGTGACGTCCGCGCCGCTTTGCGCCAGCCGCCCACCGAACAGCCCGCCCGTGCCGCCCGCGCCCA
>JAGRPN010000157.1 GCA_019449555.1 Ramlibacter sp.
ACCTGCTCGCGCGCGATCTGCGTCCAGCACGCATCGTTGCCGACCACCGCGATCACCGGGATGCGATGCCGCACGAACGTGTCGAACTCCGTCAGCCCGTAGCCGCAGGCGCCGTCGCCATAGACGATCCACACTTCTCGGTCTGGCCGAGCAATCGCGGCGCCCAACGCGAAGCCGGCCCCCACACCCAGCGTGCCGAACGCGCCGGGGTCCAGCCAGCTGAGCGGGCCGCGCGCGTGCAGCACATACGACGCGGTCGCGACGAAATCGCCGCCGTCGGCCACCAGCAATGCGTTGTCGCCCGCCGCCTGCTCCAGCGCGCGCAGGAAGGCGATCGGGTTGACGAACTCGCCGCCGGCCGCCGCCTGCTGGTCGATTTCCCCCTCGCGTTCGGTGTCGCGCCCGCGCAATTGCGCCAGCCAGTCGTCCAAACGCGCTCCCGGCTCGGGTAGCGCCTTCGCCAGCTCCTGCAGGAACAGGCCGGCGTCGCCGATCGCGGCGATGTCGGGCTTGCGGTTGAGCCGCGCATCGCGCGTGCTGCGGTTGGCCGCGATCAACGTGGCATTGCGGCGAACGTGCTTGCCGTAATCGAGCCGGAAATCGCACGGCACGCCGGCCAGCAGCACGCAATCGGCATCGCGCAACGCCTGGCGACGCTGGTGGCGCAGCAACAACGGATGGTCGCGCCCCAGCAGGCCGCGCGCCATGCCCGACAGGTACACTGGGACGCCGAGCCGCGCCACGCTCGCCGCCAGCGCGTCGGCCTGGCCGGGCAGCACGACGGCCTGGCTGCCGATCACGAGCAGCGGCCGCTCAGCCTTCGCCAGCGCGGCCCGTGCGGATTTCAGCGCGGCTTCCGAAACACGCGGCACCGCCACCGCCAGCATGCGCTGCACCGGCGGCTCGCCGCTGCCCTCGAACATCTTGCGCACGTGCCGGTTCAGGTAGAAGCGCAGCGCCCGATCGGCCATGCTCTTGCCCTTGCCGGCGGCGTCGGCGTACCACTGCCGGATCGACGCTTCGTCATACAGCAGGTCGACCGGGCACTCCACGAACACCGGCCCCGGCACGCCCGACTGCGCGACGTTGAATGCCTCTTCGATCGCCGGGCCGAGCTCGCGCACGCGCACGATCTTGCGAAAGAGCTTGACGTGAGGCTCCACCAGCGGGCGCTGGTCGATGTCCTGCAACGCGCCCCGTCCCTGCAGCGCGGTCGGGGCGGCGCCCCCGAGCAGGATCACCGGCGACTGCGCGAGCTGCGCATTCTTCAGCGCGGTGATCGTGTTGGTGATGCCGGGCCCGGCCGTGACCGCGGCCACTCCCGGAACGCCGGACAGGCGGGCCGTGGCGTCGGCGGCGAACACCGCGGTCGCTTCATCGCGCACATCGACGATGCGGATGCCGCGCGCCTTGGCGGCGCTGAGGATGGGCGAGATATGGCCGCCGCAGAGCGTGAAGAGGCTGCGCACGCCATGCGCCCGCAGCGCGTCCGCGACCCGGTCGCCGCCGTGGCGGCTGGTTTCAGCATTCATCGTGTTCCTTGTTGTCCAGGCGCGGAAGGCGGTCAGGCCCAATGCACCACGCCGCCGGCAGCGTACCAGTTCTCCACCTGGGTCGCGACGGCGGCCTCGATGCGGCTGCGCCGGATCTTCATCGTCGGCGTCAACAGGCCATTCTCGATCGACCAGGGCTCGGACGCCACCACGATCATGCCCAGGCGCTGGGGCGCGGCCAGTTCGCGATTCACGTCCTGCAGCAATTGGCTCAATTGCTCCTGCACCTGCGAGCGGGTCGCGGCGCTGCTGATGCGCGCGCGCAGGTCCTCCGCCAGCACCACCATCGCGTACGGCGCGCTCTGGCCCACGCCCGACACCAGCGACAGTTCCACCATCGGGTGCGCGTTGATCCGGTTCTCGATCGGCGCCGGCGCGACGTATTCGCCCTTGGCCGTCTTGAACGGCTCCTTGACGCGGCCCGTGACGCGGAGCAGCCCATCGGCGCTGCGCTCGCCCTGGTCGCCGGTGCGAAAGAAGCCATCGGCGGTGAAGCATTGCGCATTGAGGTCCGGCCGCTTGTGGTAGCCGCAGAACTGCCCCGGCGACTTGATCAGGATTTCGCCCTCGTCGCTGAGGCGCACCTGGACGCCGGGCAGCGGCACGCCCACGTAACCGGGCGCGTTGTGCTCCACGCTGGTGCTGTGCGAGTACGCGAAATCCTCCGTCATGCCGTACCCTTCGACCAGGTTCAGGCCCAGGCGGCGGTACCACTGGATCAGCTCCGCCGGGATCGGGGCCGAGCCGCTGCCCGCGCGCCGCACCTGGTCGAGGCCGAGGCCCTTGAGGATCTTGCGCCCGACCAGCCGGCCGATGAGCGGAATGCGCAGCAGGCGATCGAGCTTGTGCGGCGGCATCTTCGCGAACACGCCTTGCTGGAATTTCAGCCACAACCGCGGCACCGAGATGAAGGTGGTCGGCCGGGCGCGCTTCAGGTCGTCGATGAACGTTTCGAGTGAATCGGCGAAGAACACATGCGTGTCGCCGTCGATCAGCGCGCTGGCCTCGATCCAGGCGCGCTCGAAACTGTGGGCCAGCGGCAGGTACGACAGCACGCGGCTTTCGCCCGCCTCGCCGATCAGCGACTTCGTGTGATTCACGATGCCTTCGGCGGCGCGCGTCACCGCGGCGAACGTGAGCATCACGCCCTTGGGCTCGCCGGTTGAGCCGGAGGTGTAGATCAGCATCGCCAGATCGTCCGGCGAGCGCCGCGGGCGCTGGGGCAGCGGCTCGGTGCGCGCGACGATCGCGTCCCACGTTTCGAACTGCGTGGGCGGCGCCAGCGGCAGCGCGATGCACGGCATCCCGGGCGGCACGGCGCTCGCCTGCTGCGGCCAGAGATCGAGCTTGCCCACGAACAACAGGCGCGCGTCACTGTCTTCGAGCACGTAGCGCACGATCTCGGCGGTCTCGGTGGGGAAGATCGCGACCGTCGTGCCGCCGGCCATCCAGATCGCGAGCTCGGCGATGATGAAATGGGCGCAGTTCTTCGACAGGATGGCGATGCGTGAACCGGGTTCGAGACCTTGCGCGCGCAGATGGCTGGCCATGCGGCTCGCCTGTCCGACCACGTCGTCCCAGCTGTAGTCGATGACCTTGCCGCCGCCCACCGGCTGGGTGAGGAACACCTTCTGCGGATGCCCCGCATGGTGGTCGAACACGTAGTCGAGAATCAGCCTGTCCTGTGTCATGGCCCGCTCCATGGCGCCTGGAGACAAAGACAAAGGGGCGCCGGACTCCGGCGCCGAGGTTACCCTCGACGGGCGGTGCCGGGCTACTGGTGGATTCCCGTGAGACTTTGGGCTACTGCACCGGCGCGCCGCTCCGGTACCACTGCCCGATCAGAGCGCGCTCGGCTTCCGTGATGCCGGTGGCGTTGTTCATCGGCATGACTTTGGTGACGACCGCCTGCTGGTAGACCTGCTGCGCATGCAGCTTCACCGCGGCGGGCGAATCGAGGCGGACGTTCTTCATCTGCAGCTGCGGGCCATGGCACATGTAGCAGCGCTGCGCCAGCACCTGCTGCACCTGCTGGTAGCCGACCTCACGCGGCGCCGCGCCGACGGCCTGCGAAGGATCCGGCCGCAGCCACACCACGGCACCCGCGATCACGGCGATGCCCACCAGCGCGTACGGCAGCGGATGGCGGTTGCGCCCGAGTTTCCAGCCGTGGCGCAGCACGAAGAACTGCCGGATCGCGGCGCCCGCGAACATCATCAGGATCAGCACCAGCCAGTTGCGCGGATGGCTCCAGGTGAAGCTGTAGTGATTGCTCAGCATCGCGAACAGCACCGGCAGCGTGAAATACGTGTTGTGCACGCTGCGCTGCTTGCCGCGCTTGCCGTGGATCGGATCGACCGGCTCGCCGGCCTTGATCGAGGCGACCACTTTCTTCTGGCCCGGGATGATCCAGACAAGGACGTTCGCGCTCATCGCCGTCGCGATCATCGCGCCGACCAGCAGAAACGCGGCGCGGCCGGCGAACCAGTGGCACGCCAGCCAGGACGCGACGCACACCAGCACCAGCACCAGCGCGCCGACGATCGCGTCGCCATGCCTGCGCTCCCCGAACACGCGGCAGATCGCGTCATAGAGCAGCCAGAACACGGCGAGGAACGACATTGCCACGGCGACGGCGGCGGCCGGCGACCAGTCCTTCACCGATCTGTCGATCAGGTAGGTGCTCGCGCTCCACAGGTACGAGACCGCGAGGAGCGCGAATCCCGTCAGCCAGCTCGAATAGCTTTCCCAATAGAACCAGTGCAGGTGGTCCGGCAGCTTCGGCGGCGCGACGTTGAACTTGACGGGGTGGTAGAAGCCGCCGCCATGCACCGCCCACAGCTCGCCGTCGACGCCCTGGCGCTTCAGGTCCGGGTCGGTGGGCGGCGTGAGGCTGGAATCGAGAAAGACGAAATAGAACGAGGAGCCGATCCAGGCGATGACGGTGATGACGTGCGCCCAGCGCAGCAGCAGGTTCGCCCAGTCGAGGAGATAGCTTTCCATGCGGGTCCGGTCGTGGAAGGCCTGCTCACCACTGCGGGCGCTCTGAGCAGTTGGCGCCGCGAACAACGGGAGCGGGGAGGCGTTCCCCGTTCCGCGGCTCCGCTGCGGCGTGTGCACCGAAGTGTATACAGCTTGCCCGCATGATGCGCGCTCGCCGGATCAGGGTTTGCCCGGCGGCGCGACCTGCAGGATCTGCGCCGCGGTGCTGACGGCGATCACCTCGGGCTCCTTGCCGGCGATCCCCGGCAGCCCGATCGGGCAAGTGACCTGCTCCAACTCGGTGGGGATGAAGCCGCGCTCCTCCAACCGGTGGCGGAAGGTGGCCCATTTCGTCTGGCTGCCGATCAGGCCGATGTAGGGCAGGTCGGCGCGCTCGCGCTGGCGCCGCAGGCAAGCGGCCACGATGTCGAGGTCTTCGGCATGGCTGAAGCTCATGATCAGCACCCGCGTTTCCCGCGCGAGATCGCACACCGCGGCATGCACCGGGTCGGAATGCTCGCAGTCCACGTTGGCCGGCACTTGGGCGGGGAAGATCTCGTCGCGGCTGTCGATCCAGGTGACCGCGAACGGCAAGGTGGCCAGCACGTTGATGAGCGCCCGGCCGACATGCCCGCCGCCGAAGAGCGCGAGCGGCGCGAGCTTCGGGGCGAGGCGGGTCTCCAGGGCGGCCATGTCGGCCGCGCCGATGCGCTCGAAGCGCAGGTGCACTACGCCGCCGCAGCATTGGCCCAGGCTCGGACCGAGCGGAAAGCGGCGCACCGGCTCGCCTTCGCCACCGGCCAGCCGCCGGCGCGCTTCGGCCATCGCCTGGAATTCGAGCTGGCCGCCGCCGATGGTGCCAATCACGTCGGCTGCGAAGACGGCCATCCAGGCACCCGGCTCGCGCGGCACCGAGCCCTGGGCGGATTCGACGCTCACCAGCACTGCGTGCTCGCGGGCCAGCCTGCTCGTGACAACGTTCATGGTGTTTCGCGGCTTGAGCGCGTCGAATCGCAACAATCGTAGCGCTTGGGTAAATACGGTCGGCAAAAGCGCCACTTTGGCGTTGAATAGCTCGGCAGTATTTCACGCGCCCGCAGCGGCCGCCCGAGGAGACCTATTCGATGAAGCATATTCCCGACCCGCGCTACACGCTCGCGGGGGCATTGGCCGCTGTTGTCGCCGCGCTCCTGGCGGCCTGCTCTTCCGCCCCGCCACCCCCGGGGCAGCCCGTCGCCGCGCCACCGGCCGGCATTCATGCGCCGATGCCGCCCAGGCCGCAGCCCGGCGCTATGGCGCGCAGTTCCAACGCAACCAACGCGCGCGCGTACCGCGCCGATGCGGCGGCGCATCTGTATGGGCTGAACCAGGACCGGATCTACAAGGGCCGGATGCCGCCGCTGCTGTATGCCATCGGCGTGCTGCAGGTGGAAGTGGATGGCCGCGGCGACGTGCGCAACCTGCACTGGATGCGCGCGCCCCGGCATGCGCCGGAAGTGGTGGCCGAGATCGAGCGCACGGTGCGCGCGGCGGCGCCCTTCCCCGCGCCCGCGCGCATGGGCAAGGTGGTCTATACGGACACGTGGCTGTGGCACAAGAGCGGCCGCTTCCAGCTGGATACGCTCACCGAGGGGCAGGATTAGACCTGTCATTGGCCTCCGCGGTGAGGGGCGTCATGATCCGCGATACGTCGAGTAACTCCACGGGCTCACCAGCAGCGGCACGTGGTAATGCTGCTCCGGATGGGCGACGCCGAAATCCAGGCTCACCTTGTCCAGGAAAGTCGGCTCGGGCAGCGCGACGCCGCGCTCCTTGAAGTAGGTGGCCACGTCGAACACGAGCCGGTACGTCCCCTGCTCCAGCTCGCCGTCGCGATACAGCGGCCCGTCCGGGCAACGCCCGTCGTCGTTCAGCGTGAAGCGCTTGACCAGGCTAGCGCGTTCGCCATCGGTCGTGTAAAGCGCCACAGCCATGCCGGCCGCGGGGCAGCCATGCATGGTGTCCAGGACGTGCGTGGTCAGGCCCATGGCGACTCCTCGAAGTTGGTCCACAGAAGTGTATACACTTTTTGGAATTGCGGCTATCATGCCGCTCCATGGAGACGTCCACCACCCGCGTCATCGTCGAGACGCTGACGCGCGCCATCGTCGAGCACCGGCTGCAGCCCGGCAGCAAATTGGCCGAGCAGAAACTGGCCGACCACTTCAACGTCTCGCGCACCTTGGTGCGGCAAGCCCTGTTCCAGCTCGCGCAGAACCGCCTCATCAGGATGGAGCCGGCGCGCGGCGCATTCGTCGCGGCGCCCACGGTGGAAGAAGCGCGGCAGGTGTTCGCCGTGCGCCGCATGGTCGAAGCCGGCATGGCGCGCGCGTTCGTGCGCGAGGCCACGCCGGCACGGATCCGCGCGTTGCGCGAACATATCGCGAAGGAACGGGCCGCGCTCGATGGCGAAGATGCCGCCGAGCGGGTCGAGCTGCTGGGCGATTTCCACGTGCGTATCGCCGAGCTGATGGGCAACGACGTGCTGGCGCAACTGCTGGGCGACCTGATCTCGCGCAGCTCGCTCATCGCGCTGATGTACCAGGGCGAGCGCGCGGCGCGGCACTCGCAGCAGGAACACGTGGAGATCGTCAAGGCGATGGCCGCCAGGGATGAAGAGCGCGCGGTGCGCCTGATGGACGAGCACCTGGCGCACGTCGAGGCGAGCCTGGCGTTCGACCGCAAGGTGCCCACGCACGACATCGCGCTGGCCCTTTCCTGAGGCCCGACACCATGACCTACGACAGCACCGCCGCGTATCCGCGCGATCTCGCCGGCTATGGCCGCAACCCGCCGCACGCGCGCTGGCCCGGCGCCGCGCGCATCGCGCTGCAGTTCGTGCTGAACTACGAGGAAGGCGGCGAGAACTCGGTGCTGCACGGCGACGCGGGCTCCGAGCAATTCCTCTCCGAGATGTTCAACCCGCCGAGCTTTCCGGCGCGTCACCAGAGCATGGAAAGCATCTACGAGTACGGCTCGCGCGCCGGCGCCTGGCGCATCCTGCGCGAGTTCGAGCGGCGCCGGCTGCCGCTGACGGTGTTCGGCGTGAGCATGGCGTTGCAGCGGAACCCGGAGCTGACCGCCGCTTTCAGGCAGCTGGGCCACGAGATCGCGTGCCACGGTTGGCGCTGGCTCCACTACCAGCACCTGGACGAGGCGACCGAGCGCGAGCACATGCGAATCGGCATGCAGGTCATCGAGGAGCTGACCGGCGAGCGCCCGCTCGGCTGGTACACCGGCCGCGACAGCCCCAACACGCGCCGGCTGGTGGCCGACTACGGCGGCTTCGAATACGACAGCGACTATTACGGCGACGACCTGCCGTTCTGGATGCAGGTGCGCCGCACCGACGGCGCCGTGGTGCCGCAACTGATTGTGCCCTACACGCTCGACGCCAACGACATGCGGTTTTCGCTGCCGCAGGGCTTCGCGCAGGCCGAGGATTTCTTCGTCTATCTGCGCGACAGCTTCGACATGCTGTACGCCGAAGGCGATCCGGCCGGCCTGCACCGCCCGAAGATGATGAGCGTCGGCATGCACTGCCGCCTGCTGGGTCGCCCCGGGCGCATCGTCGCGTTGCAGCGCTTCCTGGACCACGTGCAGCGGCACGATGACGTGTGGATCTGCCGCCGCATCGAGATCGCCCGCCACTGGCGGCAAACGCACCCTTTCGGAGCCTGAGCCGTGCCCCTGACCTTGGAACAACTCAACACCGCCGGCGCGGGCGAAGCCGCCCGTCTATTGGACGGCCTGTACGAGCATTCACCGTGGATCGCGCAGGCGGCACTCGAGCGGCGCCCGTTCCGTTCGCTTGCGCACCTGAAGCACGCGATGGCTAGCGTCGTGGCCGAAGCCGGGCTCGACGCGCAGCTCGCCTTGATCCGCGCGCACCCGGAACTCGCCGGCAAGGCGATGGTGAGCCGCACGCTCACGGCGGAATCGACGAACGAGCAGGGCAAGGCGGGCCTCACCGATTGCACGCCCGGGGAATTCGCCAAGATCCAGCAGCTCAACGCTGCCTACAACGCGAGGTTCGGCTTTCCGTTCATCTTCGCGGTGCGCGGCCCCCGTGGCACGGGCCTGAACCGCCAGGAGATCATCGCCACGTTCGAGCGGCGCCTGGACAATCCGCCAGATTACGAACGGGCGGAATGCCTGCGCAACATCCATCGCATCGTGGAGCTGCGCCTGAACGACAGGTTCGGCGTCGAGCCCACGCTGGGCAACCGGGTGTGGGACTGGCAGGAAGAGCTCGCGCAATTCAGCGATCCCGGTTTCAAGGAAAAGGGCCAGCTCACGCTGACGTACCTCACGGACGCGCATCGCGCCGCCGCCGCGTGCATCGCCGCGGTCATGAAGGACAGCGGCTTCGACGAGGTCGCGATCGATGCGGTGGGGAATGTGGTGGGGAAATATGGTGCGAGTGCGCAAGCAGGCCCCCACCCCAACCCTCCCCCGGCAGGCGATGGAGCACAGAAAAAGGCACTCCTCACGGGCTCGCACTACGACACGGTGCGCAACGGCGGCAAGTACGACGGGCGGCTGGGGATCTTCACGCCGATCGCCTGCGTGCGCGAACTGGCGCGCCAGGGCCGGCGGCTGCCGTTCGGCCTGGAGGTCATTGCATTCGCCGAGGAGGAAGGCCAGCGCTACAAGGCGACCTTCCTCGGCTCGGGTGCGCTGATCGGTTCGTTCGATCCGGCGTGGCTGGACCAGAAGGACGCCGACGGCATCACCATGCGCGAAGCGATGCAGCGCGCCGGCCTGCCCGCCACGGTGCAGGCCATCGCCGCGCTGCGCCGCAATCCCTCGGACTACCTGGGCTTCGTCGAGGTGCACATCGAACAAGGGCCGGTGCTGGCCGAGATGGACCTGCCGCTGGGCGTCGTCACTTCGATCAACGGCGGTGTGCGTTACCTGTGCGAGATCACCGGGATGGCGAGCCACGCGGGCACCACGCCGATGGATCGCCGCCGCGACGCCGCCGTGGCCGCCGCGGAACTCGCGCTGTATGTCGAAAGGCGCGCCGCGCAGGATGGCGATTCGGTCGGAACGATCGGCATCCTCGACGTGCCGAACGGATCGACCAACGTCGTGCCGGGCCGCTGCCAGTTCACGCTGGACCTGCGCGCGCCCAACGATGCGCAACGCGACGCGCTCGTGAAGGACGTGCTGGCCGAGCTCGAAGCGATCTGCGCCCGACGCGGCGTGCGCTTCACCACGGAGCAGACCATGCGCGCCGCGGCCGCGCCGAGCGCACCGGACTGGCAGCAGCGCTGGGAACGCGCCGTCGATGCGCTCGGCGTCCCGCTGTACCGCATGCCCAGCGGCGCCGGCCACGACGCGATGAAGTTGCACGAGGTGGTGCCGCAGGCGATGCTGTTCGTGCGCGGGCAGAACGCCGGCATCAGCCACAACCCGCTGGAGAGCACGACGAGCGACGACATCCAGCTGGCGGTGGAGGCGTTGCAGCGCCTCTTGGCCGACCTGGCGGGGCAAGCATGAGCGATTACGACAAGCTCGACGCCTGGGTCGACGCGCACTTCGAGGAGGAGGTGCGCTTCCTGCAGGAACTGATCCGCGTCCCCACCGATTCGCCGCCGGGCGACAACGCGCCGCACGCCGAGCGCACCGCCGAACTCCTGCAGGCGTTCGGCTTCGAGGCGGAGCGGCATCCGGTTCCGCTGGCCGAGGTGCGCGCCGGCGGGCTGGAATCGATCACCAACCTGATCGTGCGGCGCCGCTACGGCCCCGGCAGGACCATTGCGCTGAACGCGCACGGCGACGTGGTGCCGCCCGGCGAAGGCTGGACGCACGACCCCTACGGCGGCGAAATCGAGGACGGGAAGATCTACGGGCGCGCCGCCGCCGTGAGCAAGAGCGATTTCGCCACCTTCACGTACGCCGTGCGCGCGCTGGAGTCGCTGCGGGCGCAGCTGCGCGGCGCGGTCGAATTGCACTTCACCTACGATGAGGAATTCGGCGGCGAACTGGGGCCGGGGTGGCTGTTGCGCCACCAATTGGCCCGGCCGGACCTGGTGCTGGCCGCCGGCTTCAGCTACGAGGTGGTCACGGCGCACAACGGCTGCCTGCAGATGGAAGTCACCGTGCACGGCAAGATGGCGCACGCGGCCATCCCCGAATCGGGCGTCGATGCGCTGCAGGCCGCGGTGCGGATCCTGAACGCGCTGTACGCGCAGAACGCGGAATACCGCAAAGTGCTCTCGCAGGTGCCGGGCATTGCCCACCCCTACCTCAACGTCGGGCGCATCGAAGGCGGGACGAATACCAACGTCGTGCCGGGCAAGGTGATCTTCAAGCTCGATCGGCGGATCATCCCCGAAGAGGACGCAGCCCAGGTGGAAGCGAGCATCCGCGAGGTCATCGCGCAAGCCGCGGCCCTGTGCGAGGGTGCGACGGTGGATGTGAAGCGTTTGCTGCTGGCCCATCCGCTCCAGCCGATGCCCGGCAACAAGCCGCTGGTCGACGCGATCCAGCAGCATGGCCAGGCCGTGTTCGGCGTGCGGATTCCCGCGATGGGCACGCCGCTTTATACCGACGTGCGCCTGTACGCCCAGGCCGGCATTCCGGGTGTGATCTACGGCGCCGGGCCGCGCACGGTGCTGGAATCCAACGCCAAACGCGCGGACGAAAAGCTGGAGCTCGACGACCTGCGCCGGGCGACGAAGGTGGTGGCGCGCGTCTTGCGCGATCTATTGGCCTGAAGGATTCCTTTTAGGGCCCGTCACGCCTTGGGCAACGTCTCCCACCAGCGCGCCCCGAACTTCCCCTGCAGGAAAGCGACGAACGCCTGCACCTTGCCGGGCACGAGCTTGGGCGATGGGAACACGGCGTGGATTTCCTGCTCGGGCAGGCTGTACTCGCGCAGCACTTCGACGACATGGCCGGACGCGAGCGAATCGCCGGCCACATACCGCGGCAGCGCCGCGATGCCCAGGCCGTAGCGCGCCGCGGCGAGCACCGCCGACAGGTTGTTGGAGCGCAGCTTGCCGGTGACCGGCACTGTCACCGGCTCGCCGTTGGGGGAAAACAGCCGCCAGATATCGTCGCCTTGCACGCTGCTGTAGATCAATGCCGTGTGCCCGCTGAGATCGGATGGGCGCTTGGGTACCTTGTGCTTTTTCAGGTACTGCGGCGCCGCGACCAACACCCACGGATTGGTGCCGAGGAATCGCGCACCCAGTGTCGAGTCCGCCAGCTTGCCCATGCGCACCGCGACGTCCAGCCCCTGCGCGACCAGGTCGCTGTAGCGGTCCTCGAAGCTCAGGTCGAGCTGCACCTGCGTGTGCTTGGCCATGAAGTCCAGCGCCAGCGGCATGATCACGCGCCGCCCGAACGCCACCGAGGTGCCGACGCGCAGCATGCCTTGCGCCTGCGACTGGCGCAGCTTCACGATGTTGTCCGCCTCCTCCGCCTCGCGCACGATGTTCTTGCACTTGTCGTAGTAGAGCGCCCCGGCTTCCGTCAGGCTGACGCCCCGCGTGTTGCGATTGAGAAGCCGCACTTTCAGGCGCGCCTCGGTCGCGGCGATCTGCTTGGTCACCGTGGGCTGCGTGGTCGCGAACTCCTTGGCCGCCTTGGAAAAGCTGCCGGTCTCGACCACGCGGACGAACATCTCCATCGCCTGGAGCCGGTCCATGGGGTACCTCCGCCTATTCCGTTGGGGAATAGATGGTACTACCGCCGCCAGGGCGGCAGCGGCTTGAAGCGCGCCTGCAGGAAAGCCAGGAAGAGCTTGACGCGCGCCGACATGCCCGCGCGGCTGGCAACCAGCGCGACGGCGTCCGCATCGGGCAGGTTCCAGTCGGGCAGCAATCGCACCAGCCGGCCCGAGGCCAGGCTCTCGGCCACATCCCATTCCGAGCGCATGATCACGCCCTTGCCCTGGAGCGCCCACTGCCTGGCCACTTCGCCATCGTTGCAGCTCAGGATCGCCGGCACGCGCACGGCGACTTCGCTGCGCTTCTTGCGGAATTTCCACAGCGTGACGTCCTCGTCGTTCTCGCGCAGCACGATGCAGTCGTGCTGCGCCAGTTCCGCTGGTTCGCGCGGTGCCGGCCGGCGCGCGAGGTACTCGGGCGCGGCGCAGATGAAACGCGCATTCGGGGCGATCGGATAGACCACCATGCTGGAGTCGGGCAGGCTGCCGATGTGCACGATCAGGTCGAAGCGGTTCGCATCGGCCGCCGACACGACGTCGCTGAGCGTGAGCGACACCATCAACTTGGGGTACTGAGTGTGGAACTCCGCGATCGCCGGCGCCAGGTAATGCCGTCCGAACCCGAGCGGGCCCCCGACATGCAGCGTGCCGGCGACTTCGCCGGAGCGCTCGCGCAGCGTGTCGACCAGGTCATCGAGCTGCGACAACAGCGAGACCGCCCCGGCGTGGAACAGCTCGCCCTCCTCGGTGAGGCTGAAGCGCCGCGTCGTGCGATGGGCCAATTGCATGCCCAGGCGTCCCTCCAGCTGCCGCAACCGCTGCGACACGGCCGACGCCGTCACATCCAGGCGCCGCGCCGCTTCGGCCATCGAGCCACTTTCGATGATCGTGACGAAAAACCGCAGGTCGGTGATGTCGCGAGGCATGGGCTGCATGCTACTCCGCGCCCTCCCGCGCCCCCAGGCGCCCCGTCCTAATAGTCCACCACGCTGCAGCCGCCGCGCTGCCGCGCGAGGCGCACGGCCAGCTCGGCGACGACCAGGTCCTGCATGGCGACCCCCGTGCCGTCGAACAGCGTGATCTCGCTAGCGCTCCGGCGCCCCGGGCAGCGGCCGGCGACCACATCACCGATGGCGCCGCGGAAGCTCGACGCGTCGATCAGGCCGGCGTTGAAGGCGTGCTGGCATTCACCGATGCTGATGGCTTGCGCGCCCTCGTCCACGAAGATGGCGCAGGCAGCGACCAGCAGCGGGTCGAGCTCCTGCTTGCCCTTGGTGTCGGCGCCCATGGCGCTGATGTGCGTGCCCGGGCGCACCCAGGACTTCTCGACCAGCGGCTGCTGCGAGGGCGTGACGGTGATCAGGACGTCGGCGGACGCGGCCACCTGCTGGCGCTCGGCGGCGGCGAATTCCAGCCCGAGCTGCTCCACCGTGCGGCCGAACGCCGCGAGGTTGTCGGCGGACGGGTCCCACGCGTACACCTTGCGGATGGGCCGAACGGCCAGCGTGGCGCGCAACTGGAACTGCGACTGCACCCCGGCGCCGATCATGCCCAGCACCCGGCTGTCGGGCCGGGACAGGTACTTGGTTGCGATGGCGCTGGCTGCGCCGGTGCGCACGCCGGTCAGGTAATTGGCGCTGACCAGCGCACATGCGCGGCCGGTCTGCGGATCGAACAGCAGGGTCGACGACTGGTGATTGCCCAGGCCGCGGCCCAGGTTGTGCGGCCAGTAGCCGCCGGCCTTGAGGCCGAGGATCGGCGCGGCGGTGTCGGCACCCGCCTTGACGCCGAACACCGCATCCTGGCAGCCCACCGGCTCGCGCACCACGGGGTAGTTGCGCGCTTCGCCTCGCGCCATGGCCCCGAACATCTTTTCGACCGCGTCGATCGCGTCGTCGAAGCCGACCAGTTCGCGCGCATCGCGCTCGGAAATGATGACCAGGGAACCGTTCGTCATGCCTGGCTCACCATCCGCCGAAGCGCGGCCATCTTGCGTCGACTTGCCCGCCGGCGCCCAGCACCTCGTAATGCCCGAACTGCGCGGCCGTGGAGCACGCGTGATTGGGCAGGATACGCACCTGCGTGCCCACCGGCAGGTGCGGCGCGCCGTCGCGCCTGCCGCTGCGATGCGCAACGATGCCGTGTTCCTGGTTCACACCCACCAGCACTAGGTCGTCCAGCGGCCTGCCCTGGAGGTCGCACACGACGCCGTAGCCCTGGTCCACCGCCTGGCCCGCGGTGCCGCGGTCGCGCGACATCGCCATCCAGCCGGCATCGAGCAAGGTCCAGCCCTTGTCGGGACGGTGTCCGATCACGGTGCCGAGCACGGACAATGCGATCTCGTCCAGCCGGCAGACGTTCAGGCCGGCCATGAACAGGTCGAAGAACACGAACACGCCGGCGCGCAGTTCGGTGACGCCGGACAGGTTCTCGGCGAACAGCGCGGTGGGCGTCGATCCCACGCTCACCACCGGCGACCCCAGGCCTTCGGCGCGCAGCCGCTGCGCCGCGAGGACAGCCGCGGCTCGCTCCTGCTCGGCCATCGCGCGGATTGCCCCGGGCGACGGGCAGTCGTACGAACTCCCCGCGTGCGTGAGCACGCCGTTCACCGGGATTGCGGCGCGCTCCAGGCAGCGGCCGATCTCGAGCAGCAGGCCGTCGTCGGGCTTGACGCCGGAGCGATGGCCATCCGAGTCGATCTCGATCAATGTGTCGAACCGCTCGCCGCGCGCCTTTGCGCGTTCGGCCAGCAGCCGCGCGGCTTCCAGGCTGTCCAGGATGATCGACAGCTTCACCCCCTGCGCCCGCAGCCTGGCGACGTGATCGAGTTTGTTGGGCGCGATGCACACCGCATACAGGATGTCGGTGACGCCCTGGGCCGCGAAGTAGTCGGCCTCGAGCAGGGTGGACACCGTGATGGGCCCTTGCGGGCTGTCCATCAGGCGGCGGGACACGTCGATCGACTTGTTGGTCTTCACGTGCGGCCGGAAGGCGACGCCGAGCTTGCGCAATTGCGCGCGCATGCGCGCGATGTTGCGGTCCATCTGCGCCTCGTCGATCAGCAGCGCAGGCGTCTCCAGCTGTTGCAGGGTCCGCATCTCAGGCCCCCGCCTTTTGCGGCTCGCGGGCCAGCACACGGCCCGGCCGGGCGCCGGTCGACTTGCCGCCCTGCCACACGGGAGCGCCGTTGACGATCACGGTGTCGATGCCGCGCGCGGGCGCGATCGGCGACTCGTAGGTGGCGGCGGAATCCACCGTCTCGGCGTCGAACAATGTGAGGTCCGCATAGGCGCCTTCCTTGAGCACGCCGCGGTCCTTCAAGCCGAAGTTCTTCGCCGTCAGGCCTGTCATCTTGTAGATGGCCATTTCCAGCGGAAAGAGCCCCAGCAGCCGGCCGTAGTGCCCCAACACGCGCGGGAAGGTGCCCCACAGGCGCGGGTGCGGCGAAGCGTCGTGGGGCAGCCCGTCCGAGCCGATCATGACCTTGTCGTGCTTCAGGATGCGCTGCACGTCGGATTCGTCCAGCCTGAAGTAGATGCCGCCCGCCGGGCTCAGCCGCCGGATCGCCTCGTCTTGCCCGACGCCCATCTTCTTCGCGATCGCGTCCAGGTCCTGGCCGGCGTACTCGGGCAGCGCCCGGGACCAGCTGACGATCACGCGCGCGGAATTCGCCGCGCGGTCCGCCGACAGGATCGTCGAGCCGGCCGTGTACGGGTAGCAATCCATGCAGATCGGCTGGTTCGCCATGTTCTTCTCGATCAGCGAGAGCGCCTCCTGGGAGCGGCCCTTGTTCGCCTCGCCCACCACCTTGAGGTGCGAAATCACGACCGGCACGCCAACCTCGCGGCCGATCCGGAAAGTCTCCTCCAGCGAATCGATCACCCGGTCCGCCTCGTCGCGCATGTGGGTGCAATACACGCCGTGGAACTCCTTGAGCGGACGGCAGGTCTCGATCACTTCCTCGGTCGGCGCCGCGACCGCGGGCTCGTAGAACAGCCCCGTG
Organism: Ramlibacter sp.; assembly: GCA_019449555.1. Lineage (GTDB taxonomy): Bacteria > Pseudomonadota > Gammaproteobacteria > Burkholderiales > Burkholderiaceae_C > Ramlibacter. Next base: position 16,259 of record JAGRPN010000157.1, read on the forward strand.
GACACACCGATCGCGCCGGCCTGCAGCGCCTCGCGCACCAAGGCGCGCATCCGCTCGATCTGCTCGGGCGAGGCCGGGCGCTCCAGGTCATCGAGCGTCGCCACGCGCAATGTCGTATGGCCCACCAGCAGCGCGCAGTTGGTCGCGGCGGGTTGCTCGCGCAATTTCGCGATGTACGAGGCAAAAGTGGGGAACGAGAACCAGCCGCCTTCCTCGTCCAGCAGGTTCAGCGGCGGCGTGACCGGCTGCGGGATCGGGCGCGGCATGGGCGCGAGCGAAATGCCGCAGTTGCCGGCCACCACGGTCGTGATGCCCTGGCTGACCTTGGGCGCCATGTCGGGGCTGGACAGCATCAGGCGGTCGTCGTGCGTATGGGCGTCGATGAACCCCGGCGCCGCGATGCGGCCCTTCAGGTCGATCTCGACCTTGCCGCTGGAAGCCGCCAGGTCACCGATGCGCGCGATGCGATCGCCGCGGATTCCGATATCGCCGGCATAGCGCGGGGCGCTTGTGCCGTCCACGATGGTGGCGTTGCGAATGAGAAGGTCGAAGTTCTTGTCCTGCATCGAAAAATCCTGGTTGAAAGGTTCTTGTCGGTTCTTCCGGGAGCCGGCCGGTCACAGCAACGCGCCGCGTGCAGCGATCGGCCAGAGCGCTTCGACGCGGTCGCCGCGAAAGCAGACCAGGTCGTCGTAGAGGTTCACCGTCGGGTCACAGTGGCCCGGCACCAGCATCAGCACGTCGCCCAGCGAGACCGCCGCTGCATCGGTCGTGGCCAGGACGCCATGCTCGTCGGCGGCCTTGACGTAGCGCAGCTCGGGACGCTGCCACACGCGCGGCATGCCGGAGTCGACGCTCGACGCTTTCAGGCCGGCATCCACCACGGCGCGTTCGGCGGTCGGTCGGCTCATGACGGCGGTGCGAACGAACAATGCGTGCTCGAACGCGATATCGCCGGCGCCCGCCCGGTTGTCGCCGTAGTCGCGGTCCATGAACACATACGAGCCCGCCTGGATTTCGTTGAAGATGCCGCTGTCGCGCTCGTGGACGAAGGTGCCGGTTCCGCCCCCCGTGATGCGCCCGACGGCGATGCCGCAATCGACGATTGCCTGCCGGCTCACCCGTGCGGCTTCGCTGGCCTGGGCGATGGCCATCATGCGCTCCTGCGCTGAGCGCAGGTGCTGGGCCGGGCCGTGGTAGCACTGCAGCCCCGCAAACCGCAGTCCCGCGCTGGACGCGATCTGCCGCGCGAGCTGGGCGGCGCCGGCGCCTGGCGCCACGCCGCAGCGATTGGCGCCGACGTCGACCTCGACATACACGTCCAGCGTCACGTCGCCAGCCTGGGCGGCGGCGGCGAGCGCCCGGACCTGCTGCGGGTCATCCACCAGCACACCGACACGCGAGCGCCGCGCGAGCGGCGCCAGGCGGCGCAATTTGGCCTCGCCCATCACCTGGTTGGTGATCAGGACGTCGCCGATGCCCGCGTCCACGAATACGGCCGCCTCGCTGACCTTCTGGCAGCAGATGCCCACGGCGCCGGCTGCGACCTGGCGCAGCGCGATCTCCGGGCATTTGTGGCTCTTGGCATGCGCACGCAGGCGCACGTTGCTGCCCTTCAGCGCATCCGCCATGCGCTGCAGGTTGCGTTCGAACGCGTCGAGGTCGAGCATCAGCGCGGGGGTATCGACCGCGCTCAGCCGGTCGCCGGGCTGCGCGGCTTTCCAGGGGCTCATGGTTGGCGCTTTCAGTCGACTTTCGCGCCCGAGAACTTGACGATCTTGGCCCACTTCAGCGTCTCGCGCCGCGAGAGCTCGAGAAACTCCTCGGGCGTGCTGGGCGCCGTTTCCGCGCCGAGCAACCTGAAACGCTCGCGCACGGCGGGAGTGGCCAGCGCGGTGCGGATCTCGGTGTTCAGGCGCTTGACGATGTCCTTGGGCATGTTGGCCGGGCCGATGATGCCGCCCCAGGCCGTCACCTCGAAACCGGGCACCGATTCAGCGATCGTCGGCACGTCGGGATAGGTGGCCGAGCGCTGCGGCGAGGAAATGCCCAGCGCGCGCGCCTTGCCCGCCTGCACCAGCGGCCCGGACACCGGCGCGTTCACCATCATCAACTGGATGCCGCCGCCGATCAGGTCCGTCACCGCCGAAGTGGCCGCACGGTACGGCACGTGCAGCATGTGCACCCCGGTCATCGCCTTGAACAGCTCGACGCCCAGATGCGCGGTCGTGCCGTTGCCGTCCGAAGCGAATGCCAATTTGCCCGGATTCTGTTTCGCATAGGAGATCAACTCGGGCACCGTTTTGACGGGCACGTTGTTGTTGACGATCATCAGGTTCGACACACGCAGCGCATTGGCGATGAGCGTCAGGTCCTTTTCCACGTCGTACGGCACGGTGGCCAGCAGCGACTTGTTGGTGGCCAGCGACACCACGTTGCCGTAGGCGAGCGTGTAACCGTCGGGGGCGGAGTGCACCAGATCCATCGTGCCGATCACGTAAGAGCCGCCCGGCTTGTTGTCGATCACGATCGACACGCCCATCTGCTGCGACAGCTGCTGCGCCAGCGCGCGCATCAATGCGTCGGGTGCGCCGCCCGGTGCAGAAGGCACGATCAGGCGGATCGGCTTCTCCGGATACGCAGCGAAGCTCGGCAATGCGGCCGCAGCCAGCGCGGCCAGGGCCAATACGGGAAGAAGGAAACGTCTAAGCATGATGCGGCCTCGTGGATGTCGGGATGGAAAGATGAAGGATGGAATCACCGGGTTGCGGGCCCGAGCCGGCCGCCGGGCGCCGACTGGCCCGTGAGCAGCCGGCGGACCGCGTCGGCATAGACGACTTCCGAGTCGTCCTGCGGTGCGTAGCCGAGCACGGCGCGCGCCGATTCGAGCGACCAGAACGCGCGGGTGTTGTCCGAGATGCCGTAGGCGATCACCCACGGCACGCTGCCCGGCGCCAATGCCAGCGGGGCCTCCACCGCGCAGCGAAACAGCGCAGCGCAGTCGCGGTCGCTCAGGTAGGCGCCGAGCGCGCGCTTGAAGCTGGCGAGGCCCGTTGGCCGACCCAGTCCCGACGGCGCGGGCTTCGCCCCGGACTCGTAGCGCGAGACGTCGATCGGGTAGGGCGAGCCGATGCGCAGCAGCACGAACTCCATGCAGCGCCCGAACGTCCCGCAGGCATAGGGATGGGCCAGCAATTCATAGCTTGCCTTGGACCAGCCGTAGAAGTTGTCGGCCAGCGGCAGGTCGGTGGGATAGACGGTCTCCTTTCGCCGCTGATGAACCTGCGCATGTTCGTACCAGTCGGCAGCGTGGTTGGAGGAAACCGCGACCACCCGCCGCACGCCGGCATCGAACGCGCAGCGGTACACGCGCTGGGCCATCCGCACGTTGTCGAGCTCGGCCTGGAAGCGCTCGATTTGGGGCGGGTACTGGCTGTAGACATCGCGTTCGGCCGAAGGGATGTAGGCGCTGTGCACGACCACGTCGACGCCCTGGAACAAGCGCGCCAGCTCGTCGTCACCCGCGTCCAGCAGGCTCAGCTCGCGAAATGACGCGCCCGCCGTCAGCCAGGCCGGCTTGCGCACGTCGGCCAGGCGCAGCTCGTGGTGCTCGAGTCCCGGCATGGCCAGCGTAGCCATGTGACCCGCCGCACCGGTCAGCAGCAATATCACGACAGTTCCTCCTGCAACGCGGCGACGCGCCTTCCATGGCCCAGGGCACGCTGGATCCAGTCGAGGCGGTTCAACGGCATCATCGCGTAATGATAGAAACCGATGCTGCGCGCCGGCGAAGCCAGCACCGCCGCGACCTTGCCGTTGAAATTGTCCTCGTCGTGGCAGTCCGGCGCCAGCGGGCGCAGCATCACCGACAACGCGGCGCCGGCGCCCAGCGCGCGCGTGTAGCTGGCCAGCATGGCATCGAGCCGCTCCCGGGTGTCGACGTAGCCCAGTGCGCAGATCTCGTCGGACGCGGCGGCCACCGCGTTCAGGTCGATGCCCAGTTTGCGCGACGACACCGTCACTTCGTCGTCCGCGCCGGTGCCCAGCATGACGTGCGACATCGCGCCGGCATGGTCGATGAAATTGAGCTTGATGCCCGACGGCGACAACGCATCGCGCACTTCGGCCACCAGGCTGGACACCACTTGCATGCGTGCGTCGATGTACGCCGTGAGCTCCGGCTGCATGCTCGGAGCGAGCAGCGCACCGGCGTGGCCGCGCGCCACTTCCCCGCGCCACACCGGCTCCAGGGCCTGGCGCACCGCGGCCGCGAGGGCGCCCGGATCGGCGCCCGCCAGCAGGCCGGCCCCGCGGCAGTGCCGGCAAAAGCACAGCGACAGGAGCGTGCGCGCCTCCGGCGGCAGATGGATCAGGTAGCGCTCGTGATGTTCGCCGTGTTCGAACGGGCGGTAATGCAGGCTCTCGGCGAGTAGCCGCCGGATCGGGTAGCGCGCGAGGTCGCCGGCCAGCTCGCGGCAGTAGGCGCGCACGCGCGGATTCGCGGGACAAAGATCGCTGAGGTAAGCATCTCCGTACGCATTGTGGGTGGCGCAGTCGGGATGCGCCGTGGCGAGTTGCGAGTTGTGCAGGAAGATGGTCCAGGCATCGACACCCAGGCCGCGCCGCCCGGCCCGCTCGCACAATTGCGAGAGCACGTCGGCGCCATCGGCCGCGGCGGCCGGGCGCGGCTGCAGGCCGCTGGTATAGCGAGCCGCATCGGGCACGAACCACGCCACGTCGCCTTCATGGCGATGGACATGGAATTTCGGGTTGTGCGGGAACACGTCGCGCGCATCGTGGTACGTCGCCGCCAGCGACACGGCGCCGACACCGGCACGCTCCTGCAGGTTGTCGAGCACGGCTTCATAGCCCTCGCCCAGCAGGTCGGTCCCGAATACGCAGAGTGAAGAGTCCATGATGGCCGGCCTCAGTACCAGAGCGCCTTGTCGACGAGGTTGCGCAGCGGCTGCCCGCCAGCGAAGCGCTGCGCGTTGTCGCACAACACCGCGAGCCGCCGCTCGGCAATGTGCGGACCGACCACGGCGACATGGGGTGTCAACAACGCGCGCGGTTCGCTCCACAAAGCGTGCGTGGCCGGCAGCGGTTCCTGCTCGAATACGTCGAGCGCCGCGCCGCCGAGGCGTTGCCGCTGCAGCGCTTCGGTCAGCGCGTCGAGCCGCACGGTCGCGCCCCGGCCGATGTTGACCAGCAGCGCATGCGGGCGCATCAAGGCGAGCCGCCGCGCATCGATCAGCCCTTCGCTTTGGGGCGTGTGCGGCAGCGTGAGGATCACGGCATCGGCCGATGGCAGCAGCCGGTCGAATTCATCCGGCAGGCACATGTGCCGCACGCCTTCGGGTGCCTCCAGCCGGCGCGGATCGATCCCGATCACGGTCGCGCCGAAGGCAGCGACCATGCGGCCGACCTCCGCGCCGATGCCGCCCATGCCCACCACCAGCACCGTGCTCTCGGGCAGGTTCAATACGTCCTCGTCGGCGAGATGCCGCGTCCATTCGGCTCGCGCCTGCTGCCGCAGGTAGCGCGGCAACCCGCGGGCCAGCGCCAGCAGCATTGCTACCGCGTGGATGGCGACATGGTCGTTGTAGATGCCGCGGAAGTTGGTTACCTGCACCGGATGCTCGACCAGTTCCGGGAAGAAGTAGCCCGCGGGCGGCGCCGCCATGGGTGCCTGCAGCCAAGCCAGCTTCGGCGCCTTGGCCAGCAACTGCGCATCCAGCGTGCCGAAGGCCGCGTCGGCCTGCGGCAATAATTCCATGGCGGCGCGGCGATCCTGTGCAACCGATACCCGCAAACCGGGCGCGGCGGCGGCGACGGCCCGCGCCCAGTCGTCGGTGGGGGCATCGCCGGAAGCCAGCATGACGAAGTGGCGGTTCACGGCGCGTCTCCTGCAGCGACGGTCACGCGATTGATCCAATCGCCGTCTCCAGTGAAGGCAGCCAGGTTGCGCTCGAAGATCGCGCCCCAGCGCGGTCCGTAACCAGGACTGTCGCCTGCGTTGTGGGCCGTGATCACGACCTGGGGCAAGCGCCACAGCGGCGATCCGGCCGGCAGCGGTTCCACCGCCGTCACGTCCAATCCGGCGCCGCGCAATCGCCCGGCGGTGAGCGCGTGGACCAACGCGTTCTCGTCGATCAGGCTGCCGCGGCCGACGTTCACGATCCAGCCGGCGCCAAGGCATTGCAGTTCGGCCTCGCCGATCAGGCAGCGGCGCTCCGGCGCCGCCGGCGCGCACAGCAGCACGATATCGGCCCATTCGCAGACGGCGGCGAGCTGATCCGGGCCGCGGACCTCGGTCACGCAGCCGTGATAGCGGGTCGGATCGCGTTTGACGCCGATGATCCGCAGCCCCCAGTTCTGCGCCCGCTTCGCCACTTCCTCCCCGATCCGGCCGAGCCCGACGATCGCGAGCTTCTTGCCGGCGAGTTCCTCACCCGGCAGCGCCTGCCACTGCTGCCCGATCATGTTGCGCACCGACTCGCCCACGCGCCGCGTCAGCGCGAGCAGCAGCGCGAACGCATGTTCGGCCACGCAGCCGGCATGCACGCCCGCCGCGGTGGTCAGCACCACGTCGCGCGCTGCGAGCTCGCGCAACGGATATTGCTCGATGCCCGCGCCCATGCCGGCGATCCAGCGCAGGGACGGCCGCAGGAAAGCGTCGCGCCAGACGAACGTGGCCAGCACCTGCGCGCCGGCGTCCAGCGCCTGCATCACCTCCTGTTCGCTGCCCGCCGAATGCAGCGTGATGCCGGGCAGCGCGCGCAGGAACGCCTCCACGCCGGGCGGGCGGTTCGGGTGCAGCACGACGTCGACTTGTTCCATCGCTAGAGCGCCGTTTCGGGTCGGGCGGCGCCGCTGTGGCGCGGATCGAGGACATCGCGGATCGCGTCGCCCAGCACGTTGAAAGCGAGCATCAGCGCCACCAGCGCGACGATCGGCCAGACCGTGAGCCAGGGCGCGATCGTGATGAAGTCGCGCGCCTTGGACAGCATGCTGCCCCAGTCAGCTTGCGGCGGGCTCACGCCCAGGCCGAGGAAGCTGAGCGACGCATAGGCGAGCTGCGCCGTCGACATGCTGAGGGCGGCGAGCACGATGACCGATGGCAATACGTTGGGCAGCATGTGACGCAGCAGGATCGACGGCGTGCCGACCCCGGCGAGTCGCGCCGCGTCCAGGTACTCGCTGGTCCTGACGCCCAGTGCGCTGGCGCGGGCGATGCGCGCGAACCGCGGCGTGTAGACGATCGCGATGGCCAACACCGCATTGAACAGCCCCGGGCCGAGCACGGCCACGATGATGATCGCCAGCAACAGGGTCGGAAAGGCGAACAGCACGTCCTGGCTGCGGTTGAGGATCGTGTCGATCTTGCCGCCGAAATAGCCGGCGACGACGCCGATGGCAACGCCCGCCACGGCGGCGACGGCCACCGACAGGAATGCCACGATCACGGCGATGCGCGAGCCGTCGATCACGCGGCTGAGGGTGTCGCGGCCGAGTTCGTCAGTGCCGAAGAAGTGCTGCGCGCTCGGGCCGGACAAGGTGCTGGCGAGTTCGCCGACGTTCGGGTCGTAGGGCACGAGCCAGCGCCCGACGAAGGCCAGCACGATGAACAGGCCGAGCACGCCGACGCCGAACGCACCACCCCGGTGGCGCAGCAATTCCGCGGCGAAACCTTCGCGCCGCGGCCTCGCCACGGCAGCGGCGGCGGGCAGCGGCTCGAACGCGCCGGCTTCGGCTTCGGTGGGCAGGTCGGGGGTCATCGGGGTCTCTGGCGCGGGTCGAGCACCGGATACAGCAGATCGATCAGCGCGTTGATCAGCACGAAGCTCACTGCGAACACCAGGGTCGTGGCGGTGACCATGGGATAGTCGCGGGTGGAAATCGCCTCGAGCATGCCGCGCCCCAGCCCCGGCAGGCTGAAGATCTGTTCGACCACGATCAGGCCGCCCAGCATCACCCCGAACTGGAAGCCGATGAAGGTGATGATCGGCGGCAGCGCCTGGCGCAGCGCGTGCAGGTAGTGGATGCGCGGCAGGCGCACGCCGGCGGCACGCGCGGTAACGATGCACGGATCGTGCAGCACTTCGAGCATGGCGCTGCGCGTCATCTGCATCGTCATCGCGGCGATGGGCAGCGTGATCGTCAGCAGCGGCATGATCATCGAACGGATGTGCGCGGCCGGGTCCTGCGACCACCCGGTGAACGACATGCGAAACAGGTCGGGCGCGATGCGCGAGCCCACCAGCAGCACCAAAATGCCGACCACGAAGGTCGGGACCGAGAAGGCGATCAGCAACTGCGAGCGGATCAGAACGTCGAGCCGGCGGTTCGCGTGCACCGCCGCCAGGATGCCGGCGGGCAGGCCGAGCAGCGTTGAAAACACGAGGCAGAGCAGCGCCAGCTCCACCGACACGGGGATCTGCTGCGCGAGGTCGGATGTCACGCTGCGCCCCGTGATCGGCGAGGTGCCGAAATCCCCTTGCAGCGCGTGGCCGAGCCAGCGCGCATATTGCACGGGCAGCGGCTGGTCCAGGCCGAGGTTGCGGCGCACTTCCTCGAACTGCTGCGCGGTCGCGCCCTCCTGCCCGACAATCACGCTGGTCAGGTCGCCGGGGATCAGCGAACCCAATCCGAACACCAGCACGGACACCGCGAACAGCACGGCAAGCATCGCGCCCAGCCGTGCGAACAGCAACTTCAGCATGCGAGCTCCTCCGGCTGCAGCGCCGCCGCGGATTGCGCCGCGCGAGCAAGGCGTTCGGCCGCGTCCGGGAAATGGCAGGCGACGAGATGCCCGCCGCCCGTATCCTGCAATGTCGGCGCGGTGGCCGCGCAGCGCGCGTCGGCCAGCGGGCAGCGCGTGCGGAACCGGCAGCCGGACGGCGGATTCATCGGGCTGGGAACGTCGCCGCGCAGCACCAGCCCCGAGCGGGCGCGCTCCAGCACCGGGTCGGGCAGCAGCGTGGCATTGCGCAGCGCGATCGAATACGGATGGCGCGGACGCTGCGCGAACGTGCGCGCCGCCGCGGTCTCGACAATCTCGCCCAGGTACATCACGACCACGCGGTGGCTGATGGCCTGCACGGCCGCGAGGTCATGGCTGATGAACACGTAGGCGGTGCCCAACTTGTCCTGCAGCTGCACCAGCAGGTTCAGGATCTGCGCCTGCAGCGAGATGTCGAGCGACGCGACCGCCTCATCGTGCACCACCAGCGCCGGGTTGGCGATGAGCGCGCGCGCGATCGAGGCGCGCTGCTGCTGGCCGCCCGACATCTGGTGCGGCATCCGGGCCGCCATCTTGGGATTCAGGCCGACCAAAGTGAGCATGCGCGCGACTTCGTCGTCCGTGTCGCGGCTGCCGCGCGCCCACAGCGGTTCGGCGACGCTCGCGCCGACCGTGCGGCGCGGATTCATGGAGCCGGCCGGATTCTGGAACACCATCTGGAAGTTGCGGCGCCGCTCGCGGCCGGCGGCGCCGCTTTCCCAAATGTCGCCGCCGCCGACGCGGATGGTTCCGGCATCGGGTGCCAGCAATCCGACGATCAGCCGCGCGAGCGTCGATTTGCCGCAGCCGGATTCGCCCACGACCCCCAGCGTTTCGCCGGCGGCGAGAGTGAGGGAGACGCCGTCGACGGCGCGCAGCGTGCCGGCAGGCCGTCCGCCGCCCGCGCGGATGTGGAAGTGCTTGACGACGCCTTGCACTTCCAGCAGCGGCCGGCCCGGCTCAGAGGACGACATCGACGGCCTCCCCGCGCGCGGGCGTTTCGGCCAGCGAAGTCCCTTCCTGCGCGACCCAGCAGCGTGTGGAGTGGCCGGGCGCGATCGCCAGCAGGTCGGGATGGGCCTGGCAGCGCTGCTGGGCGAACTCGCAGCGCTCGCGAAAGCGGCAGCCGCCGGGCAGGGCGCTCATGTCCGGCGGCGCGCCCGGAAGGGTCGGCAACTGGCCGCGCGGCTGGTCGACGCGCGGGATGGAGCGCAACAGGCCGCGCGTGTACGGGTGGCGCGAATCGGCGAAGAGTTCGCGCACCGGCGCCTCCTCGACGATCTCGCCGGCATACATCACGGCGACCCGGTCGCACATCCTGGCGATCACGCCCATGTTGTGCGTGATCAGCAGCAGTGCGGTCCCGTGGTCGTGCGTCAGCTTCTTCATGAGCTGCAGCACCTGCGCCTGGATGGTCACGTCCAGCGCGGTGGTGGGCTCGTCCGCGATCAGCAGTTGCGGCTCGTTCAGCATGCCCATCGCAATCACGACCCGCTGGCGCATGCCGCCGGACATCTGGTGCGGAAAGGACGCGGCTTGCCGCTGGGGGTCGGGCATGCCGACGGCCGCCAGCGCCTGGTGCACCGCGGCCGCGCCCGCGTCGCCGCGGCCATGCGCCTTCAGCACCTCGCCCATCTGCCAGCCGATGCTGAACACGGGATTGAGCGCCGTCATCGGGTTCTGGAACACGAGCCCGGCCTGCGTGCCGCGCCGCTGGCGCATCCCTTCCTCGTCGAGCGAGAGGAGGTTCACTCCGTTGAGCTCCACGCGGCCGGCCTCGATGCGCCCCGGCGGCGCGACCAGCCGCAGCACCGACATCGCGGTGACGCTCTTGCCCGAACCGGATTCGCCGACCAGGCCCAGCGTCTCGCCCCGGCCCACGGTGAACGACACGTCATCGACGGCCGTCACCGTGCCATAGCCGGTGCGAAAGCGTGTCGTGAGACCGCTGACCTGGAGGACCGGAGCGGTCACTTCAGCGTGACGCCGGCGAGGAAAGTGCGCGACAGGGTCGGGTCGGGCTTGGCCGACTTCACCTTGCCGCTGTAGGCGACCCAGGCGTGGCGCGCCGCGATCGTGATGTCCGGGAACACGAGGTCGTCTTCCATGACGGCGACTTTCGCGAGCTGCGAGGCGTAGTCGTCCGCTGAGCCGCCCTGGGCCTTCGCGATCAAGGCATCGAGTTCCGGCGGGTTCGGGCCCTGGCGTCCCGGACGCGGCATCAGGTAGAACAGCGGGTCGGCCTGGAAGGCGTATTCGTTGTCCATGATCTCGTAGTCGGCCTTGTTCTGCTTGTCCAGCCACACCGCGTTCTGGTTGGCCTGGATCGTGACGCGAATATCCGCCTGGGCCAGCTGCGTCTTGAGCAGTTCGGCGAAGCGGTCCAGGTAGGTGGACCAGCCGGCCAGGTGGTTCAGCGTGATGTCGATGCCCTTCGGATAGCCGGCCTTGGCCAGCAGCGCCTTGGCCTGCGCCACGTCGTACTTGTGATACTTGAGGGAGTCCATCTTGGGCGCCCAGGTGTAGGACGGCGGCAGCTGCGCGCTCGGCACGGCCTCGCCGAGGAAGGCACCCTGCACCATCGCCGGCCGGTTGATCGCCAGCGAGATCGCGCGGCGCACGTCGACGTTGTTGAACGGCGCCTTGTTGGTCGCGATGTTCAGGCGGATCGTGTTGGTGGAAGGCACCTGCACCACCGCGATCGAAGGATCGCCCTTGAGCTGCAATTTGCCCTCGGCGCTGGGGAACATCAGGTCGATCTGGCCGGACTTCAGCGCGGCGATCTGGGCCGATTGCTCGGGCATGTAGCGGATCGTCAAGTCGGAGACTTTCGCGGCCGCTTCCTTGTTCCAATGAGCATCATTGCGCTTGAGGACCAGCTGCTGGTTCGGCGTGTACGACACCATCTTGAACGGGCCCGTGCCCATCATCTCGCGCTTGGGGTCGTGCGTCTGCGCCCATTTCTGGCTCAGGATCGCCGAGCCCACCACGAACGGGCTGCCCAGGTTCAGCAGGAAGCCGGCGTCGGGCTGCTTCAACTTGAAGCGCACGCGGCGGTCGTCCACCTTGGTCACGGAGTCGAGCAGCTTGAAGCGGTCCTTGGCGTAGGGCAGGCCCTTCTCGCTCAAACGCTGGAACGAGAACACCACATCGTCCGGCGACACCGGTGTGCCGTCCGAGAATTTGACGCCCTCGCGCAGCGTGAAGTCGTAGGTGGTCTGCGCAGCGTCGACCGTCCACTGGGTCGCCAGCACCGGCAGGATCTTGCCGGAAACGTCGGCCCGCACCAGCCCTTCATAGACGAGCTGCCACATGTACCAGGTGCGGATCTGCGAGGACTGGGTCGGATCGAAAGTCTGCGGCACGACGTCTTCCGCGACGACCAGCATGCCGGTTTTCGCGCCGCCATCCTGCTGCGCCGCGCTGTATGAGGACGCGAGCAGGCCCATGGCCACGAGGCCGGCGATCCGGAGAAATTGAAAGCTCATCTGGATTCCTGTTTGAAGAACAAAAGCGCCGCCACGCGGCAAGCCTGGACTGCGAGTGCTGGAAGTTAAAGCAATGCATTCAAAACACAAACCAGGTAACGCTACATTCATCATTCAGCTGTTCTTACGAATCGCACTCGGATCCGCGCCCGGGGCCGGCGACCTCTCGAGCCCGCGTCCCGACTGGCTCATCCGTGCGCTCATTCCTACGCGGAATAGGTTTTATGGCCCGCCGCCCCCTTCTGCCGCCGGCGCTGGCTCCCTACATTCGATGCCATACCGCATCACTCTCTCTTAGGAACACGCGATGGCAAAAATGACAGCCGCCCAGGCCGCCGTCTGGATCATGGAAAAGGAAGGCATCACGCAGGCGTTCGGCGTGCCCGGCGCGGCGATCAATCCGCTGTACTCGGCGCTGCGCCAGCAGGGCACGATCGGCCACATCCTGGCGCGCCACGTCGAAGGCGCGTCGCACATGGCCGAGGGCTACACGCGCGCCGCACCCGGCAACATCGGCGTGTGCATCGGCACGTCGGGCCCGGCCGGCACCGACATGATCACGGGCCTGTATTCGGCGCAGGCCGATTCCATTCCCATCCTGTGCATCACCGGCCAGGCGCCGCGTGCGCGCCTGTACAAGGAAGACTTCCAGGCGGTGGACATCGAGTCCATCTCCAAGCCCGTGACGAAATGGTCGGTCACCGTGCGCGAGCCGGCGCAGGTGCCCGGCACGTTCCAGCAGGCCTTCCACCTGATGCGTTCGGGCCGCCCGGGGCCGGTGCTGATCGACCTGCCGCTCGACGTGCAGCTGGCCGAGATCGAATTCGATCCGGACACCTATTCGCCGCTGCCCGCCTACAAGCCGGCGGCCACCCGCGCCCAGATCGAAAAGGCGCTGGACATGCTGGGCGAGGCCGAGCGCCCCCTGATCGTCGCCGGCGGCGGGATCATCAACGCGGACGCGACCGAGCTGCTGGTCGAGTTCGCCGAGCTCACCGGCATCCCCGTGATCCCGACACTGATGGGCTGGGGCGCGATCCCCGACAACCATCCGCTGATGGCCGGCATGTGCGGCCTGCAGACCAGCCACCGCTACGGCAACGCGAGCATGCTGGCATCGGACTTCGTGCTGGGCATCGGCAACCGCTGGGCCAATCGCCACACCGGTTCCATCGACGTCTATACCAAGGGACGCAAGTTCGTCCATGTCGATATCGAGCCGACCCAGATCGGCCGCGTGTTCGCGCCGGATTTCGGAATCGTCTCGGACGCGAAGAGCGCGCTCGCGCTGTTCGTGCAGGTGGCGCGCGAACGCCAGGCCGCGCGCCGGCTGCCGGAGCGCGGAACCTGGGCCGCCGACTGCCGGCTGCGCAAGGGCACGATGCTGCGCAAGACGAATTTCGACAGCGTGCCGATGAAGCCGCAGCGCGTGTACCAGTGCATGAACAACGCGTTCGGCGAGGACACCTGCTACGTCAGCACCATCGGGCTGTCGCAGATCGCCGGCGCGCAGTTCCTGCATGTCTACAAGCCGCGCCACTGGATCAATTGCGGCCAGGCCGGCCCGCTTGGCTGGACCATTCCCGCGGCGCTGGGCGTGCGCGCGGCGGACCCGGCGCGCCGCATCGTCGCGCTGTCGGGCGACTACGACTTCCAGTTCATGATCGAGGAGCTGGCGGTCGGCGCGCAGTTCAAGTTGCCGTACATCCACATGGTGGTGAACAACTCGTATCTTGGCCTGATCCGCCAGGCCCAGCGCGCATTCGACATGGACTATTGCGTGCAGCTCGGGTTCGACAACATCAACATGGTGGACGCGCAAGTGCCGGAGAATGGGTATGGGGTCGATCACGTCAAGGTGGTCGAGGGCCTGGGGTGCAAGGCGATCCGCGTCCACCGGCAGGAAGAGCTGCGGCCGGCGATCGCGCAGGCCGAGGCATGGATGAAGGAATTCCAGGTGCCGGTGGTGATCGAGGTGATCCTCGAGCGCGTCACCAACATCGCGATGGGCGCCGAGATCGACAAGATCAACGAGTTCGAGCCGCTCGCCGCGACCCGCGCCGACGCGCCGACGTCAGTTGCCGTGATGCTGGATTGAAAGCTTGACCGATTCGGGCCGAGCCTTTAACCGTTTGGGCTGAGCCTGTCGAAGCCCCTCGAAGCCACCCGTTCGGGCTGAGCCTGTCGAAGCCTTCTCACACGCGAAGACCCTTCGACAAGCTCAGGGCGAACGGCGGCGCAGCACCAACCGCCCAGGAGAAAACCCCATGCCCCAATTCGCCGCCAACCTTTCGATGCTCTTTACCGAGCTGCCCTTCATGGAGCGCTTCGCCGCCGCGCGTGCGGCGGGCTTCGACGCCGTCGAATACCTGTTTCCGTATGCGTACAGCAGGCAGGAGTTGGTCGCGGCGCTGCGTACCAACGGGCTGAAGCAGGTGCTGCACAACCTGCCCGCCGGCGACTGGGAAGCCGGTGAGCGCGGCATCGCCTGCCATCCCGACCGCGTCGCGCAATTCCGGCAGGGCGTGGCGAAGGCCATCGAGTACGCCGGCGCGCTGCAGTGCCCTCAGGTCAATTGCCTGGCCGGCAAATTGCCGCCCGGCGTCGCGCTCGAGCACGCGCATGCCACCCTCGTGGGCAACCTGAGCTTCGCGGCGCACGCGCTGGCGGCGGCCGGCATCCGGCTGCTGATCGAGCCGATCAACAGCTTCGACATCCCCGGCTTCTTCCTCACGCGCACGCAGCAGGCGCTCGCGATCCTCGACGAAGTGGACTCGGACAACCTGTTCGTGCAATACGACATCTACCATGCGCAGCGCATGGAAGGCGAGCTCGGCGCCACGCTGCGCGACCACCTCGATCGCATCGGTCACATCCAGCTTGCCGACAACCCGGGGCGCAACGAACCCGGGACCGGTGAGATCAATTACGGCTGGCTGTTCAAGCACATCGACGCGCTCGGCTACCGCGGCCACATCGGCTGCGAGTACAAGCCGAAGACCACTACCACGGCCGGGCTCGGCTGGCTGAGGACAGCGGTGCCCGCCGCCGCCCTCTCCCAGCGGAAGAAGGAGCAGGGCAGACAACCCGCCTTGCACGCCTGACCAATTAGATAAAGGATGGACCCAATGACCCAGACTCCCCTCAAGCTAGGCTTCATCGGCCTGGGCATCATGGGCGCGCCGATGGCGGGCCACCTGCTCGCCGCGGGCCACACGCTGTTCGTGAACACGGTGGGCCCCGTGCCCCCGCAACTCACGGCCGCCGGCGCCACCGTTTGTCCGACCGGCCGGTCGGTCGCCGAGCGCGCCGACATCGTCTTCGTGATGGTGCCGGACACGCCCGACGTCGAGAAGGTGCTGTTCAGCGAATACGGTGTGGCCAGCGGCCTGGCGCGCGGCAAGACCGTGGTGGACTGCAGCTCGATCGACCCGATCGCCACGCGCGGCTTCGCCGAAAAGATCAAGAACCTGCGGTGCGACTACCTGGATGCGCCGGTCTCGGGCGGCGAAGTCGGCGCCAAGGCAGCCAGCCTCACGATCATGGTGGGCGGCGAGCCGAAGGCGTTCGAACGCGTCAAGCCCCTGCTCGAGCTCATGGGTAAGAACGTGACGCTGGTCGGCGGCCCCGGCGACGGCCAGGTGTGCAAGGTGGCCAACCAGATCATCGTCGGCCTGAACATCGCCGCAGTGGCGGAAGCGCTGGTGTACGCCTCGAAGGCGGGCGCCGACCCGGCCAAAGTGCGCGACGCGCTGATGGGCGGCTTCGCTTCATCGCGCGTGCTGGAGGTGCACGGCAAGCGCATGATCGAGCGTACTTTCGCGCCCGGCTTCCGGATTGCGTTGCATCAAAAAGACCTGAATCTGGCGCTGCAGGGCGCACGCACGCTCGGCATCGCATTGCCCCACACCGCGAGCGCGGCACAGTTGATGCAATCGTGCGTCGCGCTGGGCCACGGGCAGTCGGATCACTCCGCATTGGTGTGTGCCATCGAAAATATGACACAGCACAAGGTAATGCCGGATACCTGAATTTTTTCAAATTCGCCTGCCGCCGGAGGTACCCATCGGGCGCGATTAGGTTTAGCGTATCGGCTCTGTCAAGTTCCCAGGAGACGCTGATGGCTGCCGAACTGTCCCACGCCGAACAGGCCCTGCGCGATGCGGCGCGCGAGTACCACCAATCGCCGCGGCACGGCAAGATTTCGATCACGCCGACCAAACCGCTGTCGAACCAGCGCGATCTCTCGCTGGCCTATTCGCCGGGCGTGGCCTACCCCTGCCTGGACATCCAGGCCAACCCGGCGCTGGCGCACGAATACACCTCGCGCGGCAACCTGGTCGGCGTCATCACCAACGGCACCGCCGTGCTCGGCCTGGGCGACATCGGCCCGCTGGCGGGCAAGCCGGTCATGGAAGGCAAGGCGTGCCTCTTCAAGAAGTTCGCCGGCATCGACGTGTTCGACATCGAGCTGGCCGAGAAAGACCCCGACAAGATCGTAGAGATCGTCGCCGCGCTGGAGCCCACGCTGGGCGGGGTGAACCTGGAGGATATCAAGGCGCCGGAATGCTTCTACATCGAGAAGAAGCTGCGCGAGCGCATGAACATCCCGGTGTTCCACGATGACCAGCATGGCACCGCGATCATCACGGCCGCGGCGCTGCTCAACGCGCTCGAAGTGGTGGGCAAGAACATGGCCGAAGTGAAGATCGCCGTCTCCGGCGCCGGTGCGGCCGCCATCGCCGTGCTCGACGTGCTGGTGGGCCTGGGGGCCAAGCGCAAGAGCATCTACGTGTGCGACTCGAAGGGCGTGATCTACGAAGGCCGCTCGGGCGGCTACGACGAGTCCAAGAAGCGCTATGCGCAAAACACCGACGCACGCACGCTCGCCGACGTGGTGAAGAATGCCGACGTTTTCCTCGGCTGCTCGATGCCCGGCGTGCTGACCGCCGACATGTGCAAGACGATGGCGGCGCGGCCCATCATCCTCGCCCTGGCCAACCCCGAGCCGGAAATCCGGCCCGAACTCGCCAAATCGGTGCGGCCCGATTGCATCATCGCGACCGGCCGCTCCGATTACCCGAACCAGGTCAACAACGTCCTGTGCTTCCCGTACATCTTCCGCGGCGCGCTCGACTGCGGCGCGACCAAGATCACCGAGGCGATGAAGCTGGCGGCCGTGCGCGAGATCGCCGACCTCGCGAAGGCCGACATCAGCGAGGAAGTCGCCAATGCCTACGCCGGCAAGGAACTCGCGTTCGGGCCCGAGTACCTGATCCCGACGCCGTTCGATTCGCGCCTGATCCTGCGCATCGCGCCGGCCGTCGCGAAGGCGGCCGCCGAATCCGGCGTGGCCGCGCGGCCAATCACCGATTACGAAGCCTATCGCCAGAGCCTCACGCGCTTCGTCTACCAGACCGGCATGATCATGCAGCCGGTGTTCCAGGCGGCCAAGGCGGCGACGGCCAAGCGCGTCGCGTTCGCCGAGGGCGAGGACGAGCGCACGCTGCGCGCGGCGCAGATGGCGCTGGATGACGGGCTGGCGGTGCCGATCCTGATCGGCCGGCCCGCCGTGATCGAGGCGCGCATCGCCAAGGCGGGCCTGCGCCTGAAATTGGGCAAGGACGTGGAGTGCGTGAACCCGGAGAGCGACGCGCGCTTCCGGCAGTACTGGGAGACTTATCACCACATCATGGGCCGGCGCGGCGTGACGCCGGAGGCGGCGAAGGCGGCGGTACGGCGTTCCAACACCCTGATCGGCTCGCTGGCCGTGCACCTGGGCGACGCGGACGCGATGCTGTGCGGCCTGGTGGGGCGCTTCGACGCGCACCTGGAACATGTCGGCAACGTGATCGGCCTCGCCAAGGGCGCGCCCGGTTTCGCCACGCTGAATGCGCTGATGCTGCAGGACCGCACCCTCTTCATCGCGGACACCTACGTCAACGAGGATCCGAGCGCCGAACTGCTGGCCGGCATCGCCGCCATGGCGGTGGAGGAAGTGCGCCGCTTCGGGCTGCCGCCCAAGGTGGCCTTCCTGTCTCACAGCAATTACGGCACCTCGACCCGGGCGTCGGCGCGCAAGATGCGGCTGGCGCGCGACCTGTTCGCCGCCATGGCGCCGGACGTGGAATGCGACGGCGAGATGCAGGGCGATTCGGCACTGGCCGAGCCGGTGCGCCGCGGCAGCCTGATGGACGCGACGCTGTCGGGCGAGGCGAACCTGCTCATCTGCCCCAACCTCGACGCGGCCAACATCCTGTTCAACGTCCTCAAGATCACGGGCGGGCACGGCATCACCGTGGGCCCGATGCTATTGGGCGCCGCGAAGTCGGTGCACGTGCTCTCGCCGTCCTCGACGGTGCGGCGCGTGGTGAACATGACGGCGCTCGCCGCCGCCTGCGTGGCTTACTCCTGACCGCAAGGCGGCACCCCGCCTTGCGGCGCGCCTGCTCAGGCGTGCGCGTGACGCGGGGTCTCGACCGGCGGCGTGCCTTCCCTGAAGTGCTGCCGGATCGCGCTGCGCAGTTCCGGCGTGTCCTCATGCTTGTGAACCGCCACCGCATGCTGCACGGCGGCCTCGAGCAGTTCCTGGTCGCTATCGGCCGATAGCGCGACAGTGCAATTGCTGACGCTGGGGGTTTCGCGGCAATCGATGTACTTGCGTGTCATAGGGCCTCCGGGCTACGCGGGGGTGGACGGAATGCATCCCGGCACGAGCGAAACGCCTCGGCGGGAGCGCTGGGCGGCTGCGCCGCAAGGGCTCGTTATAGTTCGCCCCCTGAGCTTTTTCAAAGTCAAAGGCCGCGCGTGCTGCCCGGCCGTGCACGCGGCGGCCCCATGCCGCGCACAAGAGAAGGCATCCGGCCCTTGCGGGCCGGATGCCGAAATCCTGATTGCCTCTAACGAGGCAAAAGCTTGCCGAAGGCGTTAGCGAACGCGGCCGCGGCGGAACAGATTGACGATCGCCAGCAGGATGATCGCGCCGACCAGCGAGACCAGCAGCGAGGCGATGCTGAAGCCTTCATTGATCGTGCCCGCACCGACCAGCGGAGAGATCAGCCAGCCGCCGATGAAGGCGCCCACGATACCGACGACCACGTTCAACAGGATGCCCTGCTGGGCATCGGTCTTCATGATCAGGCTGGCGAGCCAGCCGACGATACCGCCTACGATTAGCCAGAGGATGAAATTCATGTTGAGACTCCTTTGCCGCGAACGGCGTGTTGTGGATAGCGGGCCGGTCCCTCTCGGTTCCGACCACCCGCCGCCAAAAACGAACGGCCGGTGAATCCAATATCGTTCTCGCCCCGAAACGGTGGCGTAGTCGCCCGTAAAGGCTCAGCGTGCGCGCTTATCGCATGGCGGCGTCGGACGCGCCCTACTGACTTGGCGGGACGATGCGCAGGGCGCAGCGGCGCCGCGTGGACGTGACACGACCCGCCGCGCGATCCGGATGTAGGCCCCCACCTGCAATCTTCGTCCTACGGCGCTACCGGCATCGCGCCGCCGCCGACGCGGACTGCTCTCCGGCACGGCCGCGCTGGAATATCGCCTAGACTGAATTCATCCCCCATGCAAGGAGTCTCATCATGACCGCACCCGATCCCGTCCGCTCGCGCAAGAGCCTCATGTCGTTCGGCGTCGCCGCGCTGCTCGCGGTGACGGCAGCGACGGCCCAGGTCGCCACCGGTACCGGCGCGACCGGCATCGATGCCTCCGGCAGTTATCAGCAGGAAGTGCAGGCCTGCCTGTCCGGCCGCACGCAGCAGGACCAGGCCACCTGCCTGCGGGAAGCGCGCAACGCACAGGCCGACAGGAAACGCGGCTTGCTCGATAACGCGGGCGCGCGCTACCAGGCCAACGCAACCGCGCGGTGCGACGTGCTCACCGGCGAAGACAAGGCCGCGTGCCAGGCGCGCATGATGGGCTACGGCAGCACCAGCGGCAGCATCGCCGGTGGCGGCCTGCTGCGCGAGGTGGAAACCGTGGTGCTGCCGCCGGGGTCCGGTTCGGTGACCGTCCAGCCGCAGACCTCGGATCCGGTCGTGATCGTGCCTTCCAACAAGTGATTGCGCGGTATTTTTACTACTAAAGCGGGCCAAGTGCCCGCTTTTTTATTCATACTGCCCAACACCAAAACAACACCGATTGTTGCCGAGTGGCGCATTTGTAACCAATCCGACGGGCCCGTCGCCTACAAGGGATTTGTGTAACGCACGCTAACGTGCACATGGGCCATCTGGCGAGGATGGTGATTCCTGACACAACACATCCATGAAGGACGACGACATATGAGATCAAAGAAACTATTCGGGAGCCGCTGGGCACAAGCCCTGCGTTGGGTCGCGACGATCGGCAGCGCCGCGGTGCTCGCCGCTTGCGGTGGTGGTGGGGGTGACGGCGGTGGCGACGGCACGTTGCGGGTCGCACTGACCGATGCGCCCAGCTGCGGCTTCGACAACGTGTACGTCACCATCGAAAAAATCAGCGTGCACAAGAGCAGCACGGCCTCCGAGACCGATGCGGGCTGGAGCGATATCACTCTCTCGCCTGCAAGGCGGGTGGACCTGCTGTCGCTGAGCAACGGCGTACTGGAGGAACTCGGCACGACGCCGCTCCCGGCGGGATCGTATTCGCAGATCCGGCTCGTCCTGGCGAGCAACAGCACCACGGGCACGGGCACCGCCACGATCGCCAATGCCGTGCAGCCCACGGGCGGCGCGGTGGTCCCGCTGACGACTCCCAGCGCGCAGCAGAGCGGCCTGAAACTGCAGGCGCATTTCGACGTCGCCGCCGGCCAGATGGCCGACGTGGTGCTCGACTTCGACGCGTGCAAGTCGATCGTGAAGGCCGGCAACTCAGGCAAGTACATCCTGAAGCCCGTCATCTCGGTCGTGCCGCGCTTCCTCAGCGGCCTCCAGGGTTATGTCGCTCCGAGCCTGGCCGCCGGCACCACCACGGTTGCCGCCCAGCAAAACGGTGTGACAGTCCGCGCCACGCAACCGGACACCAGCACAGCCACATTCGGAAAGTTCAGCATCCCGTTCCTGCAGCCTGGCACCTACACGCTCGTGATCACGTCCGACGGACACGTCACCGGCGTCGTCACCGGAGTTCCCGTGGGCACGACCACCACCGTGATCAACGGCACGTCCACGGCCATTGCAACCGGGACCTCGACCATGGCCAACGTGACGGGCACGGTGTCGGTGACGTCCATCTCCGGCACCAGCACGGTAACGACCGCGTTGACGGACGCGACGGTGCGCGCACTGCAGCCGCTGACCGGCGGCCCGACCATCGAAGTGGGCGTGCAGCCGGTGGACAGCGTGCTCGGGACGTATTCGTTCCGGCTGCCGTCCGCCGCCCCGGTGAAGGCGCCGTTCGTTTCCGCCGGGACCGCGTTGAGCTTCACGGCCGACACGGCCGCGGCCGGCAAGTACACGATCGAGGCATCGGCGCCGGGACGAACGCCGCAGACCAAACCGGCGACCATCACCGGCACCACGGGAGCGACGGTCAACTTCGCATATTGACGCTGATCAGCTAAAGTCGGCGGCAGATTCAGGAGGAAACGATGAACGCCAATCTGCCCCGACCCACAGCCCTCGCCGTCCTGCTCGCCTTCGCGTGCTGGACGGCGTTTTCATATGCGGGCAAGCCCGAATGGGCTGGCGGCCCGCACGGCGGCAAAGGCCAAGCCGACAAGCACTCGGTGGAGGCGAAAGAGGAACAGCATGGCGGCAAGCGGGCCGCCCGCGCCGCGCCGGTGACGGTCGGCGGCTACTTCGCGGAGCAGCATCGAGTGGCTGCCCGCAACTACTACGATGGGCGAAAGGCCTCCGGCAAGGGTTGCCCCCCCGGCCTCGCGAAGAAGAACAACGGCTGCCTGCCCCCGGGCCAGGCGCGCAAGTGGGCGGTCGGACAGCCGCTGCCCTCCGACGTGGTGTTCTACCCGGTGCCCCAGACCCTGGTCGTTCAATTGGGCGCTCCGCCCGCCGGCTACCGGTACGTCCGTGTGGCCTCCGACATCCTGCTGATCGCGACGGGCACCCGGATGGTCGTCGACGGCATCCAGGATCTCGTGCGCTGACATCGCGCTTGCCGCCACTGCCGGGCTATTTGTAACAGGACGTTGATTCGGCGTTGTCCTACAAGGCTGTCAGCGGCGGCCGCTACCCTAGAGCGACCGTGTTCAAGCGAAACCCCAGCACCGGGCCCTCGGGGCCTGTTTTTTATACCAGCCTGGCCGCGGCACTCATCGGGTTCGGGCTTTTCTTCGATCACGCGGCGACCGTCGGCGCCGCACCGGATGGCGTGCTCACCGCGCTGCACGGCGACTTGGCGCGGGAACGCGCATCGGCCGAAGTAGAGCATGTCGCCCGGTGGGCAGTCGAGTCCCGGGACCACGCCGGACTGCCGTTCCTGGTCGTGGACAAGGCCCGCGCGCGGCTGTTCGCGTTCGGGGCCGATGGGCGCCTGATCGCCAGCACGCCGGTGCTGCTGGGCGCGAGCCACGGTGACGGCCCCGCGGCGCCGGCCGCGACGCCGGCCGGACGCTTCGTGGCAGCGACCTGGCTGTCCGCGCGCGACGACGGCATCGTCTGGATCAATCCCGACGCCGCTTTATCGCTGCACGGAATCCCATCGCGGCTGTCGCCGGGTCATGGCGCGCAACGCCTGGCGTCCGACGAAGTCGAGGACAAGCGCATCTCCGACGGCTCGCTGCACGTGCCGGGCTCGTTCTACCGGCAGTACCTCAGCTCCCTGAAGGGCCAAGCGAGCATCGCGTATGTGCTGCCCGAGGTGGTGCCCGTGCGCGAGCTTTTCAGCTCGAACGAAACCGCGCCGCGGTTCGGCTTCGCGCTGGAGCCGCGCGCCCAGGCCGCCGCCGGCAAGGGGCCGTCATGAGCGCCGACGCTCCCGGCAAGAGTCCCGAGCAGGACAAGGCGGAGCACGGCACGCCCAGCGAAGTCAGCTGGGACGATGGCGCAGGGCATCAGCCCTACGCCAACCAGGGCGCCGAAGAAGCCGGGCCCGCGACGGGAGATGAAGCCCAGGAAGGCGATCGCGGCGACAAGTCCGGGCGCAACCTCGAACAGTTGGAACAGGTCAAGAAGAAGCCGTGAGGCCGCGGCCGCGTCAGATGACGTGCAACAGCATCAGCAGCACGACAAGGACCAGCGGAACGCCGAGAAGCCAGAGGATGACAGGCATTTGATTCTCCTGGATTGGTGATGCCTCCAAGCTACCGGGCGCGGGTTGCGGCCGGTGCGCGTCGCGGTCCCCAAACGCGGTAGGTACGTGCCTACAGCCGTGTATGTGGTGAAGCCGTGATCGCGTCATCTCGCCGGAGGCCGCGCACCAATCTGCGAAGTTGCGGCAGCGGGTCGGAATGAACGCTGCTTCGGACAAGGTGCCGTCCGACAAGCGCGGCCGCACCGGCGCAGCCAAATGACGCACTCACCCCCCAACGATTCGAGGAGCCCCCATGACGTCGATCCTGAGCCGACTCTCGCCGAGCATCACCAACATGATCCGCTTGGACCACACACACGTGCTGTCCACTTTCCATCAGTACGAGGTCGATACTTCGCCGCGCATCAAGAAGGGCCTGGTGGACACGGTTTGCGTCGCCCTGGAGATCCATGCCCAGCTGGAGGAAGAAATCTTCTATCCCGCGCTGCGTGCAGTCGCCGAGACCGAGGTGGTGCAAAAGAGCGTGGCCGAGCACCAGCAGGCACGCGAACTCATCTCGAGCCTGCGCCACATGGAACCGGGCGACACCCAGTACGACAAGAAGTTCTTCGAGCTCATGAACAACGTGATGCACCACGTCGCAGACGAAGAGACTTTATTGCTGCCCGCGGCGGAGCGCCTGCTGACCGGCCAGTTGGGAGAGCTCGGTGCGCAGATGACCAAGCGCCGCATGCAACTGGTCGTGCCCCGCACGCCCGAAATCGCCGGCGGCATGGCCCGCTCGATGAGCGCCGGCACCTTGTTGGTGGCGGCCGGCACGCTGCTGGCCGGCGGCTACCTCATGACCCGGCCCGCGGAAAACCGTTGGCACTGGCGACGCCGGACGGCGGGGCCGATCCGATGACGCTGCCTTCGTGGCTAGCCTTGCAGGTCTGCGCCTGGCGCGGCGCGCCGGCGTGCGGTGACCGGTTTGTGAGCGTCGCCCGGTAAAATCGTCCTGCTGGAGAGTTGGCAGAGCGGTTGAATGCACCGGTCTTGAAAACCGGCGACGTCGCAAGACGTCCGCGAGTTCGAATCTCGCACTCTCCGCCATCGCAGGTCTCGGTCAAAAAACCGGCAGCTTCAGGGCCGGACCCGCACGCATTGGCCCGAGTCGATCACGCTGCGCACCATCGAAGCTATGACCGCATGGCCGGCGTCGTTCGGATGCAGGTGATCGCCCGAATCGTACTGGGCGGCCAGGGTGCCGTCGGGCGCGGACAGCGCCTCGCGCACCGGCACGAAGCACGGAGCCACGGCGGCCGCCAGGCGCGCGTCGATCTGCGGCAGCAGATCGAGCTGGGCACGCGGCAGCGACAGGGGCTGCGTGGACAGGATGATCACCGACACGCCGCTCGACTGGGCCGCCGCCCTGATGCGCAGGAAATTGTTGACGGTCTCGTCAACGCTGTAGCCCGATGAGGTGTCATTGCTCGGGTAAGACACGAGCAGCAGTTTGGGTGACTTGGCGATCGCCGCATCGACGTTGGCCCCGGGCAAGGGTAGCGGCCGGTCCGGCACCGGCGGGCTGGACGACGGCAGTGCCGCATAGGTAGTCGTCCCGCCTTCGGCCAGGTTGAACAAGGTGATCCCGGCTGCCACGTAAGTCGCCCGCACCGCGTCCGCCCACGATAGCGTGGTGGCGCCGGCGCCCGATGCGGTGGAAGACCCGAGAAGGACCCAGTTCCCCGGCGCGACGAGCGCAGTCGCCGGCTGGGCGGGCGATGGGGCCGATGCAGCGGTAGTTGCCGGGGCCGGTGCAGGAGCGGGTTCCGGCGCGGGTGCCGCCGCCGGTGCAACTGTGACGCCCGACGGCGCCGGGCTCGCCGCCGTGCCGGTCGGTGCGGCCGGAACCTGCAGCGCGTCGGCTGCCGCACCTCCGCCACCGCAGGCAGCCAGCAGCGCGAGCCAGGCAGCAGCCATGGCATGCAGGGCCACTCGCCGTGTGCCGATCGCAGTGCTCGTCGCTGCGGATCGGCCGCGGAGCTGCGGTGAGCGGGATGGGAGATCCTGGAGATGAGGCATGGCTCTTGTGCAACACAGCTTAGGGGACGACGCCTCAGCGGCGTGTCGGACAACGCCGCATGCGGCGCGGCTTCGCTGCGGCCGCGCACCGAAGCACGGCGGCACAAGCGCGGCCGTGAGGCAGGGGAACAGCCGAATCGCGATCAGTGCTTCTTCACGCCGGCCGGTGGCGCCGGCGGGTTGCCCTGCCCCGGCGCCGTGATGCGGCGCTTGATCAGCGCATCCATCGCGCTCGCGGCACCGCGGCCGGTGGACGGGATCTCCGGCCGCTTCTTCTGGCCTTTGTGCGATTCGTCCTGCTTGCGGGTCATCGTGGTTTGCTCCTTCTCGCACGGGGCAGATGCGGGGCATCAAGGTGCCGGGACCGGTTGCCGCCGAGAGTTCCCGCGTGATGGAAGATCAGCCGAGCGGCCGGTCGTTGGCCGGCATGGCGTTGATGCGGTCGCGCTCGAGCCGCTTGAGCGAGGCCAGCGCGCTCGCCGCTTGCGTTCCATGTTGCGGATCGACGCGCGGTGTCCTGACCAGAGCCAATCTAGGCCCGCGCCATCCGGCCGCATGTAGGCACTCCCAGCGTCACCGCGTAGGAAGCGCACTTCACAGGGTTGCGTTTTAGCTCGCGGCCCCGCGGCGCCCGGCGCATTCAGACGAGGTTGCGCAATTCCCGCAGCGCCACCGACAGCATCGCCAGTTCCGGGCTCGCCGCATCCGCGAGTTCGGCCACCAGCCGTTTGGCGCGCGCGAACGCGGCGGGGTTGCGCGCTTCCCAGGCGGCGAGTTTTTCCGGCGCGATGCCCGTGTGGTGGCTCACGGCGTCCAGTGCGATGGAACGCTGCAGGTCCGCCAGATCGTCGGCGAGCGCGACCTTGGCGAGCCCTTGCCAGTGGGTCTCCGCCGGCAGCAGCTCGATCTGCTGGCGCAGTTTTTCCAGGCCCAGCCGCTCTCCGATGCCGAAGTGCACCTCGGTGGTCGCGTCGAGCGCATCGTGGCCCGCCTCCGCGATTTCAGCGATGTCGAGCGCGCTGAACAAGCGGTCGGCGCTGGCCACCTGTTGCGCCAGCTCGCGCGGCACGCCGGCCTGGATCCACGCGACGGTTCTGGCGGAACCGGCGGCTTCGCTCTCCAGCCGGCTGCGCAGGAGCGACACGGCCGGCAGCAGTCGCTGGACGCCACGCTCCATCGGTTCCTGCAGCCGCCTGGAGCGCAAGAACCACGTCGTGGCCCGCGCAATCAGGCCGCGCCAGTCGACGATCAGCTCGCTTTGAACGCTGTCGGGCACCTGGTTGTCCAGCGCTTCGATGCGGTGCCACAGTTCAACGCTGCCGAACACCTCGCGCGCCAGCAGGTAGCCGCGCACCACCTCGGCCGGCCGCGCGCCCGTGAGTTCCGAGATCCGATGCACGAATGTCGGCCCGACGCGGTTGATCATGCTGTTGAGCACGTAGGTGGCGATGATCTCGCGGCGCAGCGGATGGCGCGGAATGTAGTCGCCGAACGCGTTCTGCAGCGCCGCCGGGAAGTAGCGCTTCAGGGCGCTGCCGATCCAGGAGTCCTCGGGCACGTCCGAGTCCAGCAGCTCATCGGACAACCACATCTTGCTGTACGCGAGCAGCACCGCCTGCTCCGGGGTGGTCAGCCCCAGGCCGCGCGCCTTGCGCTCGGCGATTTCGTCGTCGCTGGGCAGGAACTCGATCGCGCGATGCAGGTGTCCGCCCTTTTCCAGGTATCGCATGAAGCGCGCCTGATCGTCGATCTGCGCACCGGCGAGGCGCCGGCCGACCGAGAGCGCCTGCGTCTGGAAATAGTTGTCGCGCAGCACCAGCGCCGCGACCTCGTCCGTCATCGTCGGCAGGAACGCGTTGCGCTGCTCGTGGGTCAGCTTGCCCTCGCCCACCGCCAGCCCCAGCAAGATCTTGATGTTGACTTCATGGTCGGACGTATCGACACCGGCCGAGTTGTCGATCGCATCGGTGTACAGGCGCACACCGGCCATCGCCGCTTCCACGCGCCCACGCTGGGTGAAGCCGAGATTGCCGCCCTCGGCAACCACTTTGCAGCGCAGCTCGGCGCCGTTGATGCGCACCGCGTCGTTGGCCCGGTCGCCGACGTCCAGGTGCGCCTCGCCGCCGGCCTTGACGTAGGTGCCGATGCCGCCGTTGTACAGCAGGTCCACCGGCGCCTTGAGGATGGCCGACACCAGCTCGCTGGGGGCCAGCCGTTCGGCCGCGATGCCCAGCACGGCCCGCGCCTGCGGCGACACCGGGATCGATTTCTCCGAGCGCGCCCAGATGCCGCCGCCCTCGGACACCAGGTTCAGGTCGTAGTCGGCCCACGACGAGCGCGGCAGGTCGAACAGGCGCCTGCGCTCGGCGAGCGCGGCGTCGCCCGGCCGCGGGTCGATGAAGATGTGCCGGTGATCGAACGCCGCCACCAGGCGGATGTGCGGAGACAGCAGCATGCCGTTGCCGAACACGTCGCCCGA
>JAGRPN010000158.1 GCA_019449555.1 Ramlibacter sp.
AGCAGGTTGGCGCCGACGAAGGCGGTGAAGGCGAGCGCCCATTTGCTCAAGAACAGCGGGCTGCCTTCGATGCCCAGGGCGAGCGAAACGAGGATGAACAGGCCCGCGAAGATGCGGACGTAGCGTTCGACGGTCATGGTGGATCTCCAGGTTGATGAAAAATTCAATGGGCCGTCGCGGTGTTTTCCGCGGGTTCCTGCGGTTCGAAGCGGCGGCGGTACAGCGAGTAATAGAGGACGGGAATCACGACCAGCGTCAGCAGCGTGGAGACCAGGATGCCGAAAATCAGCGACACGGCCAAGCCGTTGAAGATGGGGTCGTCGAGGATGAAGAAGGCGCCGATCATCGCGGCGAGGCCGGTGAGGGCGATCGGCTGCGCGCGCACCGCGGCCGAGTTGACCACGGCGCTCCTGAAAGGCACGCCACGCTCGACCTGCAGCTCGATGAAATCCACCAGCAGGATCGAATTGCGCACGATGATGCCGGCCAGCGCGATCATGCCGATCATGCTGGTCGCGGTGAACTGAGCGCCGAGCAAGGCGTGGCCGGGCATGACGCCGATGATCGTGAGCGGAATCGGGGCCATGATCACGAGCGGCGTGAGATAGCTGCGGAACTGCGCCACGACCAACAGATAGATCAGCACCAGCCCGACGGCGTAGGCCGCGCCCATGTCGCGGAAGGTTTCGTACGTGATCTGCCACTCGCCGTCCCACTTCACGGCGTACGCGCGATACGGGTCCTGCGGCTGGCGGATCCAGTATTCGCCCACCTCGCCGGTGCCTTCCGGCGCGGCTGCCTGCAATCTGGAGCGGATGCCGAACAGGCCGTACAGGGGTGAATCGGGCGTGCCGGACCGCGCGCCTTCGCCGGTGCGCAGGCCCACGTCGCCGAACACGTAGCTCACGTGCTTGAGGTCCTTGGTGAACAGCGGCTTGTCGATGGTGCCGCGATCCAGCTGTACGAGTTCCGACAGCGGCACCATGCGCCCCGAGGCGGAGCGCATCGGCAGGGCCAGCAACGCGTCCAGGCCAACCTGTTCCGCCAGTGGCAATTGCAACCGCACCGGCACCGGATACTTGCTCTGGCCGTCATGCAGATAGGCAGCGTCCACGCCGGACAACGCCGCGTGCACCGTTTGCGCCACCGCGGACACGGGCACGCCGAGCGATTCGGCGCGCTGGCGCCGCACGGCCAGGTGCACCTGCTGCGCATCTTCCTTGAGCGAGGTGTCCACGCCGACGATATCCGCGGTGGCGCCGAACGCGTGCGCAACGTTGCGCGCGAGCTGCTGCCGTCCAGCCTCGTCGGGCCCGTAGATCTCGGCCACGAGCGGGCTCATCACCGGCGGCCCGGGCGGTACTTCGACGATCTTCACGCGAGCTTGGTGCCGCGCGCCGATTTGCTCCAGGGCCGGACGCAGGCGCTGCGCGATCGCGTGGCTTTGCTCCTTGCGCTCGTGCTTGCCGGCGAGGTTGACCTGCAGGTCGCCCTGTTCGGCGTCGGCGCGCAGGTAGTACTGGCGCACCAGGCCGTTGAAAGTGATGGGGCTCGCGGTGCCGGCATAGCCTTGCAGGTCGCGCACTTCGGGCTGGCGCGCCAGATAAGCGCCCATCTCGTGCAGTGCCGCCGCGGTGTTCTCCAAGGGCGTTCCGGCGGGCATTTCCACCACCACCTGGAACTCGCTCTTGTTGTCGAAGGGCAGCATCTTGAGCACCACCCACTGCACCACCACCAGCCCCACCGACAGCGCGAGCGCAGCCAGGATCCCGGCGAACAGCAGCCAGCGCTTGCGCGTGCTCGCCAGCAACGGCGTGAGCAGCCGCGTGAACAGCTGCTGGACCCGCCCCATGAGACCGCTCGCGTGGCCGGTGGCGCCGGCCGGTCCGTGCGGCTTGATCAGCTTCAGCGCAAGCCACGGCGTGACCGTGAACGCGATCGCGAGCGAAATCGCCATCCCCAGGCTGGAGTTGATCGGGATCGGGCTCATGTACGGGCCCATCAGCCCCGAGACGAAAGCCATCGGCAGCAGCGCCGCGATGACGGTGAGCGTCGCGAGGATCGTCGGCCCGCCGACTTCATCGACCGCGCCCGGAATGATCTCGCGCAGCGGCCGCCCCGGATGCAATTGCTGGTGCCGATGGATGTTCTCGACGACCACGATCGCGTCGTCCACCAGGATGCCGATCGAGAAGATCAGGGCGAACAGCGAGACGCGATTGAGCGTGAAGCCCCAGGCCCAGGAAGCGAACAGTGTCGCGGTCAGCGTCAGGATCACCGCCGCGCCGACGATCGCCGCCTCACGCCGCCCCAGCGCGAGGCCGACCAGCACGATCACCGAGCCGGTCGCGAAGGCGAGCTTCTGGATCAGCTTGTTGGCTTTTTCCGCGGCGGTCTCGCCGTAGTCGCGTGTGATCGTGGTCGCGACGTTGGCCGGGATGATGGTGTTGCGCAGCGACTCGACGCGCTGGCGCACGGAGCTGGCGACATCGACGGCGTTCTCGCCCGGTTTCTTGGTGACGGTGATCGTCACCGCGGGAAAGACCTGGCCCACCTCGGCGGCGGCGGGGCCGGCGCGCTCGGCGCCCGCCGATGCGGCGCCGGGCGTGAGCCAGACGTAGCGTTGCGGCAATTGCGCGCCGGCTTCGATGCGGGCCACCTCGCGCAGGTACAGGGGCTTGCCCTGGTTCACGCCGACCACGAGCGAGGCGATGTCCTCTTCGTTGCGCAGGAACTCGCCGGTTTCGATGCTGAGCATGCGCGCGTCGGCGTTCGACGCATCGAGCACCGCGCCGGAGGGCATGCCCAGGTTCGCGGCGGCCAGCACCGTCTTCAGGCCCAGTAAATCGACGCCGCGGTCGCGCATGCGCACCGGGT
The DNA here is from genome assembly GCA_019449555.1 of Ramlibacter sp. Taxonomy (GTDB): domain Bacteria; phylum Pseudomonadota; class Gammaproteobacteria; order Burkholderiales; family Burkholderiaceae_C; genus Ramlibacter. The sequence continues at coordinate 2,878 of JAGRPN010000158.1, forward strand.
CCAGCCACACGTGCACGGCGCGGCCGGGCCCGCCGATGGTCTGCACTTCGCGCGTGCCGGGCACGCTCTTGAGTTCACCCTCCAGCGTGCGGGCGACGCGTTCCAGGTCGTTGGCGGCCAGCACGTCACGGCTCCAGAGCGTCACCGCCAGCACCGGCACGTCGTCGATGCCCTTGGGCTTCACGATGGGGGGCAACGCGCCCAGGTCCCGCGGCAGCCAGTCCTGGTTGGCGTTGAGCACGTCGTAGAGCCGCACCAGCGCCTCCGTGCGGGGCACGCCGACCTTGAACTGCACCGTCAGCACGGCGACCCCCGGCCGCGCGACCGAATACGTGTGCTCGATGCCGGCGATCTGCGACAGCACCTGTTCGGCCGGCCGGGCGATCATGTTCTGCACGTCCGTGCTGCTCGCACCCGGAAACGCGATCAACACGTTGGCCATCGTCACGTTGATCTGCGGTTCTTCCTCGCGCGGGGTGATGAGCACGGCGAACAGCCCCAGCAGCAATGCGACGATCGCCAGCAGCGGGGTGATCGCGTTGGCCTGGAACGCCGCGGCTATGCGCCCGGAGATTCCGAGGCGCACGGCGGGCGTTGCAGCGGTGGAGGCGTTGTCGTCGGGCATGTCCGCCTCAGGGTGCGACCGCGGGCCGTGCGCCGGCGAGGCTCGCCTTCACCGGGTCGAGCGCGACCCAGTCGTTGCCGTCCAGCCCGGCCACGATCTCGACGCCGGCGGCGCCATGGTCCGCGCCCAGCCGCACCGCCTTCAGCACGAAACCCGCGCCGCCCGGCGCGGCCACATAGACGGCGGTCAATTCGCCGCGGCGCAACACCGCTTTCGACGGCACGACGACGCGGCGCTGGGGACTGGTGGCGAAGCGCACGTGCACCTGCTGGCCGGGCCCGACATTGCGCGCCGCCTCGGCCGGCAGCTCGAGCCGCCATTCCAACGTTTGCGCGACCGGATCGGCCGCGGGCAGCATCGTGCGAACGATCGGGGTGATCCACTGCCCGCCCGCCTCGCCGTCGGGGAGCTGCACTTGCACCTGGGTCGCGGCCCGCGCGGCGGCGGCGCGCGACGCCGGCACCTGCACGACGGCGCGCAAGGGCAGGGGCGCGTACAGCGTGAGAAGAGGCTTGCCCGGTACCGCCAGGTCGCCTGCCTGCGCCAGCGTTTCCAGCACCCAGCCCTCGTACGGCGCGGTCACCCGCGTGAATTCCTGGGCGATCGCCGACTGCCGTTGGCCCGCTGACGCCTGGTCGCGGCCTGCCTGGGCGGAGTTGAACGTCGCTTCGGCGGTGTCCAGCGCGGCCTTGCTCACGAAGCCCTTCGCCTGCAGCTCGCGCGTGCGCTGCAGCTGCGCCTGCGCGTTGCGCAACTCGGCTTCGGCCTGCGCCGTCTGCGCACGGCTGCGTTGCAGCCCGGTCAGGCTTTCACGGTCGTCGATCGTGGCGAGCAACTGGCCGGCGCGCACGCGATCCCCGGCCTTCACCACGAGCTGGCTGATGCGGCCGGAGGCCTGCGCCGCCACGGTGCTCTGCTTGACCGGCTCGATCACGCCGTCGAGGCTGAAGCCCACGGTGACTTCCTGCGGGCTCGCCTTCGCGACCGGCACGCTGATGGCCGGCGCCGCATCGACCGCGGTCGCGATCATGCAGGCGGCGAACGCGGCCCACCGCAGCGGCTTCGAGCGCCGGAGCGATTGGAAAAAGTGGGGAAGCGGCATGCTGGTTTTGATCCTGTAGGGAGCATTTTAGCATACTCCCCCCAGTATTGCATGCCGCACCCGCGACGGCTCGCTACCGCCGCGCCGAGCGTCAGCGCGCCGGGCGGTTGCGTCCGCCCCACGGGCCGCGCATGCCGAATGCGCCCCGGTCGGCGATCGCCTTTTGTTCGGGCGTGAGCACGGCGTAGAGGTCCTTCAGCGCGGTGTTGTAGCCGGCCCAGGCGGAATCGTGCAGCTTGATCATCGCGTCGCGCTGGGCGGTGAAATCGGCGCTGCCGGGGCTCGTCTGGGATTGCCACAACGCCTGCATCTGGGCGTGCATCGTTTGCATCGCGCCGGCCTGTTGCTGGACAGCAGCCTCGTAGGCCTTCCACGCGCTTTCCTGGGCCGGGGCGATCTTCAATTCGCTCTTGAGCTCGGCGGTACGGTTGGCCGTCACGGCGGCGATATCGGAAGCGCTCATGCCGCCGCGCATGCCAGAACCCATTGGGCCGCGTCCGCCGCCCATCCAACCCGGGCCGCCCATGCCGCCGTGCATGCCCCAGCCCATGCCGGGCCCGCCGCCCCAACCCATGCCAGCGCCGCCGCCCATCCAGCCCGGCCCGCCGCCCGGTTGCGCGTACACGGCACCGGCAACCGCCACCGCCAATGCGGCCGCACTCACCGCGATGATCTTGGGAATGGATTTCATGATGTATGTCCTTTCAGTGTTCGATGGAAGCCGCCGGTGCTTTCGCCTCGGCCGGTTGGAAGGAACCCCTCGCAACCGAATCGATTTCACTGCTGCCAAGTAAGCGGGGAATGTCAAGCGGGGGCCTTTTTGTCGCGCAGTACGACAGGCGCAGGCCATGACATGCTGTGTTACTTTCCGGGCTGCCCCCGGCGCCGCAGCGGGGCTGTAATACGGACAACCATGGACCGAAGCGACCATATCCTCATCGTCGACGACGACGCGGAAATCCGCACGCTCCTGGGCCGCTACCTGGAGAAGAACGGCCTGCGCGTGGGCGCGGTGGCCGATGGGCGCGCGATGTGGCAGGCGCTGGAGCGCAGCCAGTTCGACCTCATCGTGCTGGACCTGATGCTGCCCGGCGAAGACGGCCTCACGCTGTGCCGCACGCTGCGCACGCGTTCCGACATCCCCGTGATCATGCTCACTGCGCGCGGCGAGGAAACCGACCGGATCGTGGGCCTGGAAATGGGCGCCGACGACTACCTGCCCAAGCCATTCAGCGCGCGCGAACTGCTGGCGCGTATCAAGGTCATCCTGCGCCGCTCGCGCAGCCTGCCGCAGAACCTGCGCCCCGAAGAGGAGCGGGAGATCCGATTCGGCGACTGGACGCTCGACACCGTGCAACGCCACCTGGTTTCGCCCACCGGCGTAATCACGCCGATCGGCGGGGCCGAGTACCGGCTGCTGCGGATTTTTCTCGCCCATCCCAACCGCGTGCTCAACCGCGACCAGCTGGTGGAGATGACGCAGGGCAAGGAGGCGGATGCGCTGGATCGCAGCATCGACGTGCAGGTGAGCCGTCTGCGCCGCCGCCTCGGCGACGGCCCGCGCGAGCCCAGCCTGATCAAGACCGTGCGCGGCGAGGGTTACGTGCTGTCGGTGCCGGTCGCGAAAGCGGCGGCGTGATGCCCGCCTGGGATCGATGGCTGCCGCGGTCGCTGTTCGGCCGCCTGATGCTGGTGTTGGCGAGCGGCTTGTTGCTCGCCCAGTTGCTGAGCGCCGGGATCAACCTGGCGGAACGCGATCGCCTGCTGCTGCGCGCGCGCGGCACACAGCAAGTGCAGCGCATCGTCGATGTCGTCAAGCTGCTGGACTCGCTGCCCCTGCCGGAGCGCGAGCGCATCGTGGGCGTGTTGAGCGTGCCGCCGCTGGTCGTGTCGCTGCACGATGCCCCGGCCAGCCCATCCGCGGTGGAACCGGATGCGCCTCAGGCAATGATGTTCACGGCCATGCTGCGCGGTTCGCTGGGTGAGGATCGCGAAGTGCGTGTGCAGGCTGCGGCGGCCCCGGTTGGCGGTTGGCCCCCGCCGGGTTATGGGTACGGGCCGGGCATGATGGCCGGCAGGGCGGGGATGATGGCCGGCGGGCCGGGCCTGGGCCGCGGGCACGGCTTCCCCGTGGTGCGAACCGAGGTCCGGCTGCTTGACGGCCGCTGGGCGCGCTTCGACACCGAACTCCAGCCGGCCGACGCCGGGCTGCCGTGGCGGCTCGCGCTCACGCTCGGGATCCTGCTGGTCGCGGTGCTGGTGCTTTCGTACGTCGCGGTGCGTTGGGTGACCCGGCCGCTGCACGTGCTGGCGCAGGCCGCCGACGCGCTGGGCAAGGACATCAACCGTCCCGCGCTGCCCGAGCAGGGACCGCTGGAGATCCGGCAGGCGGCGCGCGCGTTCAACACCATGCAAGCGCGCCTGGTGCGCTTCATCGAGGACCGCACGCGCGTGCTGGCGGCCATGTCGCACGACCTGAAGACACCGATCACGCGCATGCGCTTGCGCGCCGAACTGCTCGACGACGACGAGCTGCGGCACCGCTTCGAGTCCGACCTGAAGGAAATGGAAGTCATGGTCACGCACACGCTCGAGTTCATGCGCGGGCTGGGCGGCAACGAGCCGCGGCTGGCGGTGGACGTGAACGCGTTGCTCGACAGCCTGCAGTCCGACAACGAGGCGATGGGCCGCAGCGTGCGCATCGAAGGGCAGGCCAACGCGCCTTATGTGGCGGTGGTCTCGCTGCTGCGACGTTGCCTGGGCAACCTGGTCGACAACGCGGCCGTGTACGGCGGCGGCAGCGCGACCGTGGTGGTGGAGGACACACCGCAGTGCCTGACCTTACGGGTGTTGGACGAAGGCCCCGGCATACCGGAGAGCGAACTGGAACAGGTCTTCGAGCCCTTCTACCGGCTCGAGGCGTCGCGCAGCCGCGAGACCGGCGGCACCGGCCTGGGCCTCACGATCGCGCGCAACATCGCGCAGACATACGGCGGTAACATCACCCTGCGCAATCGCCCGGAACGCGGGCTCGAGGCAGTGCTGACGCTGCCACGCGCCGCATGAGGAGCGGTCATGAACGGCTACCAGGTCACTTTCTTCACCCAGCAGGACCACCGCCACAAGGGCAGGCCGGTGGGCGAATGGCTGTTGCACGTCGCGCAGGAGCTGGGGCTGCGCGGCGCGACGCTGCTGGCCGCGGGGGAAGGACTCGGCCACCACGGGCGCATCCACTCGGCGCATTTTTTCGAACTCGCGGACCAGCCGGTCGAAGTCGTGATGGCACTCACCGAAGAAGAGACCGCGCGGCTGTTTTCCCGGCTGGAAGCCGAGCGCGTTCATCTGTTCTACGTGAAGGCACCGGTCGAGTTCGGCATGCTCGGCGAGCCAAGTTCTGACAAGTAAAGCGATCATTTCATGAAACACACTCTGCTGCGCATCACCTTCATTGTTATCGCGACGCTTCCGCTGGCCGGCCAGGCGGCTGACGCGGGGCGCCAGGCCGATGTGGCCCGGCGCGGCGCGGATGTGATGCCATTCAGCCTCGACGCGACCACCCATGTGTTCACCAAGACCGCGCAAGGCGGCACGCAGCGCGTCGTGGCGAAGAATTCGGCTGATGCGCAGCAGGTCCGGCTGGTGCGGGAACATCTGCGCGAGATCGAGACGCAGTTCAGCCAAGGCGACTTCTCCGGGCCGTCCCACATCCACGGCAGCGACATGCCGGGGCTGGAGCAGCTCAAGGCCGCCCCGCCCGGAGCGATCTCGATCGCCTATAGGAACGTGCGTGGCGGCGCCGAGCTCGCGTACCGGACCGCCGACCCGCGACTGGTGTCAGCACTGCACGCCTGGTTCGATGCGCAGCTGGCGGACCACGGCAAGGATGCGATGGCCGGCCACGGGAGCCACCATCAGGGCAGCGTGCACGGGCCGCAGCAGTGAGGCAGCGGCTCGCCGCCCCACACGTGCGGCTCATTCATTTCGCCTGCTCGTTCCCATAGGTCTTGACCAGGTAATCGACGATCACCGGCACGTCGGTGTCTTCGATCGGGGCCTTGAACACCGCTTTCATCCGCTTGACCATCGCCTCCCAATACGGCCGCGCGGCCGTCGGCGGCTGATACAGCATGTACTCCGCGGAATGGCACGCGACGCAGTTGGCCTGCGCCTTGGCATAGCCGGGAAGCGGGCTCGGCTTGAGTTGCACGCCGTCCGGCGGCAGCTGGATGGTTTTCACGCCTGCCGAGGCACCGGCGGAAAGCGCGATGGCGACTGCCGAGAACGAGCCGACGAGGATTGCTTTGGCTTTCATCGCTGGTCCCTTCAGGCCGCGGTGACCTTGACCGACTCCACGACGTTGCGCATGTAGCCGGCCGGCTGCCACAGCGCTTCCATCGGCTGGCTTTGCCCGGAGCGGTTCCAGGCGCGCACACGCAGGTCGTGGGTGCCCTTGTCGGGCGTGAAGGCGAAGGTGAATTCGCGAAATGAATAGCGGCCCATCTCGGCGCCCAGCTTCGCGCCTCGCCAGGTCTGGCCCCCGTCGGTCGAGTAGGCGACTTCGCGGATGCCCTGGCCGCCGTCGAAAGCGATGCCGCGGACAAGCGCCTGCTGGCCTGCGCGCAACTGCGCGCCGTTGGCGAGCGACGTGATGAACGAACGCACCGTGAACCGGCCGATCGGCCGCGTGGCGGCCGGCGTGGTGCCCGGCTCGATGCAGGCACAGTCGTTGTCGGGCACACGGTAGGCCGGGTTCATCCAGAAGCCGTCGAACGTGCGGTCGATCACCTCGATTTCCGACAGGTGCTTCACCCAGTAGGTGCCGTAATAGCCGGGCACGACCAGCTTGACGGGGTAGCCGTTGAGCATCGGAATGTCGGTCCCGTTCATCTGGTAGGCGAGTATCACGTCCGGGTCGAGCGCCTGGTGCACGTCGAGCGCCTTGACGAAATCGCCGCCACCCATCACCCCGTTGTCCAGCCCGTTGAAGGTGACCTGCCGCGCTGTGTTCTTCAATTCCGCGCGCGCCAGCACATCCCTCAGCGGCACGCCCAGCCAACGGGCGTTGCCCATCGCTCCGTTGGTGAGCTGCCCGCCGGTCACGCGCGGATTGAACAGGCTGCGGCTGTTGCCGGAACACTGGTTGACGGCGAGGTATTCGATCGGCTTGAACTGCGAACGCAGCTCGGCCATCGTGATCTCGAAGGGCTTGCCGCACGCATTCCCGCCGATCTTGATCGCGTGTTTGTCGCCGTCGACGGAAGTCGGGATGGCCGCGTTGTGGTAGCGAACGAAGAATGCATCGTTGGGCGTGACCAGGCCTTCGTTGAAAAGCTCGAACGGGGTTTCGAGCTGCGGCGGCCTGGTGGTCAGCACGATCAGCGGCCGTTTCTCCGGGAACGCGACCAGATTGCGTTTCCCGTTGGCGATCGGCAACTCGGTCGTCGCGGCCTGCGCCAGCGCCGAGCGCGTGAAACTTCCCAGCCCCGCGGCTGCGAATGCCGCGGCGCCGCCGGTCACGAGCCTGCGCCGCAGGCGGTCATTGCTGTCCGGTTGTCTCATTGGCGTTCCTCAGGTGATGGTGCGCAGCGTGGGCAATCGTAAAAAATCGAAATCATAGGCGTGACAGGGTGGTCCGGTTGGATCGGACGAACTGGATGCGCTCGGGATTTACCCCAGAGAGCCGCGGTGCAGCTCTGCAGTTCCCGTGTCAAGCGAGGGGCGGCTGGCCGATCGGTCCCGTGTTGCCGGCGATGAGCGGAGCACGACGACCGTGGTACGGCATTCGCTTCGGGTGCGGCGGCGCGACTTCCTCGTCCGGGCGCTTCAGCTGCATGTCGATGGTGGGATGATGATCCGACCACCGCTGCTGTCGCTGCAACAGCTCGCGCGCCAGCAGCGCTTCGAAGATGACGCCCACGGCCAGGACCAGCAGCAGCACTGCCACGCTCAGCAGGTGGGATGCGAGTGGGTGTTTTTCTGGCATGCGATCGGTCACGCGTCGGTCAGCGTCCACATTGCCCGAGTGCGCGGTCCAGCGGCGCTCGACAGTGCTCTTTTTCAAACTGCAACGCACGGCCGGGATGGCCGTTGATCTCAGAACTCCAGGTCGTCCCGGATTTCGGAGATGCCCGCCTGTGCGCATGCATCGTCCGCTTCGCCGCCCGGCGCGCCGGACACGCCGATCGCGCCCACGATGGAGCCCGCCGATTCCATCGTCCTGCCGCCGCCGATCGGGACGACGCCGGGCAGGTGGCGGATGCCCGACGACGATTCGCCGGCCTGCGTGGTGCGGGCGAACGACAGGGTATCGAGCTTGAACGACAGCGCCGTGTAGGCCTTGCCGGTCGCGGTGCCGGGCGTGTGCGGGCCGGCATGGCGGTCGCGCAGCATGACCAGTGGGATGCCGCTGCGGTCGGTAACGGCGACTGCCACCTGATGCCCGTTTTTCGCGCAGGCAGCCAGTGCCGCTCGCGCCGCGCGCAATGCGGCTTCCGGCGTGACGGTGCGCACCGCATAGGTCGCCTGCTGCGCCGCCGCGGCTTGCCAGAGCAGGGCGGCCCCCACCCCGGCGAGCGCCTGCCGGATGCCGGCGCCCGCGCGACGGCTCACACCGCCACCGGGGCGAAGCCGGGATTGGGCGTGGCTCCGGTGAGCCGCGGCACGTTGATCCTGCGCGGCGTCACGACGCCGCTGCGGGCCTTGAGCCACTGCTCGACCAGTTCCCACACCTGCTTGTTTCCCGCACTGCGCGCCTCCTCGGCCACCGGCGCCCAGCCGGCGACCTTGTACGTGCGCGACGCCTCGATCGGCTTGCCATTCAGGCGCATGTCCGTGATGCGCTTGCCCATCGTGGCGAGCGGATTGCAGCTGTACTCCAGGCCGCCGACGCGCACCATATCGCCGCCCTGCTGGTAATAAGGGTCGGGATTGAACAGGTTGTCGCAGACGTCTTCCAGCACGCTCTTGATGGTGTCGCCGCTCATCTGCGTCACCGTCGCGTAGGAGTACGTGGTGGCCGTCATGTCCATCAGCCACTCGCGCGTGATCGGCTGGCCGGCCAGCAGCGTCGTGCCCCAGCGGAAGCCCGGCGAGAACGCGATCTCGGCGCCTTGCACGTCCATCAGCGCGTCGAGCAGCAACTGGTCGCCGCTGCCGTTGAAGTTCCCGCGCCGGTACAGCGTGCCTTCGGTGATGCCCAGTTTCTCGGCCAGTCTCGCCTCATAGGGCGCCCGGATCTTGTCGATCAGCGCTTCCATCTCCTTGTCGGCGGGCAGCATGTTGGCGAACACGGGCAGCAGGCGATAGCGGAAGTCGCGCACCAAGCCGCCCTTCACGTCGAAATCCATCACGGCCAGGAACTTGCCGTTCGAGCCGGCGTTGGTGACCAGCGTCTTGCCCGCCTTGTTGCTGACCACGCTCGCCACCGGCATGCCGTCGTGCGTGTGGCCGCCCATGATGGCGTCGATGCCGGTGACGCGGCTGGCCATCTTGAGGTCCACGTCCATGCCGTTGTGGCTGAGCACGACGACCACTTTCGCGCCTTTCGCACGGGCCTCGTCCACCACCTTCTGCATGTTGTCGTCCTGGATGCCGAAGCTCCAGTCGGCGACCATGTAGCGCGGATTCGCGATCGGTGTGTACGGGAACGCCTGCCCGATGACGGCGCACGGCACGCCATTGATTTCGCGGATCACGTACGGCTTGAAAACCGGGTCGCCGAAGTCGGTGGTCTTGACGTTCTGCGCGAGGAAATCCACCTTGCCCTGGAAATCCTTTTCGACGATTTCCTTGACGCGGTCCATGCCGAGCGTGAACTCCCAGTGGCCGGTCATGATGTCCACGCCCAACAGCTTGGCTGCATCGACCATGTCCTGCCCCCGGGTCCACAGCGCCGTGCCGGACCCTTGCCACGTATCTCCGCCGTCGAGCAGCAGCGCGCCCGGCCGGCTGGCCTTGAGCCGCTTCACCAGGGTCGCGAGATGCGCAAAGCCGCCGACCTTGCCATAACGCCGCGCGGCCTGCTCGAAATCGAGGTAGGTGAGGGCGTATGCGTCGGCCGAGCCGGCCGGTATTTTCGCGCTCTTGAGCAGGTGTTCGCCCACCAGGTGCGGCAGGTTGCCGTTCATGCTGCCGATACCGAGGTTCACGCTCGGCTCGCGGAAGTAGATCGGCTTGAGTTGCGCGTGGCAATCGGTCATGTGCAGGAACGACACGTTGCCGAATTTCGGCAGGTCGTACAGCGCGTCGGCCGCGGTCGCCGCATCCGCTTGGGCCCAGCGCCCCAGGCTCATGCCGGCGACCGACGCCGCGCCGAGCACCTGGAGGAATTCACGTTTGGAGAGGTTCATGCCTGTCTTGCCTCCCCCGGCGGGGGAGCGATCATTCAACTCACTTGTTCACCGGTGACTGCGGATCGAGCAGCAGTGCGACGATGTGCTTGACCTGCTGCTCGGTCAGGATGCCGCCATGCCCGGCGCGCGGCATGTTGGAGCAGGCGTTGTACGCTTTCGCGTTCCAGATCTTGCCCCAGGTGTACTCGACGATGGGCTTGGCGGCGGGGTTGTTCGGGTCGGTGACGCCACGCATCTTGCCGTACTGGTACAGGCTGGGCCCGATCGTGCCGAAGGAGATTTCCTCCTTCGTGATCTGGTGGCAGTTGTAGCAGTTGCCGCCGTTGGCCACCTTCGCATCGTCGGACCACGTGAGGCCGCGCCCGCTCTGCGCGATCTGCTCGCCGGCTTTCCAGTCGCCCAGGAACTTGCCATCGGTGGGCCACTTGATGGTCTTGAGGTTGGCGGCCTCGATGGTCTTGGCGATGGCGGGGTCGATCGGGCGGCCGGCCACGTCCGCTGCGCTGCACTCGCGGTTGGCATCGTCCTGCACCAGGCGGTCCACCTTGACCATGCCCTGGTCGCGGAAGGACGCCTTGGCGACCTGCGCGGCGATCCGGTCGAGTTCCGCGGACGCGGGCAGCGAGGAGCCGGGCAGCGAAGCGCAGCCGGCGAGTCCGGCGGCCACCGCGAAGGCGCCGATGAAATGGCGACGGTCGAATTTCATGCGTGTCTCCAGCGTTAGCGTTTGATGGCGGGCGCGGTGGACGTGCCGCCCTTGCCGTTCACGCCGAGGTAGGTGGCCAGTGCGATCGTCGCGTCGCTGCCGAAGCCGGGATAGGGAAAGCGCTGTTGGCGGTAGCAGTCGTTCAGGCGCAGTTGCATGCCCCACATCTGCCCGTTCGATACGCGGTACGCAGGCCAGGCGCCGAAGCCGTTGCCGGCCCCCGGATTCTTCGTGAGGTTCGGAAGGTCCTGCAGCCGGATGCGCTTCTCGTCGGCGCCGTGGCAGGAGGCGCACGAAAAATCGTGCGGGCCGCCGCGCTGGAAGAACAGCCGCTTGCCGACCTCGTAGGCGATCTGTTCCTGCGGATGCGATTGCGACAGGTTGAACTTCATGCCTTTCGATTCGCCCGCGATCCAAGTCGCCAGGGCGGTGACGTTGTTCTGCTCGCCCTTGCCGAACGGCGTGGCCGCGATTTCCTTGCCGTTCAAACCCTGCAGCGTCTCCATGCACGTGACGAGGCGGGTCTCCAGGTCCTGCACGCGCTTCGTGTCGGGGAAGTACCGCGGCAACTCGACGAATGCGCCCTTGATCACGCCCGGGCCCTTGCCGAGGTCGCAGGCCTCGAGCGACGCGTTCTTCGGGCCGCGCTTCTGTTTCCACAGCGCTTCGCCCTTGGCCTCGAACAGCTCGGCCGGGTTGCCGTCGGCGAGCATGGCGCGGTATTCCTCGATCGACTGCGTCGCCGATTTCTGCGCCAGTGCGGCACCGGCGGCGAGGCAGCCGAGCAGCACCATTGCGGTCTTCATCATCATGCGCTTGTCTCCTTGTTGGTCTTGCAGTCGAAACGGATCCGCTTTCAGGAAACCGTCGCCTCGTCGGTGCGCGTGTCGCCCCGGTTGTCCTTCCAGGTGATCCCGATCTTGTCGCCGGCCTTCGCGCCCTTGACGACGAATTGCAGGAACGGGTTCTTGGCGACGGCGGGCCCCCACTCGGCGCTCAGCACGGGCTTGCCGTTGAGGGTGGCGGTGACATCGGTGATGTGCCACGCGGGGATGATCTTGCCGGCCGCGTCCTTGCGCTGGCCGGTTTCCATTTCGTGGGCCATGAGGACGCGGACGGTGGCGTTGCCGCCGGCTGCCTGGGCGCGGATGCGCATCGGGTCTGACATGTGAATGCTCCTGGAACTCTGGGATGGGTGAAAGGGGACGGAAACGCGATCAGCCGCCGCAGCCGCCGAGCGTGACCTTCACTTCTTTCTTGGCGTAGTGGGCCTTGCCGTCCGCAGTGATCGCGACGGCGTACACGTCCGAGGACTGGCCCATCTTGGCGCGGGTGGAAAAGTTCGGCTCCACCGCGTCGCTGACATCGAACTTCGCGACGAGCGCGCTCGGATTCTTTTCCACCAGCAGCAGCACGTGCTTGACGTTGGGCAGCGTGGTCGCCACCGCCAGCGGCACGACCGCGCCGTTTTCGGCGATGTCGGGGCCGGTGAGGGTGACGTCCTTGCTCTCGGTGGGCGCGCCGGCGCCGTACGCCTTGGTGACGTCCGCAACGCTCTTGGCGTCGAAGGCCGCCTTGTTCCAGGCGGCGAACGCCAGGCGGGGGAACAGGCCGGTGGCGGCGAGCAGGCCGGCCACGGTGGCGCTTTGCTTGAGGATCTCGCGACGGGATTGCATGAAAGGGGCTCCTGGAAAATTAAGTGGATGCTAATAAATGCGCGGACGCGGCCGATGGGGGATATCCCTGCGTTTCACGGCTTGCCGCCGGCGGCCAGCCAGCTCGCGATGCGCCTGGCCTCGTCATCGCTCAATGTCTGCGGCGGCATGGGGATCGCGCCCCACACCCCCGATCCACCGGAGCGGATCTTGGCTGCGATGTAATCGGCCTTGCCTTCGTGCTTCTTCGCGATCTCCGACCAGCTCGGCCCGACGATGCGCGTATCGATGGCGTGGCACGCAACGCAGTTGTTCTTTTGCGCCAGCGCCTGGACGGCCTTGCCATCCACTTCGGCGCCGGCAGCTGCAGCCTTCGCGGCCGGCACAGCGGAGGCGGGCTGCGCGGCGGCCTTGTCGTCGGCCGGTTTCGTTGCACCGGCGGCCGGCGCCGGCGCGGTGTTGATGCCGCGCTGTGCGCCCACGGTGCGGTTCTGCTCGGCCAGGTTGCCGTGCGCGTTGAGCGCAAAGCCCGGCAACATCGAAGTGACCTTGGCGTCCACGGCGCAGTCCTTCATGCAGGCGGTGCCGACCGCGTCCGGTCGGGTCTTGCCGATCTCGCTACCCGGCCAGAGCGCATGGTCCGTGGTCATCCCGTTGCGGTTGGGCAGCCGCTGCTGCACTTCACGGATGTTCTTGTCGGACAGCGTGAAGTCGGAGGGGATCACGTCCGCGAGGTTGAGCAGGTACGCGGTCACCGCGTACACCTCCTCGACGCTGAGCGACTTCGGTTGCGACCACGGCATCGCGCGGTTGATGTAGTCCCACAGCGTGGACAGCGTGGAGGCCTTCATCATCGTCGTGCGGCCCGGATAGTCGGTGCGCTTCAGGCTGGCCACGTGGCCGGTCTTGACATCGTCGGCGGTGGTGCCGCCCACGAGCGGGTTGAAGACCTGGTTGGACTCGCCGAACACGCCGTGGCAGGAGGCGCACTTGGCTTCCCAGACTTCCTGTCCCTTCGCGACGCTGCCGGAGCCGGGGGGCAAACCCTTGAAATCGGGGCGCACGTCGATGTCCCACGCGGCGACTTCCCTGGGGGTCGCGTCGCGGCCCACGCCGGGGAACCGCTCGCCCGCGTGCGCCGATGCGAAAGCGGCGGCGCCGGCCAGCGCGACGGCGGCGAGTGCGTTAACCGACCTGGACATTCTTCACCTCGCCGCTTTGCTCGACCAGCCAGGACTGGATCGAGTTGTTGTGGTAGATCGAGCGCGTGCCGCGCACCGCGCGCAATTGGCGGTAGCCCGGCTGGACGTAGCCGGTCTCGTCGGTGGCGCGGCTCTGGATGATGGCCGGCTTGCCGTCCCACACCCAGTCGATGGAAAAACGGGTGAGGCACTTGCTGAGGACCGGGCTCTCCAGCCGCGCCGTGCGCCAGTTGCGCCCGCCGTCGGCCGACACGTCCACCCGCTTGACCTTGCCGCGACCGGACCAGGCGAGCCCGGTGACGTTGTAGAAGCCCTTGTCCAGCAGCGTCTGGCCGCCCGACGGCGTGGTCACCACGCTCTTGCATTCCTGGGTGCTCGTGTACTGGCGGTGCTGGCCATCGGGCATCAGGTCCACGTAGTGGATCGTCTCGTCCTTGGTGGCGTACGGCTGGTCGCCCAGTTCCACGCGGCGCAGGTATTTCACCCAGCTCACGCCTTGCACGCCGGGCACGACCAGCCGCAGCGGGTAGCCGTTTTCCGGGCGCAGCATCTCGCCGTTCTGGCCATAGGCGACCAGCACTTCGCCCGAGCGCACCAGGCTCATGGGGATCGTGCGCGTCATCGACGAGCCGTCGCCGCCTTCGGCGAGCACGAACTTGCCCTTCGTGAGATCCGCGCCCGCCATCTCGAGCAGCGTGATCAGGGGCACGCCCGTGAACTCGCTGCAAGACAGCATCCCGTGCGTGTACTGGCAGGTCGGGACGGCCACGTTGCCCCATTCCATCCCGGTGTTGGCGCCGCATTCGATGAAATGGAAGCGCGACACGGAGGGCAGCCGCATGAGCTCATCCATGGTGAACACCTTGGGGGTCTTCACCATGCCGTTGACCATGAAGCGGTGCTTGGAGGGGTCGATGTCCCACCAGCCCTGGTGGTGCCGTTCGAAGTGCAGGCCGCTGGGCGTCACGATCCCGAACAGTGACTGCAGCGGTGCGAACGAGACCGATGCCTGCGTCGTCTGCGTGAGGCCCGGGCTGCGGCGGCGCTGGACGTTGGCCTCGTACTTCGACGGCTTGCCATACCCCATCGCGATCGGCTGGCCGAGCGACTTCGAATGCTCCGGCAGGTTCAGGATGTTCGGGTCACCGTCGGCCGGTGCCGTGTTCTGCGCCTGGGCCGCCGGCAGGGCGAGCCCGGCGGCAGCGGCGGCGAAGGCACCGCGGATGAAGTCGCGCCGGCCACTGCGCGCCTGCGCAAACACCTGGGCGACGCCATCGCGGTCGAGAAAGTTTTCGGGGGCTGGACGCAGCCGGGGAGCGTTCATGTTATTTATCGCTATATGCAGAATTAGCAATATATCAGCGGCAAGGCCGATGTCGATTCGGGGTTTACGCTAGGCGCGAAGCGCAAGCTGCTCGACAGCAGTGGCCGCATGCGCGGCCGACCGGCCCGGGCACGATCATTTCGCGCCGCCCAGGACCCACACGGCCAACGCTTTCGCGTCGGCATCGCTGAGCGCGGCCTGCGGGGGCATGGGCACCGGTCCCCACTTGCCGGAGCCGCCGGCTTTGATGCTCGCGACGAGCATCGCTTCCGCATCGTTGTGTCCGGCGTACTTCTTCGCGACGTCCTGGTACGCGGGCCCGACGATCTTCCTGTCGGGCGCATGACACGCCAGGCAGCCGTTCTTCTGTGCAACGTCCTTGTTTGCGAACACGGGGGTGGCAACCAGGGCGGCCGCCGCGAGGATCACGAGCTTCATCGCTTCAATTTCTCCAGCAAATCAGGTTAGCCGAATATAAAGAGCGGCGAATGTAGCATGAAGTCGAACAGCGCGTGCGGCAGTCGATTGCTGTCGATCTTGGGAGAAACCCGTACCGTCAGGCCGCCAGCACGGGCTCGGCCGGCGCGGCCGCGGGGGCGTTGCGCCGCACCAGCCGGCGCACCTCTTGCGCGACGCGCGCGGCCGTGATGCCGAAGTGCGCGTACAGGTCCTGGGCGCTCGCCGATTCGCCGAAGCTCGCGATACCGATCACGCTTCCGCTGCGCCCGACGTACTTGCGCCAGAAGTCGGGATGCGCCGCTTCCACCGCGATGGCAGGCCACGCAGGAGGCAACACGTGGTCCTGGTAGGACCGGGGCTGCCGATCGAAGCGGCTGGTGCACGGCATGGAGACGACACGCGCGGCGATGCCTTCCAGGGCTAGCTCCAGCTGGGCCGCCATCGCCAACGAGACTTCCGAGCCGGTGGCGAGAATGACCGCATGCGCGCCGGGTGGGTCCGATAGCACGTAGCCGCCGCGCGCGATGTCCTGCGCTCGCGCGGCGTCACGCGACAGCTGCGGCAGGTTCTGGCGTGACAGGCACAACGCGGAGGGGCCGTCGCGCCGCTGCACCGCGCACGTCCAGGCCACGGCCGTTTCCAGGCTGTCGCACGGCCGCCAGACGTCCAGGTGCGGGATCAGTCGCAGCGCAGGGATGTGCTCGATGCTCTGGTGCGTCGGGCCGTCTTCACCCAGCCCGATCGAATCGTGCGTGAGCACGTGGATCACGCGCAGGCGCATGAGCGCCGCCATGCGGATGGCATTGCGGCTGTAGTCGCTGAAGGTGAGGAAGGTCCCGCCGTAAGGAACGTAGCCGCCGTGCAGCGCGATTCCGTTCATTACCGCTGCCATCGCGAACTCGCGCACGCCGTACGACAGGTGGTTGCCCCAGGCGTCGCGCCCGGCGCGCACGCAGCCCTTGAAATTCGTCAGGTTGGACGCCGTGAGGTCCGCCGATCCACCGAACAGCTCGGGCAGCAGCGGCGCCATGGCATCCAGCGCCTGCTGGCTCGCCTTGCGGGTGGCGACGGACTCGGTCTTCCCGGCGGCGAGTTCGAGCTGTGAGCGCACTTGTTCGGCGAAGCGCTCCGGCAGTTCTCCAGCGATCCGGCGCTCGAACTCGGCGGCTTCCCGCGGGAACAAAGCGCGATAGGTCTGGAACCGCTCGCGCCAGGCGCGTTCGGCGGCAGCGCCACGTTCGCATGCATCCCAGGCAAGCGCGAGCGCCGGCGGCACTTCGAAGGGGGCGGCCGTCCAATCCAGCGCCTCGCGCGTCGCTGCCACCTCCTGGGCTCCGAGGGCGGCGCCATGCACGTCGTGCGTGCCCGCCTTGTTGGGCGAGCCGCGGCCGATCACCGTCTTGCAGCAGATCAGGGTCGGCCCGCCGCGCGGCTGCGCCGCCAGGGTGCGAGCGCGCCGGATCGCACCGTCCAGCTGCACCGGGTCATGGCCGTCGATGCCGGCGATGACGTTCCAGCCGTAGGATTCGAACCGCCCGGGCGTGTCGTCGGTGAACCAGCCCCGCACCGGGCCGTCGATGGAGATGCCG
>JAGRPN010000159.1 GCA_019449555.1 Ramlibacter sp.
CACCTTGACGGCGTCGCGCGAGGTGAGGCCACGGTCGCGCACGAAGCGCATGAAGCAGCGCGCGCCATTGCCGCACTGCTCGACCTGGCCGCCGTCGGCGTTATGGATCACGTATTCGAAATCGACACCCTCGGCCGGCGCGGGCCGCACCGACAGCACCTGGTCGGCGCCCACCCCGAAGTGGCGGTCGGCCAGGAAGCGGTACTGGCCGGGCGTGAGGTTCAGCGGGCCGCGGGTCTCATCGAGCACGACGAAGTCGTTGCCGGCGCCCTGCATCTTGGTGAAGCGGATTCGCATGCCGGCGATTATCCGCGCAGCCCGCTTTTCGGTCGCCCTCGATGTTGTTTTCCCTCACCACCTGGGCCCGGGTGCTGCCGATAATGAGGGATGGTCCGACCTTCCCAACTCCTGCATGCGCAGCGCGAGCCCGTCGTGCCGCGTCCCGCCGCCACGGTCCTGCTGCTGCGCGACACGCCGGGCGGCCTCGAGGTGCTGATGACCCGGCGCTCACCGAGCGCCAGCTTCGCCCCCAGCGCGTACGTGTTCCCCGGCGGCGCGATCGATCCCGCCGACGCGCAAGCCCATGACGCGGCGGCCCGCCGTCCGACGCAGGGCGATGCCGGCCTGACTCAGGCGATCGCCGCCATCCGCGAGAGCTTCGAGGAACTCGGCGTCTTGCTGGCCCGGCACGCGGACGGTCGCCCTGCCGGTGCGCAGGACATCGCCCGGATCGAGCGGCACCGGCCGTTCGTCGAACAATGCCGCGCCCTCGGGCTCACGCTGGCGGCCGACCAGGTGTACGTGCTGGCGCACTGGATCACCGACCGCGACCTGCCCCGGCGCTTCGACGTCAATTTCCTGGTTGCGCGCATGCCGGCGGACCAGTCGCCCGTGGCCGACGAGGCCGAGCAGTTCGAGCCGGTGTGGGTGCGGCCGGCCGACGCGCTGGCCCGCCATGAGGCCGGCAATTTCTTCATGATCTTTCCGACTATCCGCACGCTGGAGCGGCTGGCGAAATTCGAGACGACGGATACGGTGCTGCAGGCCTGCGCCGGCGAGCAGCCGCTGTGGACGAGCTGCCCGCGGGCCGGCTTGCTGAGCGGCGCCGAAGCGCGCTATATGGAGCACGAGATGCCGTATGGCGAACTCGCGCTGGTCAGCCCCGACGGCCACGTCGTCCACCATCTCGACTGGTGCAGCGACGAGCCCGTGCCGCTGCTGAAGAACGTGACGCGCCTGACCGCGCCCAATCCCGGCGTGATGACCGGCCCCGGCACCAACAGCTATCTGGTGGGCGATCCGGCCACCGGCTACATCGCCATCGATCCCGGCCCCAACGAGCCGGAGCACATCGAGCGGCTCTGGCGCGCGGCCGGCGGCGCCGTCCGGATGATCGTCTGCACGCATTCGCACCCGGACCATGCGCCCGGCGCGCGGCCGCTGCAGGCGCTGTGCGCGCACAAGCCGCCGATCCTGGGCCTGCCCTCGGGCCCGAACGCCCGGCCGATGAGCGAATTCACGCCCGACCGCGCGTTGCGCGATGGCGAGGTGATCGCGGTCGAGGGCGCCGGCGTGCGCCACAGCCTGAAAGCCATCTACACGCCGGGGCATGCGGCCAATCACCTGTGCCTCGTGCTGCTCGAGGACGCCCTGTTGTTCTCGGGCGACCACATTCTCAACGGCAGCACGACCGTCGTCGACCCGCCCGACGGCGACATGACGGCCTACATCGATTCGCTGGACACGCTGGCCGCCGCCTGCGCGACCTACGGCATCGAGTTCATCCTGCCGGCGCATGGCCACGTGCTGGGGTTCGCGGCGCACGCGATCGCCCACCTGAAGGCGCATCGCCTCAAGCGCGAGGCCAAGGTCATGGCCGCGATGCAGGCGCGGCCCCATGGCGCGCTGGACGACTGGGTCGAGCTCGCCTACGACGACGTGCCGCCGCGCATGTGGCCGGTGGCCAAGCGCTCGCTGCTCGCGCACGTGCAGCGCATCGAGTCGCTCGGGCTCTCGTGAGCCCGAGCGCCGCATCCATGACTGAGCCGGTCCGGCTGTCCAA
Source organism: Ramlibacter sp. (assembly GCA_019449555.1). Lineage (GTDB taxonomy): Bacteria > Pseudomonadota > Gammaproteobacteria > Burkholderiales > Burkholderiaceae_C > Ramlibacter. The sequence continues at coordinate 2,063 of JAGRPN010000159.1, forward strand.
GCGGGTGGCGGCGCTCGTGCCCTGCTCTCGCCGCGAGGCGGAGCAGTACATCGAAGGCGGCTGGGTGCGGGTGGACGGAAAAGTCGTCGAGGAGCCGCAGTTCCGCGTCACTGACGAACGCGTCGAGCTGGACCCCGGCGCGTCGGCGGCGGCGCTGGAGCCGGTCACGCTGCTGCTGCACAAGCCCGCCGACCTGCCCTACGAGGAAACCCAGGCGCTGCTCGTGCCCGAGCACCGCTGGCCGGGCGACACCTCGGGCATTCGGCCAGTGAAGCGGCACTTCGTGCAATTGACGCCATTGCTGCCGCTGCCTGCCCAGGCGAGCGGCCTCTGCGTGTTCAGCCAAATGCGCGGTGTGGTGCGCAAGCTCACCGAAGAGGCTTCGTCGATGGAACAGGAAGTGACAGCGGAGGTCACTGGTGAGGCGGCCGCCGACGCGTTGGCGCAGCTGTGCCACGGCCTGCAATTCGAAGGCCGGGCGCTGCCGCCGATCAAGGTCAGCTGGCAGAGCGAACGGCGCCTGCGGTTCGCCCTCAAGGGCATCGGACCGGATCGGGTGCCGTGGATGTGCGAGCAGGTAGGCCTCACGGTGCTTGCGTTGAAACGCATTCGACTGGGCCGCTTGCCGATGGCGGGCCTGCCGCTCGGGCAGTGGCGGTATCTGCGGGCGGGCGAGCGCTTTTAAGCCGACGGCTCGCGAAAATCGCAGACCTCGCGGCAAAGTCGGGACCGGGCAGGCCGCGCCGCATCAACGAGGTGACCGGCGCTGCGCGCCGGCGTCCCGTGCGTTTGTCCGGTCTCGACTTTGCAGAGATGGATCAGGCGCTCCAAACGTACACCCACATTGCTGGCTCGCGGCAGGCGGTGCCCGGTGGGGGCGATTTCTGGGGCGGCTG
>JAGRPN010000160.1 GCA_019449555.1 Ramlibacter sp.
CCGATCACTTCCTCGATTTCGGACTTGGCGGTTTCGGGATCGGCCTGCGGCAAATCCATCTTGTTGAGTACCGGCACCACTTCCACGCCGAGGTCCAGCGCGGTGTAGCAGTTGGCGACGGTCTGCGCTTCGACGCCCTGGCTCGCGTCGACCACGAGCAGCGCGCCCTCGCATGCGGACAAGGAACGCGAGACCTCGTACGAGAAGTCCACATGGCCCGGCGTGTCGATCAGGTTGAGGTTGTAGACCTGCCCGTCACGCGCCGTGTAGCGCAGTGCAGCAGTCTGTGCCTTGATGGTTATCCCACGCTCCCTTTCGAGATCCATCGAGTCGAGTACCTGCTCTTCCATCTCGCGATCCGACAGCCCGCCGCAACGCTGGATCAAGCGGTCCGCGAGCGTGGATTTGCCGTGATCGATGTGCGCGATGATCGAGAAGTTTCTGATGTGATTCATCAACGGGAACGCTTAAGTGATTGAATTGCAACGGGCGCAGAAAAGAAAAAAGGGCGCGTCGAGTGGTGACGCGCCCTAAACCAACAATCTATGGCAACTGCGATAGTTGGAGCTTCATTGTAGGCAAAAAGCCCAGGGCGTACAGCCGAACAGACCGTCAAAACGGGTCGTTGCAGACCAACAACAGGGGAGTTATTCACAACTTATCAACAGTCTCGGGGGGCAACCGGTGGGACAACTTGTGGGCGATCTGTGGATCGGCTGTGCACCACGGATATCCATCCCGCATGGTGGTTTCGCCCCTTTTCGATATGCCGCTAATCGCCGGTGAGCTGGGTGGATTCTATCCAAAAATGTAATTAGCTGGTCAAAAAAGTTAGTGTACGCACACTTATGATGCCGTTTCAACGTCGGAAAAAAATTCGCAGCCACGCGTTTGTTTTTCGGTACTGGAAATAAAAAGCCCCAAACCCGACCACGGGCTGGGGCTTTGCTGTCCTCGGCCGGGGCCGCTTCAGCGCGCGGGGCGGATCAGCAGATACGTGGCCAGTTCCCCCCGGCGCAGCAGCACCGGAATGGGCTTGCTCTTGTCCACTTTCGCCAGCACGGCGTCGAACTCCCGCACGGTGTTGATCTCGGTGTTGCCTATCGCAACGATGATGTCGCCTTCGCGAATACCGGCGCGCGCGGCGCCATCGGTGGCGGTCTCCACCTTCACGCCGCCTTTGAGCTTGAGCTCCTTCTTCTGCGCATCGCTCAGCTCGCTCACCGTCAAGCCGACCGATTGCGCCGCCGGCGAACCCTTCGGTTTTTCTTCCTTCCCGGCGGTGGGGCGAATGGCGGGTTTCTCGGGCTCGAACTCGGCGACCGTGACACCCAAATCCTTGGAGCCGCCACGGCGGAACACGGTCATCGTGCTGCGCGTGCCGGGCTTCGTGTTGCCGACCATGCGCGGCAGGTCGGAGGCCCGGTCGATCGCCTTGCCGTCGAACTTGGTGATGATGTCGCCGGCTTCCACACCGGCCTTGTCGGCCGGCGAGCCGCTTTCCACGCTGCGCACGAGCGCGCCCTGGGCCTTGCCGAGCCCGATCGATTCGGCGACGTCCTTGGTCACCTGATCGATCTGCACGCCGATCCGCCCGCGCAACACGCGGCCCGCGGGCGAGCGCAGCTGCTCCGCCACCCGGATTGCCTCGTCGATGGGAATGGCGAACGAGATGCCCATGAAACCGCCCGAACGGGAATAGATCTGGCTGTTGATGCCGACCACTTCGCCGCGCATGTTGATCAGCGGGCCACCGGAATTGCCGGGGTTGATGGCCACGTCGGTCTGAATGAAAGGCAGGTAGTCTCCGGTGTCGCGCTGCTTGGCGCTGACGATGCCGGCCGTGACGGTGTTTTCCAGGCCGAACGGCGAGCCGATTGCCATCACCCATTCGCCCACCTTCAGCCGCGTGATGTCGCCGATCTTGACCGCCGGCAGGCCGGCGGCGTCGATCTTGATGACGGCAACGTCGGTGCGCTTGTCGGGCGTGCCGACCACCTTCGCCTTGAACTCGCGCTTGTCGGGCAGCGTGACCAGCACCTCCTCGGCGCCTTCGACGACGTGCGCATTCGTCATCACGTAGCCGTCCTGCGTCAGGATGAAGCCGGAGCCGACGCCGCGCGGCTGCGGCTCTTCTTCCTGCGGCGGCCGGTTCGGGCGAGGCGCCTGGCCGCGCGGAACGCCAGGCAGCGGTTGGCCAAAAAAGCGGCGGAAGAATTCCTGCATTTCCTCGTCCATGGGGCCCGGGGCAGCACTGCCGCTACTGCTGCGGGCGCGCTCCAGCGTGCGGATGTTGACCACCGACGGGCCGACCTGTTCGACCAGGTCGGTGAAATCGGGCAACGTCCTGCCCTGCGCGGCGGCGGGCTGCGCCGGGACCAGCGCCACCGTGGTGCCGACGGCCACGCTCATCGCCAATGCGCCGGCGCGCAGTTTCTTCCAATCGATCCTGAACATGTCGACCTTTCAATCAGAGACGGACAGATAGAGCTGAGAATGCAAATGCGGGCAAATGGTTCGCAACGCGCAGGCCCGAACCATCGCACATTCCGCCGGATTTGTGGGCCTATTTGCGGCGCTCAAGGCTCTGCGCAAACGCCTTCAGTGTCTGCGGCGGCACTTCGCCCACTGCCGTGAGCCACCAGTCCTGCACGCGCTGCGTGAGCGTCTGCGTGGCGCCACTCGAGAACAGGCCTTCCTGGACATGGCGCTGCTGGTCATAGGGTTCGAGGAACAGCGACACCGCCGCCAAGCCGTCGGAGAAGATCCATTGCAGCGTTGCCTGCGCGGATGTCGCGCCGGCCAGCGGCCGCCGATAGCAGCTCACCGGCTTGAAGCCCGCCACCGCCGACCTGATGCTCCAGCCCTCGGCCGCTGCATCCGTCTTCACGGCTTCCGCCTTTTCGATCCGCCATCCGGGCGGCGGCGTCATCATGCGGCCGAGTTTCGCCGGCCGCACGGGGGCGTCGAGCTGGAGTTCGGAAAAGGCAGCCTGCTCCAGGACCTTGCCGTCGCCGTCCATCGTTTGCAGCTTCACGACCAGGCCGGTTTTCTTTTCGCTCCACACCCGGTAGCCGAATCGCAGAGTGTCCTTGGGAGCGAGTTCGACCACTTCGGTCGCGAACCCCGCCACGCGGTCGGCGCCGATGCGCCGCGCCGTGTAGAACTCCGGAATCGACGATTCGTTGGAGTCGACCAGTGCCGGGAACATTCCCAGGGGCTCGCTCTTCTCGGTGCGCACGACGCGGCTCTCGGGCAAGAACGTGGTGACCTCGTCATTGCGCCGGATACTCGAGCGCGGGGCCCCCGTGAGCGACTCGACGCGCTCGATCTGCTGGCCTGCCTCGCAGGCATGCCAGACCCGGACGCTCGACATCACGCCATTGTTGGAAGAGACCACCAGGGTGCCGATGTAGCTGCGAAGGCGCGATGCCTCATGCATTCGCATCAGCCAATCCGTGATACTGCGCTCCGGGTACCGACCTTGTTCCCCGGGCGTCCGCTGCTGCGCGATGGGCACGGGCGCCGCCGACTGTGCCGCGGCCCAACCCGAAATGCACAAGGCGCACAGGGCCGCTAAGCCCCGGCCGGCGAGAATGTTTGCTGGCTTGTCCTGGTAGCGCATGCGTTGGCTGCCGCGTTAGCGGTTTGCCCCCTCGAAGGTCGCGTTGCGCAGAAAACCGGCCGGCATCTGCAAGGCCGACGCGCCGCCGAGCTGGCGATGGGCCGCCAGGAATTCATCGAGCCGCGGGTCGCGGATCATCACTCCGCCCTGCTGGCCGGCGAGGACGGTGCCGCGCTGACCGGCTGCCAGCTGGGCTTCCTGCGGCTTGCCCGGGAATGCACCCGCGACGTTCCAGGCAATGGCCGCCACCGCGGTGAGCGAAGCCACGCCGGCCACCAGTTTCCAGCGGAAGCTCGCATCGTTCGCGGCCGCTCGCAGCGGCGACCGCGGTGTGCCCGCTGGCTCTTGGTTCGCTGCCTTGCCCTGCGCAGGCGCGCGCACACGCTGCTCCTGCTGCAG
>JAGRPN010000161.1 GCA_019449555.1 Ramlibacter sp.
ATCACGAGGCGCGCGCCTTGCGCGTAGGCGGTCCTGGCCGCGGCGATGATCTTTTGTGCGTTGCCGCCGGTGTCGCCCACCACGAAGTTGAGCTGGGCAATACAGAGTTTGAGAGCCATTGACAGCAGTGAGATACAACTCGAACGATTATGTCACCCGGGTCCTGCGGTCGCCGCTCGAGGTGGAAGCCGCCGCATGGAACGAATTGCTGGCCGGGCAGCCGTCGCCGAGCCCGTTCATGCGTCACGAGTACCTGGCCGCGCTGGAGCGCAGCGCCAGCGCGACGCCGAAGACGGGGTGGACGCCACGGTTCGTGACATTGTGGGGCGGCGAACGCCTGGAGGCTGCCTGTGCGCTGTACCTGAAGGATCACTCGTACGGCGAGTACGTCTTCGACTGGGCATGGGCCCATGCATACGAAGAGCATCGCCTCGCCTATTACCCGAAGGCCGTGATCGCGGTCCCGTTCACGCCCGTGCCAGGGACGCGCCTGCTGGCTCGCGATGCAGCGGCCCGCCAGGCGCTGCTGCGCGCCGTGCTTGCCTGGTGCGGCACGCAGCAGCTGTCGTCGCTGCACCTGCTGTTTGGCGGCGACGAGGATGTCGTCGCCGCCGAGGCGTGCGGCCTGATGCTGCGCCACAACGTGCAGTTCCACTGGATGAACCGGCCGTGGCCGGACTTCGGCGCGTTCCTGGCCAGCCTCGCCCAGGACAAACGCAAGAAGATCCGGCAGGAACGGCGCAAGGTGACTGAAGCGGGCGTCGGTTTCCGCTGGTCCGAGGGCCGCGACATCACGGCGACGGACTGGAATTTCTTCTACCGCTGCTACGAGCGCACGTACTACGAGCACGGCAATCCCCCTTACCTCACACGCGACTTCTTTCGCGGCATGGCGGCCGACATGCCCGAGAACTGGCTATTGTTCGTCGCTGAACGCTCCGGCAAACCGATCGCCGCCAGCCTGATCGCGCTGGCAACACATAATTCAACCGGAGGAGCGCGGTCGGAGAAGGTGGCCTATGGCCGTTACTGGGGCGCGCTGCAGCGGGTCGACTGCCTGCATTTCGAGGCCTGCTATTACCAGCCGCTGCAGTGGTGCATCGAACAGGGTTATGACCGCTTCGAAGGCGGCGCGCAGGGCGAGCACAAGATGGCCAGGGCGCTGCTGCCGGTGAAGACGACCAGTGCGCACTGGCTGGCGCATCCCGCGTTCGCCGATGCGGTCGAGCGGTTCCTCGAGCGCGAAGGCCGGGGCATCGGCGATTACCTGGAACATCTGGAGCAGCGCAGCCCGTTCCGGCGCGCGTGATCGTGATCGCCTAAGCGAGTTGGCGCGCGTAGTTCGCGATGCCGTCCATGATTTCCTTGCGCGCGGCCTCGGGCCCCTCCCAGCCGAGGATCTTCACCCACTTGCCGGGCTCCAGGTCCTTGTAGTGCTCGAAGAAGTGCGCGATCGTCTTCAGCCGCACCGGATTGAGGTCTTCGGGTGTCTGCCACTGGCTGTAGATCCCGAGGATCCTGTCGGTGGGCACGGCCAGCACCTTGCCGTCCTGGCCCGCCTCGTCTTCCATCATCAGGATGCCCAGCGGCCGGCAGGTCACCACCACGCCGGGGATCAAGGGCACGGGCGTGATCACGAGCACGTCGACCGGGTCGCCGTCGCCGCTGAGCGTCCTGGGCACGTACCCGTAGTTGGTCGGGTAGTGCATCGACGTGCTCATGAAGCGGTCCACGAAGATGGCGCCCGTTTCCTTGTCCACCTCGTACTTCACCGGGTCGGCGTTCATCGGGATCTCGATGATCACGTTGAAGGCGTCGGGAACATGGCTGCCGGGAGTGACTTGGTCAAGGGACATCGCTTTTCGTTTCGTCAAAGGAAGTTCGAATAGATCTCGGTACTAACCCTAGAATTATTTCACGCCGCTTGCTTTCCCTGCGGGCACCGGATTGGCGCGCTGGCTCGGCCTTATATACTCCTGCGGTTGGCCAATCGTCTCCGCCCCGCCTGCTGGGGGCTACGAGGAAGCAACGCAGCGGGGGCACCGCTTGCGGGGCGCCTCTAAGCACGTTACTCAATCGAAACAACGTAGGAGAAACAAAAATGACAGGCAATTCGGC
>JAGRPN010000162.1 GCA_019449555.1 Ramlibacter sp.
GGCCGCCGAACAGTTGGTGCGCGACGGGTTCACGGTGTTTCCGTATTGCACCGACGACCTCATCGGCTGCCGCCGGCTGCTCGACGCCGGCTGCCCGCTGTTGATGCCCTGGGGCGCGCCGATCGGTTCGGGCCAGGGTCTGCTCAATCGAGCGGCGCTGCGCGTCCTGCGCGAGCGCCTGCCCGACGCCACGCTGATCATCGATGCCGGCATCGGCGCGCCTTCGCATGCGGCGCAGGCGCTCGAGCTCGGGTTCGACGCCGTGCTGCTCAATACCGCCGTGGCGCAGTCGCGCGATACGGTCGCCCATGCGCGCGCCATCCGCTGCGCCATCGAGGCGGGCCGCGTGGCGCGCCATGCCGGCCTGATCGCGGCGCAGGACTTCGCGGTGCCGAGCACGCCCGTCGGCGGCGCGCCCGTGCTGCTCGGCAAGCCGTGATGAGCAAGCCAGAGCAGCGTCGTGTCGCCGCCATCGGCGACTGGCGCCCCCGGCCGGGCGAACCCGCGACCCTGGTCGTCGGCTCGCTGGCCGACGCGCAGCAATGGCTCGGGCATCGCACAACCGGCGTGACGGGCGACGCACCCGCGGCGGCCCGCGCGCTGCGGGAGGCGGGTGCCGGCGCCGTGTGCCTGGTCGAAGGCGCGGACGCGCGCCCGCTCGTCTGGCTGCAGAGCGAACATGCATGCGGCTGGCTGGCGGCCCCGCGCGGCATGGGCTGCGACAGCGGCAACGTTGCGCTGTTCACCGGCCAGGCCGCGGCGGCCGTCGCCAAAGGTTTCGTGTTTGCCGACGCCGCCGTGCTGGCGATGATGGCCTGCACTCGGCGTCCCGGAGCGGACGCGCAGCCGGATCGCGGGACGCAGTTCGTGCACGACCCTGCGTTGCTGCCGCAACTGTCGTGGGGAGACGAGCCGCGCTTCGTCGGCGCACGGGTGGACACGTCGCGCCGGCTCGACCTGTACGGCATCGTGGACAGCGCCGAGCGCGTGCAGCAGGTGGTCGATGCCGGTGTGCGCACCGTGCAGTTGCGGATCAAGCAGCCGCCCGCGCCGCACGCGCAGTGGTGGGCGCACCTGCGCGGCGAGATCGAGCGCAGCGTCGACGCCTGCCGGTCCACGGATGCCGAACTGTTCGTCAACGATCATTGGCAGCTCGCCGCCGAGCTCGGCGCGCCGGGCGTGCACCTCGGCCAGGAAGACCTGCAGGCGCTGGGCGAGGACGGACGCGCCGCCCTGCTGGCCACCGGACTTGCGCTGGGCATCAGTTCGCACAGCCTGTGGGAACTGTGCCGCGCCCGCGCGCTGGCGCCGCGCTACATCGCCTGCGGCCCGGTGTGGCCGACGCTGACCAAGGCGATGCCGTGGATCGCGCAAGGCCTGGACAACCTCGCCTGGTGGTGCCGCATGGCGGGCGCGCCGGTGGTGGCGATCGGCGGCGTGCTCGCGCCCGAACAGGTGCGCGACGCGGCACGCTGCGGCGCCGACGGCGTATGCATCGTGCGCGGCCTGGGCGAAGCCCCGCGGCAGGTGGTGCCGCAACTGCAGGCGGCGCTGGAAGCAGGCCGACGGGATTTCGAAGCGCAGGGCGCCTCGGTGGCCTGGCCGCATCCGAGCCTGTCGGTGGCGTGAGCAACTCCTGTCATCCCGGGCTTGGCCCCGGGATCCAGGGATTGCGGGTCAAGCCCGCAATGACGAGCGATTCTTCAATGGAGGATTCCATGCAAGCCCTTCCCCGATTGAACCGGCGCCGCCTGCTGGCGGGCCTCGCCGCAGCGGCTGCCGGCGCCTTGCCGGCCCTGGCGCAGCAGCCAGGCGCCGCGTTCCGGCCCACGCGGGCCGTGAAACTGATTTCGCCGCAGCAAGCCGGCGGATCGACCGACGCCGTGATCCGGCCGATCGCGCTCAAACTGGCCGAGTTGTGGGGCCAGCCGGTCGTGGTGGAAAACAAGCCGGGCGCCGGCACGATCGTCGCCACGCAGGCGCTGGTGCAGGCGCCGCCGGACGGCCATACGTTCGCGCTGGCGATCGGCAACCTCGTGATCAACCCGAGCCTGCGCGGCGACCTGCCGTACGACACGTTCAAGGACATCACCCCGGTGACGCAGATCGGCACCACGACCGTGGCGTTCGTCGCGCATCCGTCGCTCGGCGCCAACAACCTTGCCGAATTCATCCAGGTCGCGAAAGCGAAACCGGGCGCGATTTCCTGGGCCTCGCTGGGCATCGGCACCGGCGGGCACATCACCGGCGAGCTGCTGCGCAAGCGCGCCGGAATCGACATCGTGCACGTGCCGTTCGCGGGCAGCGCCACCGCCTACCGCGAACTGCTGCCGGGCCGGGTGCAGGCGGCCTTCGTGGTGCTCGACTCCGCCGTGCCGCACGTGCAGGCCGGCAACCTGAAACTGCTCGCCGTCGCCGACCCCCGCCGCAACAAGCAGTTCCCGCAGGTGCAGACGCTGGACGAGACGATCAAGGGCCTCAGCTATGAAGGCATTTTCGGGTTCATCGCGCCGGGCGGCATGGCGCCCGACACGCTCAAGGCGCTGCATGCCGACATCGTGAAGGTCCTCGCCGATCCGGAAATCCGCCAGCAGCTCGATCGCCAATCCATGACCGTGATGGCGTCTTCGCCCGCGGACTTCGCGGCCGCGATCCGCCGGGAAGTCGAGCACTGGAAGCAGGCGGTGGCGGAATCGGGCGCGCGGATCAGCTGAGGCTTGCACTTGGTTACTTCATCTATTGTGCTTTCTACTTAGGGGAATTTACCTAGCGCAGAGATGTCTTGCCTCATCGGCAACATGACGTAACCTTGTGCTTTCAATGCTGAGGCGTTTCATGAAATTACGGACCATCGCGTTGGCGGCCGCTCTCGCGGCGGCGGCGTGCACGGCATCGGCCCAGGACAAATGGGTCATCGGCCAATCCGCGCCCCTCACCGGCGGCAACGCGCAGTTCGGCAATGACATCCGCAATGGCGCCATGGCGTACTTCGCCGCGCTCAACGCGAAGGGCGGCGTGCAAGGCAAGCCGATCGAGCTGCTCACGCTCGACGACAAGAACGACCGCAAGCAGGCCGCCGCCAACGCCAAGGTCCTGCTGGACAAGAACGTGCTCGCGCTGTACGGCTTTGCCTCGGCAACACTCAGCCTGGACGCGATCCCGCAGGCCGAAGCCAGGGACGTGGCGTTCTTCGCGCCGTTCTCGGGCGCCAACCCGGTGCGCGTGAACAACCCCGTGCTCTTCACCGTGCGCGCTTCCTACGGCGAGGAGATGGAGAAGATCCTCAACTTCTGGACCAGCCTGGGCTTCAAGCGCGTCACCGTCGTGCATTACGAGGACGAGGTCGGCAAGCAGAACCTCGAGGTGGTGACGAACTACCTCAAGAAGGTGAATCTCGCGCCGCAGGCGCTGCCGCTCAAGCGCAATGCGCCGGTCGGCAAGGCCGAGGTGCAGGCGCTGATCGCACAGCAACCCGAGCTGGTCCTGACCACGGTGCTGTCGGGCGCCGCGGCGCAAATCCAGAAGGAACTGGTGCATATGGGCCGCATGGTGCCGACGTCCAGCCTGTCCTTCATCGGCGCCGACCAGTTCATCACGGCCGCCGGGCCGAGCGCGGCGGGCGTTTCGATCAGCCAGGTCGTGCCCAACCCCACGTCGGCCATTCCCGTCGTGCGTGAATGCGCCAGGGCGATGGAGGCGGCGGGCATCAAGGTGATGAACAGCACCCACCTCGAAGCGTGCTTCGGCGCCAAGGTGCTGGCCGAGGGCATCCGCCGCGCCAGGAAGCCGGTGACCGCCAGGACCCTGCTGGAGGCGCTGACGAACCTGGGCACCTATGACCTCGGCGGCTACCGCATCACGTTCGCCGCCGGCGCGCAGCATGGCAGCAAGTTCGTGGACCTCGCGATGGTGACGCGCGACGGCCGGCTCAGTAGCCGCTGAACGGAGACAAAAGAAAAGCGCGCCGTCGGCGCGCTTTTTTTTTGTTTGGGCGGTGGGCAGCGAGTTGCCCACCCTGCCAAGACTGCGGTGCTGGCTACAACGACTTCAGGTACTGCGTCAGGTCCGCCATCTGCGCCGCGGTCAGGCCGAGCGAGCGCTTCGTGTTGTAGGTCGCCACCACGGCTTCCAGCGTCGGCGCGGAGCCGTCGTGGAAGTACGGCGCGTGCTGCCACACGCCGCGCAGCGGCGACGTGCGATACAGCCTGGTGGCCGAGCGCGAGGCATAGCTGGGCGTCTCCGGTTCCGCCACCGGATCGCTCGGCGGATGCAGCACGGAGTTGGCATCGGTGAACTGGTCGCCGCTGTGGCAGGTGGAGCACTTGCCTGCGCCTTCGAACACCGCCTTGCCGCGTCCCGCCGCGGCGACATCGAAGCTGCCCGCCGGCGGGGCCGGTGCCTTGATCGACAACTGGTAGGCCTGCAACGCGGGCAATTTGCTCGTGACCAGGTCCACGGTGCCGTTCGTGATGCTCAGGTTCAGGCGCGGTTCGCTGAACGAACCCAGGGCTCCCATCTGCGTGACGGCGACATAGCGGTTCCAGTAGGCGATCTCGTCGCCGTCGCCGGTGAACGTGATCTTGTGCACGCCTTCGAGCCCGAACGCCGGCGGGATCACGGCCGGCTTGTTCTTGCCGTCGATGTTGAAGCGCGGGTCGTACATGCCCTTGCCCCAGGAGTTGTAGACGGCCTTCTGCGCCGTGGTGAGCGCGGGCGACAAGGCGATGATCGCGCCCGGGTTCAGGTCGCGGTTCGGCCAGCCGTCGAGCCGCTTGCCGATGCCGGCGGCGAACGAGTTGTCGACCGTGGAGTGGCACAGCGCGCACGTGATGCCCACGCTGGTGAGCGTGTCCTTGCCGCCGACGTTGGTGACCGTTCCCTTGACGCCGACCACCGCGTCCAGCTTCAACAGGGCCAGGGTCGTGGCGGGGCTCTTCAGGTCGATGCTGCCGTTCTGGATTCCCTGCACGACCGCGGCGGGCAAGGCTTCCGAATCGACCTTCAGGCCCACCGACAATGCGGTGGTGGGATCGACCGTGCTGAGCGCTTCTTGCATCCTCAGCTTGCCGGTCCACTGCTGCTCGTCGCCGAAGGTGTCGAAGCGGAAGATCTGCTTGCCCTCGGCGATCTGCACCGGGTCGGGACCGCCTCCGCCGCCCCCGCAGGCCGACAGCACGCCGGACATCAGGGCTGCGGCCGCCAGCAGGCGCAGCCCGGGTTGCGCGCGCACGAGCCGGCGCGCGGTGGAAACTCGATCGTTCATCGCGGGGTCCTTTCGTTTCTTCGATGGAGGACCGTTAGATGCCTCGAGCGGCGAAAACGTGACAAGCCCGCGGGCAAGAATTTGCGGCAGAGCCTGCGCCAGGGCCGCTGAGCCCCCGCCAGTCCGGCCGGGGCCTCAGGGCGGCGATTCGTCCGAGTCCGGCGCGGCCTGCGGCCGGACCCTCAGCGTTTCGATCAGGTACGGCAGGACGCTCGCCGAGCCTTGGCCCGAGCGGCACCCCGCCGGCAGGTCAGCCTTTGCTTTCGCGATGCCCTACTTTGCCTTGGCCCTGCCTGAGGTATTCGCGCACCTTGTCGGCGCGGTCGCCCACCGCCTGCACGGCTTCCTTCACGCGCTCGGGTGTCGTATTGAGCGACCTGGCCCAGTCGCGCAGCTCGTAGTCCTGGTGCACGTTGATGCGGTCACGGTCCTGGCCGTGTGATTTGCTCGTGTCGTCGGGCATGGATGTCTCCCATTGCGTTGAGGAAGAGTCATCCTAGAAAAGCGGCGCGGCCGCATCTTGTAGGACGCGGCCGTGAACCGATGCGTGCCAATGAGCTACTTGCGCGCCAGCGTGCGCCTGAACAGGTCGAACAGCCGCTCCCAGTGGCGCTCGGCGCTGTCCCGGTCGTACACGGCGCGCTGCGGGAAGACGAAGCCGTGCTCGACCTTCGGGTACCACTCGATGCGGTGCGGCGTGTTGGCGGCCAGCAGCGCGGATTGCAATTGGTCCACCAGCGACTTGGGCGCCCAGCGGTCGATCTCGGCGCACGCGAAGTAGCTCGAACAGTGGATGCGCGGCGCCATCAGGTGCGCGGAGTCCTCGCGGTCGGTCACGAGGTTGGCGCCGTGGATCGAGGCGATGCACTTCAGGCGGTCGGGAAAGGTCGCGGCCGCCGCCATCACGAACGGCCCGCTCATGCAGTAACCTACCGCGCCTACCTCGGTGGCATCGGCTTCGGGCTGTTCGTCGGCGTGGCGAAACATGGCCTCCGTGTCGCACACGACCAGGCCGTTGGTCAGGAGCCCCATCAACTCGAACATGCGGGCCATGCTGGCTTCGCTCGCGCGGTCCACCACGAACTCGCGCGTGTCGCGGTAATACAGGTTGGGCAGCATCACGTAATAGCCCACCGCCGCGATGCGCCGCGCCATGTCGTGCAGCTCTTCGCGCTTGCCGGGCGCGTCCATGTAGAACAGCACCAGCGGGTGCGGCCCGCCTTCCTCCGGGTGGACGATGAACGTGTTCATGGCCCCATCGGCCGTCGGGATGTCGAGGTGGTGTTCGCGCATGTCGCCGCTCCAGCAGTTGGGTTCGCGGCACCGGCCGCGGGAGCGCAAGTATGCCGCAGCGCGGCGCTCGGCGCAGGCCCTCACGGTGCGTGGGCGATCCCGTCCGCCTCAATCCGCCTTGCGGATCGTCCCCTGCGCGGCGGCGCACAACTTGCGTTCATCGCCCGATTCCAGGTAGATCTCGCAGCGGCACACCGCCTGCGACTTTCCGTTGCCCACCACGCTCGCCACCGCGACCAGCCGGGCGGCATCTTTCGCCGGCCGCAGGTAATTGATCTTGAACTCCGACGTCAGCACCTTGCCGAGCACCGAGCCGCCGGCGTAGGTGAGGGCGTTGTCCGCGAGGTAGGCCAGCACGCCGCCATGCACGAAGCCATCCTGCTGCAGCAGCTTCGGCGTCACCGGCAACGACAATTGCGCGACGCCCGGCGCGAACGCATCGAGCTGCGTGCCGAGCATCGCGCTGAAGGACTGCTCGGCCAGCACCTTGCGGCCCCGGGCCAGCAGGTCAGTTTGCATGGGGCTCGCCCGTGATGGGCCGTGCCGGGCGCCCGTCGCATCGCGCCAACAGCCAGCGCAGGACCTTCACCCAGCGCGACCACGGCACATCGCGCCGCTCGTTGCCCAGTGACGCCTGGGCCAGCGACAGCGCATCCTCGATCAATGCGTCGTGCAGCGGCCGGTACAGCAGCCGCCATGACCAAAGCGCCGCCCCGCGCGCGGTCATTTCGATGCGGTGCTCCAGCACGCAATGCGCGGCGGTCGCTTCCACCACTTCGAAAGCGTGCCAGCCGTGAAAGCCACGCGGCCCGGTGAACCGGAAGCGTACTGCCTGGCCCGGCACATACGATTCGACGAGGTAGCGGATCGGGCCATGCCCGCCGGCGGCGCCCACGCGCAGCGGGCGATCGAGCGAGAGCCGCGGCCATCCGCGTGGCCACAACAGGTCCGAGGTCGATGACAGCGAATCGATCAGCCGTCCGGCGCGCTCGGGCGTCGCGTACAGCAATCGTTGGTGAACATTGACGATCTTCAAGGGCAACTCCTTCCAGCCATTCATTGCGGCCTCATGCGGCCACCGACATCCAGGCGGCGTGTTCCAGCGCCGCACGCACCTTCGGGGCGACCGAGGGCTCGGGCTTGCGGACCCATTGCTGCGTCAGCGACAGCGCCGGCGAGAACACCAGCGCCAGCCACACGGGGAAGGGCAGCGCGCGCAGCTCGCCGGCTTCGGTCTTCTGCCGCACCCACTCGCCCACCGTCCCGAAGGCCGCTTCGTTGGCCTGGTTGCGCTCGCTGGCCGTATCGGTGAGGTCGCCGGTGCGGCGCAACTTGTGCAACAGGCGCGCCCGGTCGGGGTGCTGCAACACCCATTGCAGGTAGGCGCGGATCAGGCCCTTGACGCCGGCCTCGGCTGACACGCGCGGGCCGATCGCCGCCAGCAGGCTCGCGTGGAAGTCGCGCAGCGTGTACGCATAGAGCGCATCCGCCAGCCGGGCCTTGGTCGGGAAGTGGTGATACAGGCTGCCGTTGCTCACCCCCGCTTCCTGCCGCACCTGGTCCATCGAGGCGGCCGTGAAACCGTGCTCGAGGAACACCTTGGCGGCGGCTTCCAGCACTCTTTCGCGCGTGGGGATCGCTTCCATGAACTGGAGTATCACTCTGGAGTGCCACTCCAGTCAAGAGACAACGGCGGCCAGAAGGGTACCCGGCGTTGCGCCTCGGGTTAATTGGAATCTGACCCCGATTAGTCGATCACCGCGAACGCCAGCGCGACCAGGGCCGCGATCGCCGCCGGGATGCCGTACCGCTCCCACGGCGAGACGGCGTCGCCCGCGACGACCTCCACGGGCACGGAGGTGAGCTGCAGCACGCGATTGGTGACCGAGCTCTCGACCAGCCGGGTCAGCGAGTTCTTGCGCGACGTGCCCATGACGATCTCGTCGCAATGCAGTCGCTTCGCCATTTCCGTGATGCGCTCGGCCCGGTCGCCGGTCTCCATGTGGACGGTGTAGGGAACGCCGAATCCGTCGAGGATCTTCGTGCATGGCTGCAGCGCCTTTTCGGACTCGGCGCGATGGTACTGGTGCACGGCGCGGCTGCCCGCGTGATGCGCCAGGTAGCGGTTGAACGGCGGCTGCACGTTCAGCAAATGGATCTCCAGCGCGCTGTCGTTCATGAACCGGCGCACGACTTGCCGTACGGCCAGCTGGCAGTTGTGGGAGCGGTCAACGGGAACGAGGACTTTCATGGCTTTGCCTCCTGGTTGCGGGAGCGGCGGTTCGACAGCGCTCGGGGCGGCTGCGGACCGGCGGAAATAGGCCTTGAGCAGTTCCATGGCCAACGGCGAGGCGAGGAAGAACGGCAGCATCAGCGTCCAGTCGTCCAGCCCGAGCGGCACCGTGTCGAAGAACGGCCGCAGGAACGGCACGTACACGACCATCAGCACCAGCGCGAACGAGACGCCCACGGCCCAGACCATCCAGCGGTTGCTCGTCATGCCGATCGAAAAGATGCTGTGGTACTCGGAGCGCGCGGTGAAGGCGCGCAGCAGCTCCGAGCTGCACAGGGTCACGAACGCGATCGTCTGCGCGGCCTCGACATGGCCCGGATACCGCTGCAGCGCGAGGAAGAACACGCTCAGGATCGCGAGCGCATCCACCATGGCGACGACCCCGATGCCGATCGCCATGTCGCGATTGATGACATGCTCTTTCGGCGAGCGCGGCGGCTGCTTCATCACGTCGGGGTCGCCCTTTTCCAGGCCGAGCGCGAGCGCCGGCGCGCCGTCGCTCACGAGGTTGAGCCACAGCAATTGCACCGGCCGCAGGGGAATGGGCAGCCCGAACAGCATGGCCCCGAACACGATGAGGATCTCGCCCACGTTGCAGGCCAGCAGGAAGTACACGAACTTGCGGATGTTCGAGTAGATGATGCGGCCCTGTTCGATCGCCGCGACGATGCTCGCGTAGTTGTCGTCGGTGAGCACCATGTCCGCCGTCTGCTTGGCGACGTCGGTGCCGGTGATGCCCATGGCGACGCCGATGTTGGCGCGCTTGAGGGCCGGCGCGTCGTTGACGCC
>JAGRPN010000163.1 GCA_019449555.1 Ramlibacter sp.
ATCCCCGTGCTGCTGGTCAAATAGCGGCGGGCAAGCCTCGCGTCATCGAGCCGGCCATGCGAGGCCCCTGGACCCTCACGGCCAAGCTGTACACCAGCGGCATCAGCTTCCTGGTCCTGGCACTTGCGTCGATCAGCCTGACCTTGTGGGTCACCTGGAGCCTGGAGGGCGGCGCCGCCGCGGTGAACGAGGCCGGGCGCATGCGCATGCAGACGTACCGGCTGGCGCTGCAGGTCTCGGGCAACCCGGACCCCGCCGTCGCGCTGGTGCTGATGCGCAGCTTCGAGGAAAGCATCGACCTGCTACGCTCGGGCGACCCGTCGCGCCCGCTGTTCGTGCCCTGGTCGGCCACCTCGCACGAGCGCTTCGAGAAAGTCACCGAGAAATGGGTCGAATTGCGGGAGAAGTGGCTGCGCGAGCGGCCCACGCCCGCCCAGGCAGCCAGGGACGCCGGCGAATTCGTGCAGCTGGTGGACGCTTTCGTGGCCGCTATCGAGAGCCAGATCGCGCGGCTGACGGCCATCCTGCACATGTTCCAGCTGGCGATGATGGGACTCGCGATCGGCAGCGCCGTGGTGATGCTGTACGCCGGCTACCTGTTCGTGCTCAATCCGCTGGCGCGCCTGCAGCGCGGCCTCACCGCGCTGCGGCAGGGCGACCTGTCCACCCGGGTGGAGGTCGACAGCCGCGACGAGTTCGGGCAATTGTCGGCCGGGTTCAACGACATGGCGCGCACGCTGCAGTCACTCTACGGCAGCCTGGAAGAAAAGGTGCGCGAGAAAACGGCGCGCCTCGAAGTCAAGCGGCAGCGGCTGGCCGACCTGTACGAGGTCAGCGCGTTCATGGCGCACGCGGCCAGCCTCGACGAGCTGGCGCGCGGCTTCGTGCGGCAGGTGCGCGGGGTGGCCAAGGCCGATGCCGCCGCGGTGCGGTGGTCCGACGAGGGCAACCAGCGTTATTTCCTGCTGGCTTCGGACAACCTCCCCCCGGCCATGGCCGACGCCGAAAGCTGCCTGGAAACCGGCGCGTGCTACTGCGGCCAGCGCGGTGAGGGCGCCGCCATCCGCGTGATCGCGATCCGCGCGGCGCACCCCGCCCCGATGGAGCATTGCCGCCGTTCGGGATTTCGCACGGTCGTCTCGGTGCCGGTCAAGCTGCACGAGCGCGTCCTGGGCGAAGTGGACCTGTTCTTCCGCACTTATGTCAGGCTCGACCCCGAGGAGCGCGACCTGCTCGACACGCTCGCGAGCCACCTGGCCAGCGCCATGGAGAGCTTGCGCGCGGCGGCGCTCGAGCGCGAGGCCGCGGTCGCGCAGGAACGCAGCCTGCTCGCCCAGGAACTGCACGACTCCATCGCGCAGTCGCTCGCTTTCCTGAAGATCCAGGCGCAGTTGCTGCGCGAAGCCATGAAGCGCAACGACACGGCGGCCATGGCCCGCGTGATCGGCGAGCTCGATGCCGGCGTGCGCGAAAGCTATGCCGACGTGCGCGAGCTGCTGGTGCACTTCCGCACCCGCACCAGCAAGGAAGACATCGAGCCCGCGTTGCGCACCACGCTGTCGAAGTTCGAACACCAGACTGGGCTCACGGCCCGCCTCGAGATGCAAGGCCACGGCATCGCGCTCGCGCCGGATGTGCAGGTGCATGTGCTGCACATCATCCAGGAAGCCCTGTCGAACGTGCGCAAACACTCGCATGCGCGTGAGGTGACGGTGCGGGTCTCGCCCGGCCCGTCCTGGCGCTTCGAGGTCCACGACGACGGTGTCGGGTTCGCGATCGGCAGCGAGAGTTCCGATTCGACCCACGTCGGCCTGCGCATCATGCATGAGCGCGCCCAGCGCATCGGCGCCACGGTGCGCGTGGAATCGGCGCCGGGCGCGGGCTGCAGCGTGGTGCTGGAGCTGCCGCGGCCCCAGGAGGAAGCGGCCGAGGTCACGTCCGAGGGAACAGCCGCATGAACGCCGCGGCGCCGGTGCGGCTGATGGTGGTGGACGACCACACGCTGTTCCGGCGCGGCCTGGTGGCGCTGCTCGCCGCCGACAGCAGCCTGGCCGTCGTGGGGGAGGCTTCCGACGCCGGCGAGGCGGTGCGCAAGGCGGGCGCGCTGTCGCCCGACGTGATCCTGCTCGACAATCATCTGCCCGGCGTGACCGGCATCCAGGCCCTGCCCGGCCTGAAGGAAGCGGCGCCGGCGGCCCGCATCATCCTGCTCACCGTGAGCGAGGACGAGCAGGACCTGCAGGCGGCGCTGCGGGCCGGCGCGCACGGTTACCTGCTCAAGACGATCGAGGGCGACCTGCTCGCAGCGTCGATCCACCGCGCGATGCGCGGCGAGCCCGTCGTCAGCTCCGAGATGACAGGCAAATTGGTGACGGCCTTCCAGTCCGCCGCTTCGCCGGCCGCCGCGCCGAGCCGTTCCGATCCGCTGGCGCAGCTGTCGCCACGCGAGCAGGAAGTGCTGCAGCAGATCGCGCGGGGCGCCAGCAACAAGGAAATCGCCCGCGCGCTCTCGATCGCCGAGACCACCGTGAAGATCCACGTGCAGCACATCTTGCGCAAACTCGACCTTACATCGCGGGTGCAGGCGGCGGTGTTCGCCGCCGGCGGCACGCACCGGCCGCAGGTTGGCCGCGGCTCGGACGATTCCTAGGGCGCCTCGGCGGCGACCGAAAGCGTATCCGCTGCCCTTCCGAGGCCGTTTTCCGGCGCCCGCCGATGGCTTTCACGGGCCCGCCACGCGACAGTGCGGCATGCCGGCTTTTTCTGATTTGCGCGAGCTCGACATAGTTCGAAAGGAGGATGGCGCGCCCTGCCCCATCCTCCTTTTGCACAGCCCGCGCCGCACCACGGAGGGATGTTCGCCGACGCCTGCAGCACCGATATTAGAGCTCGGGAAAAACCAACTACCGGAGCCTCTCTGATGCACAGGAAACACCAACCGCCGCCGATCGACGCCGTGGTGACCCGCGAATCCTGGTCGGTGCTCACCGTCAGCACGCTGGCCTTCACCGTCTGCTTCATGGTCTGGATGATGTTCGGCGTGATCGGCATCCCGATCAAGAAAGCGCTGAACCTCAACTCCACGGAGTTCGGCTTGCTCACGGCCATGCCCGTTCTGACCGGTTCGCTGATCCGCGTGCCCCTGGGTATCTGGACCGATCGCTACGGCGGCCGCATCGTGATGGCGGTTCTCATGGCGGTCACGGTTCCGGCGATCTGGCTGATGTCCTATGCCACCCAGTACTGGCACTTCCTCGTGATCGGCCTGTTCGTCGGCCTGGCGGGCGGCTCGTTCTCCGTCGGCACGCCCTACGTCGCGCGCTGGTTCCCGCGCAAGCGCCAGGGCCTGGCGATGGGCGTGTACGGCGCCGGCAATTCGGGCGCGGCGGTCAACAAGTTCGTCGCGCCCGCCCTCGTGGTCGCCTTCGGCTGGACCATGGTGCCGGCGGTGTACGCAGCCATCATGGCAGGCACCGTGCTGCTGTTCTGGTTCTTCAGCTACAGCGATCCCAAGCACCTCGTGTCCAGTGACGTGAAGTTCGCGGATCAGCTCCACGCGCTGAAGGACCCGAAGGTGCTGCGCTACTGCCAGTACTACAGCATCGTGTTCGGCGGGTACGTGGCGCTGTCGCTGTGGATGGTGCAGTACTACGTGGGCGAGTTCGGCCTCGACATCCGCTGGGCGGCGCTGCTGGCGGCGTGCTTCTCGCTGCCCGGCGGCGTGTTGCGCGCCATCGGCGGCTGGCTGTCGGACAAGTACGGTGCCCACAGCGTGACCTGGTGGGTGATGTGGGTGAGCTGGATCTGCCTGTTCCTGCTGTCGTATCCGCAGTTCGACCTCACGGTCATGACCACCAACGGGCCGCGCAGCTTCCACGTCGGCCAGAACGTCTACTCCTTCACCGCGCTGATGTTCATCCTGGGCATCGCATGGGCCTTCGGCAAGGCCAGCACGTTCAAGTACATCAGCGACGACTACCCGCACAACATCGGGACCATCTCGGGCATCGTCGGGCTCGCCGGGGGCCTGGGCGGGTTCGTGCTGCCGATCATGTTCGGCGCCCTGATGGACATCACCGGCATCCGCTCCAGCGCCTTCATGCTGATGTACGGCGTGGTCTGGGTCTCGCTGATCTGGATGTACTTCACCGAGGTGCGCGGCACGCAGGTCATGGGCGACTCGGCGCCCCCGAGCCCGTCATTCTCGCTCGGACATCACGGCGCGAGTCCCGTTCCGGCTCCCATTCGTTCCGCGTCGCCTGAAATGCGCGGCGCTCTTGGAAGGGCATGATCATGAACACCACCACTGTTTCGCCTCACCGCAGCCGCGTCCTGACGATCTGGACACCCGAGGACAAGGCGTTCTGGGAGCGCGAGGGCGAAGCCGTCGCGAAGATCAACCTGTGGATCAGCGTGCCGGCGCTGTTCCTGGCCTTCGCCGTCTGGCAGGTCTGGAGCGTGGTCGCCGTTGGCCTGCCCGCGCTGGGCTTCAAGTACTCGACCAATCAGCTGTTCTGGTTGGCCGCGGCCCCGGCGCTCTCCGGCGCGACATTGCGCATCTTCTATTCCTTCATCGTTCCGGTGGTGGGCGGGCGGCGCTGGACGGCCATTTCCACCGCCAGCCTGCTGATCCCCGCGATCGGCATCGGCTTCGCGGTGCAGGACAACACCACCACCTATCCGACCATGTTGATGCTGGCGCTGCTGTGCGGCTTCGGCGGGGGCAACTTCAGCTCGAGCATGGCCAACATCAGCTTCTTCTTCCCGAAGGAGCGCAAGGGTTCGGCATTGGGCGTGAACGCCGGCCTCGGCAATCTGGGCGTGTCGGTTGTCCAGTTCCTCAGCCCCATCGTCGTCGGGGTGGGCGTGCTGGGCTTTCTGGGCGGGGCGCCGCAGGTCATCGTCAACCGCTTCGGCGACACGGTGCATGTGTGGACGCAGAACGCGGCCTTCATCTGGGTGCCGTGGATCGTGCTCGCAACCCTGGCGGCCTGGTTCGGCATGAACGACATCGCCGACGTGAAGGCTTCGGTCGCGACCCAGGCCACCATCTTCCGGCGCAAGCACAACTGGCTGATGTGCTTGCTCTACCTGGGCACCTTCGGATCCTTCATCGGCTACGCCGCCGGCTTTCCGCTGCTGATCAAGAGCCAGTTTCCCGGCGTCAATCCGCTCGCCTATGCCTGGCTGGGCCCGTTTGTCGGTGCCGTCGTGCGCCCGTTCGGAGGCTGGCTCTCCGACAGACTGGGCGGCGCGAAAGTGACCTTCTGGAACTTCGTCGTGATGGCGCTCGCGGTCGTGGGCGTGCTGTACTTCCTGCCCAGCGGCGCCTCGGGCGGCAGCTTCGCCGGCTTCTTCCTGATGTTCCTGGTGCTGTTCTTCACCACCGGTATCGGCAACGGTTCGACCTTCCGCATGATCCCGGTGATCTTCCTGAACGAAGCGCTGGCCCGCGTGAACCAGAAGGACAACGAAGCGGTGGCGCGCGCCACGAGGGAAGGCAACACCGAAGGCGCGGCCACGCTCGGCTTCACGGCGGCGATCGCAGCCTACGGCGGCTTCTTCATCCCCAAGAGCTACGGCACCTCCATTACCATGACCGGCGGCCCGGAAGCGGCGCTGTACGTGTTCATCTCTTTCTACCTGCTGTGCATCGCCGTCACGTGGTGGTTCTACAGCCGCAAGAACGCGCCGATGCCATGCTGAAAGATATGCCCACTCGCGGGGCGGGCACTCGTGCCCACCGGCCAATGAATATTCCGGAGAACAACGAATGAGCCATTTCCTCGATCGACTGACCTACTTTTCGCAGACCCGCGAGCCGTTCTCCGGCGATCACGGGCAGACCACGGAAGAAGACCGCACCTGGGAGGATGCCTACCGTGCCCGCTGGGCGCACGACAAGATCGTGCGCAGCACCCACGGCGTGAACTGCACGGGCTCGTGCTCGTGGAAGATCTACGTCAAGGGCGGCATCGTCACCTGGGAGACGCAG
>JAGRPN010000016.1 GCA_019449555.1 Ramlibacter sp.
GTTTCCGAAACGCCGAGCAACCCCGACTCCCGGTTGATCATCCAGTGAAACTGTTGCGCGGTCATGCGCTCGGTTTGCGCGAGGTACCAGCCCAGCCCAGGGTCCAGATCGCCGGACCGAGTGCTCATCGGCACGCCTGCCGCTGGTGTAAAGCCCATGCTGGTATCAACGCTCTTGCCGTTGCGGACCGCTGCAAGGCTCGACCCATTTCCGAGATGGCACAGGATCACTCGACCCTTCGCAGCCTCGGCGCCGGCCACGCGCGCGAGCTCCTGGAGGTAGGGCCGCATCAGGGCCGCGCCCAAGGCGCAATTGAGCCCCACGGCCAGCGGCCGGGCGTGCCGCACGCTGTACCAGAACGCCGTCACGGTCTGGCCGCTCAGGATGCGGCCGGACGCGTCGGTGACCGTGCCGCTGATGATGACCGGCAGGCGCTCGCCCGAACGCTCGAAATACTCGTCGATCGCGAACAGGGCAGCCTTGGCGTTGAGCGTGTCGAAGATCGTCTCGATCAGCAGCAGGTCCACGCCGCCTTCCACCAGGCCCTCGACCTGCTCGTAATAAGCGGCGCGCAATTGCTCGAAATCGACATTGCGCGCCGCCGGGTCGTTCACGTCCGGGCTGATGCTCGCCGTCTTGGGCGTCGGGCCCAGCGCCCCGGCGACGAAGCGACGCTGATCGGGCGTGGCGAACTTGTCGGCGCTGGCGCGCGCGAGTCGGGCCGAAGCGACGTTCATCTCGCGCGCGAGGTCGCCCAGCTCGTAGTCGTCCTGCGCGATGCGGGTGGCGCCGAAGGTGTTGGTCTCGATGATGTCGGCGCCGGCCGAGAGATAGCCCTCGTGGATGTCGCGCACCACGTCCGGCCGCGTCAGGCTCAGCAGCTCGCCGTTGTTCTTCAGGTCCTTCGGGTGGTCCTTGAAGCGCCCGCCGCGGAAATCGCCCTCGGTGAGCCGAAACCGCTGGATCATCGTGCCCATCGCGCCGTCGAGGATGGCGATGCGCTGCTCGAGCAGCGCCGGCAAAGCCTGGCCGCGGGTGTAGACGAGGGGTTTCATGGCGTCGATTCTAAGAAGAAAGACCGGCCCGGCCGCCGCGAAGGTTTTTCCTCCGACAATACGGCCCATCTTGCCGTCAGCCCGCCCCGCCCCCGCCGCCATCCTCCACGAAATCTTCGGCTACGAGCAGTTCCGCGGGCCGCAGGCGGCAATCGTGGAGCATGTCGCGGCCGGCGGCGACGCGCTGGTGCTCATGCCCACGGGCGGCGGCAAATCGCTGTGTTACCAGATCCCGGCGATCGCGCGCCAGCGCGCCGGCCATGGCGTCACCGTGGTCGTATCGCCGCTGATCGCGCTGATGCACGACCAGGTCGGCGCCCTGCACGAGGCGGGCGTCGATGCCGCGTTCCTGAACTCCACGCTGTCCGGCGATCAGGCCAATGCCGTGGAAAAGCGGATGCTGCGCGGCGAAGTCACGCTGCTGTACGCCGCGCCCGAGCGGGTGACGACGCCGCGCTTCCTGGCCCAGCTCGATTCGCTGCACGAGCGCGGCAAATTGAGCCTGTTCGCGATCGATGAAGCGCATTGCGTCAGCCAGTGGGGCCACGACTTCCGCCCGGAGTACCGCGCGCTCACCGTGCTGCACGAGCGCTACGCGTCGGTGCCGCGCATCGCGCTGACGGCCACCGCCGACGCGATCACGCGCGGCGACATCGTCGAGCGGCTGCAATTGGAGCGCGCGCGCCTGTTCGTCAGCAGCTTCGACCGGCCGAACATCCGCTACACCATCGTGGAGAAGAAAGAGCCGGTCGCGCAGTTGCTGCGCTTCATCGAAAGCGAGCACGAAGGCGACGCCGGCATCGTCTATTGCCAGACCCGCAAGCGCGTCGAGGAGATCGCGCTGACGCTGTGCAGCCACGGCATCGCCGCCCTGCCCTATCACGCGGGGCTGGACGCCGACGTGCGCCAGGCGAACCAGGACCGCTTCCTGCGCGACGAAGGCGTCGTGATGGCCGCGACCATCGCGTTCGGGATGGGCATCGACAAACCCGACGTGCGGTTCGTCGCCCATCTGGACATGCCCAAGAACATCGAGGGCTATTACCAGGAAACCGGGCGCGCGGGACGCGACGGCTTGCCGGCGGACGCCTGGATGGCGTACGGATTGCAGGACGTGGTCAACCAGCGTCGCATGATCGACGAGAGCCCGGCCGACGAAGAGTTCAAGCGCGTGATGCGCGGCAAGCTCGACGCCCTGCTGGCGCTGGCCGAAGCGACCGATTGCCGGCGGGTGCGGCTGCTCGGGTATTTCGGCGAGGATTCGCAACCGTGTGGCAACTGCGACAACTGCCTGCATCCGCCGCAGGTCTGGGACGGCACCGACGCCGCGCGCAAATTGCTCTCGACGATCTACCGCGTGCAGCAGCAAAGCGGCATCAGCTTCGGCGCGGGCCATGTGATGGACATCGTGCGCGGCAAGCAGACAGAAAAAGTCGCGCAGTTCGGGCACGAGCGCTTGAGCACCTTCGGCATCGGCGCCGAGTTCAGCGAAACGCAGTTGCGTGGTGTGTTGCGGCAGCTGATCGCGACCGGCGCGCTGGCGGTGGACGGGCAGGCTTTCAATACGCTGCAATTGACCGAAGGCTCGCGCGCGGTGCTCAAGGGCGACACGCCGGTGCAATTGCGCGAATCGGTGTCGCTGCCGGCCGGCTCGCGGCGAAAGGGCGGCGCGAGCAAGGCGGCACCCGCGGTGGCCGCCGCGCTGACCGACGGGGGCCAGGCCCGGTTCGCCGCGCTGAAAGCATGGCGCGGCGAGGTCGCGCGCGCCCACAACCTGCCGGCCTATGTCATCTTCCACGACGCCACACTCGCCTCGATCGCGGCGCTGGCGCCGGGCACGCTGGCCGAACTCCAGGGCATCAGCGGCATCGGCGAGAAGAAGCTGCAAGCTTACGGCGCGGAAGTGCTGCGGGTCGTATCGGCGGCCTGATCCTCCACCGCGGGCACCCCCGGGGAAGCGGCGGCTTCGGATACCCGTAGGGCGAAGAGACGAAAAGATTCTTGCACGGGCGGCTCCCTGGCACAGGGAGCCGATGGCACCCGGCGCCGCCCGCTGCGGGTTATTGCAGAAAACCGATGTTGCGGACCTCGCGCACCTCGGGCTTGATGCGGTGCTCCGCTTCGAGCTGCTCGAGAAATTCGGCGACGCTGAACTGCGCGGCCAGGATGTCGACCTGGCGCTTGACGGCCGCGAAATCGCCGGGGCACAGCTGGTCCAGCCGCGCGAGGCGCGCCTGGACCTCCGGCGTCATCAGCGCGGCGTCGCCCGCCAGCGCTTCGGTGATGAACATCTTTTCGCGTTGGGCGGCGGTGAGCGGCTTGAAGCGGATCTTGAAAGTGAACCGGCGCAGCGCGGCCTGGTCGATGCGGTCCATCAGGTTGGTGGTGCAAACGAAGATGCCGTTGAAGCGCTCCATGCCCTGCAGCATCTCGTTGACCTCGGTCACTTCGTAGGTGCGCTGGGCCCCGCGCCGGTCCTGCAGGAAACTGTCGGCCTCGTCCAGCAGCAGCACCGCTTTCTCGCTCTCCGCTTCGCGGAACATGCCGGCCATGTTCTGCTCGGTCTCGCCGACGAATTTGCTCATCAGGTCGCTGGCCTGCTTCACGAGCAACGGCTTGTCCAGGCTGCGCGCGATGTGTTCGGCCAGCGCCGTCTTGCCGGTGCCCGGCGCGCCGTAGAAGCACAGCGTGCCGTGGCCGCGCGCCTTGAGCGCGGCCACGATGCGCGGCACCTCGAAGCGCGTCTCGACATTCAGCATCTCCAGGTCGTACGTCGTGACGCTGCGGCGCGCGCTCGGATCGTAGGCGCGGTTGCCCAGCGCCTGGTCGGAGTTGCGCAACTGCCGCTCGATCAGGCTTTCCATCGAGCTGCCGTCCGCGCTGGCCAGCCCGGCGAAGCGCACCGCCGTGCGGATCTGCGCCGGCGTGAGGCCCTTGCGCTCGGTCAATTTGCCGACGAACGCATCGGATATCTGCACGCCTTCCAGCGTCTTGCGCACCAGGCCTTCGCGCGCGCCGGGCGGCGGCGACTTGAGTTCCAGGTGGTAGGCGAAGCGGCGCCGGAACGCGGGGTCGATCTGCTCGATGCGGTTGGTCACCCAGATCGTCGGCACCGCGTTGGACTCGAGGATCTGGTTGACCCAGGCCTTGCCGCTCACGCTGCCGTTCGGCGGCGCGACGATCTGCTCGGCCCGCGCCATGAGTTGCGCCGCCTCGCTGGAGATCGGCGGGAACACGTCTTCGACCTCGTCGAACAGCAGCGCGGCCTGCGCGCTGCCCTTGAGGAACACCTGCGCGATCTGCAGCGAGCGGTAGCGGTCGCGCCCCGAGAGCGAGTTGCCGTCGCGGTCGGCGTATTCCACCTCGAACAGGTCCAGCCCCGCCGCCTGCGCCACCACTTTCGCCAGTTCGGTCTTGCCGGTGCCGGGCGGGCCGTACAGCAATACGTTGACGCCCGGCTCCTTGCGCGATACGGCGTTGCGCAAGAGCGAGCACAGCACCTGCGCGTCCTCATCCACGAAGCCGAAATCGTGCAGACCGAGCGCGCTCTTGGCCGATGGGCGGGTGAACACCGCCATCAGCTCGCTCTGGTCGCGGTACTCGCGCATCAGCACCGGCGGCAGCTTTTCGCTCACCTTCATCAGGTCCGCCAGGTCGGTGATGTTGTGCTCCGAGATCAGGTTCTCGACCAGCCCGATGCGCTCCAGCCGCGAGCCGGCCCGCAGCGCCTCGCCGACTTCGGTGGCGTTCACCCCCGCGATCTCGGCAATCGCCGCATACGCTTCGGGCGCATTGTTGACCTTGAATTCGACCAGCAGGCTGCGCAGGTCGCGCTGGTAGCGCGCGAGCGTGCCATACAGCAGCAGCGCGCGCTCGGCCTTGTTCAATTGCAGCAGGCCGGAGAGCGCGTCGATGTTCTTTTCGACCAGGGTGGAATGCTTCTTCAGCGCGTGCGTGAGCCAGTCACCCGTCACGGCCAGGACCGAGAGCAGGTCCTTCGGCTGGTCCTTGGCGTATTCGTCCAGATAGAAGAACAGCGTGCCCTCTTCATAGGGGCCGCGCCAGACGCCGTGGCGGTCCAGGAACTCCTGCGTGGCGAGCAGCTCGTGCCCGCGCCAGAACTCGTTGTCCTTGCAGCGGCGTGCCAGGAATTCGCGCAGCCGCGCCAGCGCAGGCGCCGGCCACACCAGATGCCGGCCGGCCAGCGACAACAGCCCGTTCAGGTCGCGCCTCACGTTGAACTTGCCGCCCTGCTTGGCCGCCAGCGTCAGCACGAAATGCGAGCACATGAGGTCCAGCACCGGCGCGTCTTTCAGGCCCGGTGAGGGCAGCAGCTGCAAATCGACGGAGCGCTTGACCATTTGACGAAAGGGCCTCCAGGACCTGTTGGGCGCCTTACGATAACGCGACTTGATGCTACATGGAAGACGGCGATTGTGGGGAATGCGCCACTTCCCGCCGTCTTTCCCGCCGACAATCCGCCCATGGTTCGACTCGCCGACATCCGCCAGGCCGCCCAGCGCCTGCAAGGGCAGGTGCTCAACACGCCCTGCGTCGAATCGCGCACGATCTCGCAACTCACCGGCGCGCAGGTTTTCCTGAAGTTCGAGAACCTGCAGTTCACAGCATCCTTCAAGGAACGCGGCGCCTGTAACAAGCTGGCGCAGCTCAGCGATGCGCAGCGCCAGCGCGGGGTCGTCGCCATGAGCGCCGGCAACCACGCCCAGGGCGTCGCCTACCATGCCCAGCGGCTGGGGCTGCGCGCCGTGATCGTGATGCCGCGGTTCACTCCCGGCGTGAAGGTCGAACGCACCCGCAGTTTCGGCGCCGAAATCGTGCTGTACGGCGACACCCTCGACGAAGCGCGGTCGCACGCACTGGAACTCGCGCAGCAGCAGCAATTGACATTCGTGCACCCGTACGACGACGAAGCGATCATCGCCGGCCAGGGCACCGTCGGGCTGGAGATGCTGGAGGCGGTGCCCGAACTCGACACGCTGGTGGTGGCGGTCGGCGGCGGCGGCCTGATCGCAGGGATCGCCGTGGCGGCCAAAGGCCTGAAGCCGGGCATCGAGGTGATCGGCGTGCAGACGCTGCGCTTTCCGAACATGTTCAACGCCGTCAAGCACGCGGCACTGCCCCAGGGCGTCAGCACGATCGCCGAAGGCATCGCCGTCGGCACCCCCGGGCGTCTCACGCAGGAGATCATCGAGCGCGACGTGGACGACATCCTGCTGGTCGACGAGGGCGACATCGAGCAGGCGATCGTCATGCTGCTGGAGATCGAAAAGACATTGGTGGAAGGGGCCGGCGCGGCCGGGCTGGCCGCACTGCTCAAGCATCCGGAGCGGTTCCGGGGCCGGCGGGTCGGCCTGGTGCTGGGCGGCGGCAACATCGATCCGCTCTTGCTGGCGGCGATCATCGAGCGCGGCATGGTGCGCGCCGGGCGGCTGGCGCGCATCCGCGTCGGCGCGCGCGACGTGCCGGGCTCGCTCGCCCGCATCACGGCGATCGTCAGCGAAGCGGGTGCCAACATCAACGAGGTGCACCACCAGCGCGCGTTCACGATGCTGGCCGCTCAGAATGTCGAGATCGAACTCGTGATCCAGACCCGCGGCCGCGACCACATCCGCGCCGTGCTGGGCGCGCTGCAGGCCGGCGGATTCCAGGCCCAGGAGCAATGATGAGACAGGACTTGCTGCAATCGGCCATCGCCGAGTACTTCGCGCCCTGGGTGCAGGCGCTCGCCCTGAAGGTGGACAGCTTCGACGCCGACAGCGTCACCCTCCGGCTGCCGCAGGATCCACAGTTGTCGCGCGTCGGCGGCATGCTGTGCGGCCAGGCGATGATGGCAGCGGCCGACACGGCGATGGTGCTGGCGCTGATCAACCAGTTCGGGGAATTCAGGCCGTGCACCACGGTCCAGATGAACACGAGTTTCCTGCGGCCGCTCGCCGGCCAGGACGCGCTGGTCCAGGCGCGCATCGTGCGCGCCGGCAAGTCGCTGGCATTCGGTGAGATCGACATCCGCGGCGCCCAGGACGGCAAGAGCGCTTGCCGGGCGAGCGTCACCTACGCGCTGGTCTGAGCCGGCCGGTGCCCGCCGGGCGCTTCAGCCAAGGTGCGGCTAGAATCGGCAGCCCGACCAAGAGCATTCCCAGGAAAGACCATGTCCGACACCCCAGTCGAAGCGCGCCACAGCCACGACACGTCCCCCGAGCCGCAAGACCCGGTGGAAGCCATCGTCGGGGCGATTCCGCTGGTGCTGCCGGTGATGGGCGGGGTGCTGATCTTCCTGCTGGCTTTCATCGCCGTTTACATGGCGTAAAGCCTGCCGGCCGCGCGGCTCATCGCGCGGCCTGGACATCCTTCTGCGGCATGATGTGAATCGCCTCCGGCGCGATCCCCAGCCGCAACCAGCCCCCCGGCGCCGCGCCGAGCGAGCGTAACTGGGCCGTCGAGGGATTCAGCGTCACCCGCTCATCGGGCAGCCGGTCCGGCTGCAACGTGCAAAGGCTGGTTTCGCCCAGCGCCAGTTGTTCGACGATCCGGCAGCGCAGCGTATTGCCCGAGGCCTCGCCGTCGCCCAACAGGTCGATGCGCTCGCCGGCGATGACCCAGGTGACGCTGGCCCCATCGGGAATCCTGTTCTTGTCCACCACGCGCAGTGCCACCCCGCCGCCCTCGGCCCATTCGAGCCGGCCCCAGCCCGGTTCGACCTTGTGGAAGCGCCCGCGGAAAAGGTTCTGGATGCCCACGAGCTGGGCGACCCGGGCGTTGCGCGGGCTGGCGAACACCTGGGCCGGCGTGCCGGTTTGCAGGCTGCGGCCCGCATCGAGGATCACCACGCGATCTGCCAGCCGCCGGGCCTCGCCCAGGTCATGCGTTACCAGCACCATCGGCGTCGACAGGCTTTCGCGCAGCGCCGCCAGCTCGCGGTACAGCGACTGGCGGGCGGGCGCATCGACGGCAGAAAACGGTTCATCCAGCAGCAGCACCTTGGGTTCGCGGGCAAGCGCCCGGGCGAGCGCGACCCGTTGCTGCTGGCCGCCGGAAAGCTGGGCCGGACGCCGCCGCTCGAGGCCCGCGAGGCCGAGCCGCTCGAACAGCGCATGGATGCGGTCGGGCCCGGTGGACGGCCCAGCCGCCAGGGCCACGTTCTCGAGCGCGGGCAAATGCGGGAACAGCGCGTAGTGCTGGAACACGAAGCCCGCGTGGCGCTGCTGGGGCGGCACATCAAGCCCATGCTCGCTGTCGAACCAGGCGGCGCCGCCGACCGCCACCCGGCCGCGCAAAGTCCTGCTTTTCAACAGGCCCGCGATCGCCCGCAACAAGCTGGTCTTGCCGCTGCCGGACGGCCCGACCAGCGCCACCAGCTCACCGGGCGCGCAATCGAAATTCGCGTCCAGCCGCATGGGCGTCGTGTTCTGAAGCGCGACCTGGAGCATTTGGCTAACGTTCCTGCAATGGACGCCGCGTATCTGCCGCGAACACCAGGGCGACCGCGATCACCGACGTGGCGACCAGTGCCAGCGCCATCACATGCGCCGCCGACATGTCGAAGGCCTGGACGCGGTCGTAGATCGCGATGCTGAGCGTGCGGGTTTGGCCCGGAATGCTGCCGCCGACCATCAGCACCACGCCGAACTCGCCCACCGTATGCGCCGCCGTGAGCGCGACGCCGCCCAGCAAGCCCGGCCAGGCCAGCGGCAATTCGATGCGCCAGAAGGTGCGCCAGTTGCTCAGGCCGGACACCCAGGCGGCCTCACGGACCGAGTTCGGGATCGCCGCGAACGCGCGCTGGATCGGTTGCGTCATGAACGGCAGGTTCACCAGGACGCTGGCAAGCAACAGCCCCTGGAAACTGAACACCAGCCGGACATCCAGCCGGGTCGCGAGCCACCCGCCCAGCGGCGATCCCTGGCCGAGTGCCAGCAGGAAATAGAAACCGATCACCGTCGGGGGCAGCAACAGCGGCAACATCAGGCAGGCCTCGGCGAGCGGCTTGCCACGCCAGCTGCTGAACGCCAGCCAGCGAGCCAGCGCGATGCCGGCCGGCAGCAGGATCAGCGCCGTCAGCACGGCCAACAGCAACGAGACGCGGGCAGCTTGCCAATCCATGTGGCCGATTGTGCCGCGTGCGGAAGAGTTGGCGGCTGCGCGCCTACTAGAACGCGAAGCCGTAGCGCCGCAGCACGTCACGCGCCGCGGGTGTCTGCATGAATTCGTAGAAGTCGCGCGCCGGGGGGC
Organism: Ramlibacter sp.; assembly: GCA_019449555.1. GTDB lineage: Bacteria > Pseudomonadota > Gammaproteobacteria > Burkholderiales > Burkholderiaceae_C > Ramlibacter. The sequence goes on from JAGRPN010000016.1 coordinate 9,306, forward strand.
CGGCCGACTTCAGCAGCACCATGCGCTGGCGCAAAGGCGAGTGCAGGTGGGCCGGGAGCAGCACGTGACGCGCGAGCTTTGCCACTTCGGGCGCGAGCGCGAGCGACAGCGCGGTGATGCCGGCCTGCGCCGCCCCGCTGGTCACGAACTGCGTGGTCTGCGCGATGTTCTCGCCGATCACCAGCCTCGCTTGCGCCCATGGCCACAGGCCCAGCCGCTCGAGTGCTTCCCGCGCCGCGCGGCCGTACGGCGCATGCTCGGGACTGGCGATCGCGAAATGGCGGACCGCCGCACCGGCAGCAACGAGGCCGCGCAGCGCCGGGTCGAGTTCGATGGGCGAGGCCGCCGGTACCATGGCGGCGATCCGCCCCAGCGCATACAGCGCACCACGATCGTGTGTGAGTCCGGCGTCGGCCAGCTGGAACACGAACGCCTCGTCGGCCGCCATATAAAGATCGACCGGCAAGCCCTGCCTGATCTGCTGCGCGAATTGGCCGGACGACCCCAGGTTGAGCTGCACGCGATTGCCCGACTGCCGCTCGTAGTGCCGGGCCAGTTCCGCCAGCGCGAACTTCAGGTCGCTGGCCGCCGCGATGCGCACGGTTGCGCTCGCAGGCTGCGCGGGGGCGAAGCCGGATCGGGCCGCCGCAGCGATCGCAAACGCCGCCAACAACGCCCCACGCCTGCTGATCCGTAACACTTGCCCGACCTTCAATTGTTGCCGCATAACCCCATGCATGTTTTGCATCATCTTTCGGTGCGCCGCGAGCCACGCAGCGGACCCAATCCCTAGAATTGGCCCTCCCAGCCGACGCCGCGCATGTGAAACACCCTTCACGCCCAGCAGTTGCCGATCCCGCAACATCGCCCGACGCCTGCCGCCAAGCCCGATTTCAAAAAGGTACGCGCTCCCGACGCACTCCTGAGCTCCACCCTTTTTGAAAAGTGGTTCAACTTTAGGAGCTTTGGATGAATTCTCCGGTGATGCAGGGACTCAATTTGAACAGCCCCGCGTTCGTCAGGAACGCGAAACTGATCGCCTGGGTAGCCGATATGGCGGCGTTGTGCAAGCCCGAGCGCATCCATTGGTGCGACGGCAGCGACGAAGAATACCGCCGGCTCTGCCAGAAGCTGGTCGACGCGGGCACCTTCAGGCGCCTGGATCCCGCCAAGCGTCCGAACTCGTTCGTGGCCTGCTCGGACCCGGGCGACGTCGCCCGGGTGGAGGACCGCACCTTCATCTGCTCGCCCCGCAAGGAAGACGCCGGCCCGACCAACAACTGGGTGGCGCCGGACCAGATGCGCGCCACCTTGCAGCCGCTGTTCGATGGCTGCATGCGCGGCCGCACCATGTACGTGGTGCCGTTCTCGATGGGGCCGCTGGGCTCGCCCATCGCGCACATCGGCGTCGAACTCTCCGACAGCCCGTACGTCGCCGTGAACATGAAGATCATGACCCGCATGGGCGAGGGCGTGTACGACGTGCTCGGACTCGAAGGCCCCTTCGTGCCTTGCGTCCACACCGTGGGCGCGCCGCTGCAGCCCGGCGAGCGCGACGTGCCGTGGCCGTGCAACACGACCAAGTACATCGTCCACTACCCCGATTCGCGCGAGATCTGGTCCTATGGATCGGGCTACGGCGGCAACGCCTTGCTCGGCAAGAAATGTTTCGCGCTGCGCATCGCCTCCATCATGGGCCGCGACCAGGGCTGGCTGGCCGAGCACATGCTGATCCTGGGCGTGACGAACCCGGCGGGCAAGAAGTACCACGTCGCGGCGGCGTTCCCGTCCGCCTGCGGCAAGACCAATTTCGCCATGCTGGTCCCGCCCGAGGGCTTCGAGGGCTGGAAGGTCACGACGATCGGCGACGACATCGCCTGGATCAAGCCCGGGCCCGACGGGCGGCTGTACGCCATCAACCCGGAAGCGGGTTATTTCGGCGTCGCGCCCGGCACCAACTTCGAAACCAATCCGAACTGCATGGCCACGCTGAGCCGCGACGTGATCTTCACGAACGTGGCCACGACCGATGACGGCGACGTCTGGTGGGAAGGCCTGGGCCCGGCGCCCGCGCACCTGATCGACTGGCAGGGCAAGGACTGGACCCCGCAGCTCGCCAGGGAAACCGGCGCCAAGGCGGCGCATCCGAATGCCCGGTTCACGGTCGCGGCGAGCAACAACCCGGTGGTGGACCCGGCCTGGGACGACCCCAAGGGCGTGCCCATCGACGCCTTCGTCTTCGGCGGGCGCCGCTCCACGACCGTGCCGCTGGTGACCGAGGCGCGCAACTGGGTCGAAGGCGTGTACATGGCCGCGACCATGGGCTCGGAAACCACGGCCGCCGTCGTCGGCCAGCTCGGCGTGGTGCGGCGCGACCCGTTCGCGATGCTGCCTTTCACCGGCTACAACATGTCGGACTATTTCCAGCACTGGCTCGATCTCGGCAGCAAGCTGGCCGGCTCGGGCGCCGTGCTGCCCCGCTTCTACACCACCAACTGGTTCCGCAAGGGCCCGGACGGCAAGTTCATCTGGCCGGGCTATGGCGACAACATGCGCGTGCTCAAGTGGA
>JAGRPN010000164.1 GCA_019449555.1 Ramlibacter sp.
CGCCGCCCGTCGAGCAAACCGGCATGCGCCGCCAGCAACGCTCCGGCGCAAATCGTCACCAGCCGCAAGCCGCGTTCGCCCGGCGTGAGCGTGCGCAGCCAGTCGACCGTCTCCCGTACCCCGGGCTGGCTCGCATCGAACCTCGAACCCGGCATGCCTACCAGGACAAGCCAGCTCGGCTCGGCCAACTGCGCGGGCAGCGGTTCGACACCCGCGACTGCGATGCCGACCGACGTGGCGGGCGCCGGCATGGGACCGATGTAGCGCAACTGGAACCGCGGCGGCTCGCCGCTGGCGGTCAATAGCTGGTTGACGATGCGGAAGGCCTCGGCCGGCCCGGCCCAGTCCAGGATCAGGCTGCCGGGCAGCAGCACGAAACAGACGTGGATCGGCGGCCGGCTCACCGCGTCAGGCGGGCATGGCCAGGCGGTCGATCGCCTGGGGTGCCGAGCAGATCCGCGCGAAGCGGTCCTTCAGCACCGCCGCCGTACGGGCTTTGAGGGTGGCGGCCGGCAAAGGCGTGCCGTCCTCATGCGTCATGTCGAAGGTCAAAGTGGCATCGGTGACGTAGTCGACCTGGAAGCCGAGGTCGGAAGCGTGCCGGGCGGTGGTCTCGCAGCATTGCTCGGTGCGGATGCCGGTGATCACGAGCCGGCCGATGCCATTCTGGGTCAGCCACACGTCGAGTCCGGTGCCCACCAGCGCGCTGTGGCGCGACTTGTGGAAGGTCGCGGCGGCCTCGAACGGCGCCAGGCCCTCGATTGGCCGGACCAGCCCCGATTCGAGCGCGAACGAGTTCTGCGCGGTCTTCGGGCCATCGACGTGGAAGATGCGAACGATGGGCACGCCGCGCTCGCGGCAGGCCTCGATCAAGGCGTTCTGCGCGGCCAGCCAGGCCGGCAGGTCGCGGTCGGTGAAATAGGGGCGGTGACGAAACGATTCCTGCGCGTCGATCACAACGAGACATGATTTCATGGCGGGTACATCTTCCTTTGGGTGAATGATGGGCGAATTGTCACGCGGCGGCGCGACTTCGGCCATCCGGGACCGGACTCTTTTCGGTCAGTTTAGGACATGCCGGCGGGGCTGCGCTCAGGCCGCGCTCGCCGGCGCGGGTCGCAGCACCAGTACCGACAGCGCGGCCACGCTGAAGCCGGCGCCCACCAGGAACGTGGCGGGCGCGCCCCAGTGGTCCCACAGCAGCCCGGCCACGCCGCTGGCGGCGAGCAGCGCCAGCCCGCTGACCAGGTTGAAAAAGCCGAAGGCCGTGCCACGAAGGTCGGCCGGAGCGGCCTGGGCGACCATCGCGGAGAGCAGTCCCTGCGTCATCGCCATGTGCAGCCCCCACACGGCGATGCCGCTCCAGAGCAGGGGACCCGTCCCGCTGGCCGCGAGCAAGAGGTCCGCCGCGATCAGCACCGCGAGGCCCCAGGCCAGCAGCGCGCGATGGCTCATCTTGTCCGACAGCTTGCCAAACGGGTAGGCGCCCACCGAATAGACGATGTTCATCGCGATCAGCACCAGCGGCGTCCAGGCCAGGTGCAGTCCGCCTTGTTGCGCCCGCAGCACGAGAAACGCTTCGGAAAAGCGCGCCAGCGTGAACACGGCCCCGACGCCCACCACCCACCAGTAGCCCGGGCCGAGCCGGCGCAGGTTGGCCGCACGGATCGGGTTGCCGGGGCGCTCGCCGGCGGCGTGGGCGGGCTCCTTCACCGCGACGAACAACAAGGCCACGGAAAGGAACCCCGGGATCACGGCGACCCAGAACACGGCGCGGAAATCGTTCGCCCACAGCAGCATCAAGCCGATCGCGAGCATCGGTCCGACGAAGGCGCCCACCGTGTCGAGCGCCTGCCGCAGCCCGAACGCGGCACCGCGCACCTCGGGCCGCACGATGTCGGCGATCAGGGCATCGCGCGGCGCGCCCCGCAGGCCCTTGCCGATCCGGTCGATCAGCCGTGCGGAGAGCACCAGCCCCGCGGTCGAGGCCAGCGCGAACAATGGCTTCGAAATCGCGCCCAAGCCGTAGCCCAGGACCGCGAGCGGCTTGCGTCGTCCCCAGTAATCGCTCAGCACGCCGGAGAACACCTTCACCATCAGGGCCGTGGCCTCGGCCGCGCCTTCGATCAAGCCGACCACGAGCACCGTGGTGCCCAGCGTCGTCACCATGAACACCGGCAGCAGGCTGTGGATCAGCTCCGACGAGACGTCCATCAGGAGGCTGACGAATCCCAGCACCCAAACGCCCCCCGGCAGGCGCGGGGACGGCCGGGGGGCGGGCGTCATGCGCTGTTCAGGCGACGATGACCGCCGCCCCGGCGCCGCGCGCCGAGATCATGCCGATCTCGTACACGCTCTCCCCGGCTGCGCGCAGCGTGCCCGCTATCGCCTGGGCAGCGGCCGCGTCGACGACGGCGACCATGCCGATGCCGTTGTTGAAGGTGCGGTTCATCTCCTGGTCGGAGATGGAGGCCGTCTGCTGCAGCCACGCGAACAACTCGCTTTGCGGCCAGCTGCCCTTCTTGAGGTGCGCGGCCGCGCCGTCGGGCAGCACCCGCGGGATGTTCTCCAGCAGACCGCCGCCGGTGATGTGCGCCAACGCCTTGATGCAGGAGGGGTGCGCCGCCAGCGCGGCCAGCACGTTCTTCACGTACAGCCGGGTCGGCTCCATCACCGCTTGCCGGAACGGCTTGCCATCCAGGGTCGCGGGCAGCTGCCCGCCCGCGCGTTCGATGCACTTGCGCACGAGGGAGAAGCCGTTGGAGTGCACGCCGCTGGAACCCAGCCCCAGCACGACGTCGCCCGCTCGCACGCCCGCGCCGGTGAGGATTTGCGACTTCTCCACCGCGCCCACCGCGAAGCCCGCGAGGTCGTATTCGCCCGCGGGATACATGCCCGGCATCTCGGCGGTCTCGCCGCCGATGAGCGCGCATCCCGACAGCTCGCAACCCCTGGCGATGCCGCCGACCACAGCCGCGGCGGTGTCCACGTCGAGCTTGCCGCACGCGAAATAATCGAGGAAAAAGAGGGGCTCGGCGCCTTGCACCAGCACGTCGTTCACGCTCATGGCCACCAGGTCGATGCCGACCGTGTCGTGCATGTTCCACTCGAAGGCCAGCTTCAGCTTGGTGCCGACGCCGTCGGTGCCGCTGACCAGCACCGGCTCGCGGTAGCGTTTGGGCACCTCGAACAGGGCGCCGAACCCGCCGATGCCGGCCAGCACCCCCTCGCGCATGGTTTTTCGGGCCAGCGGCTTGATCCGTTCGACCAGCGCATCGCCGGCGTCGATGTCCACGCCGGCGTCTTTGTACGAGAGGGGGGAAGGGCTCATGGATCGGCGGCGGGGCCGCGCTGAGCTTGGCCCGATAGAATTTGGGCAGATTCTAGCTGCCGCACGGCGGCCCGAAGGTCCATCGGCCTCGCTCGAAACCAAAGCCTCTCACCCCTGCGCCTGCATCCATGCTGTTCACACCCTCCCAGAAACGCGCCGCCGCCTGGCTGCTGATCGCGTTGCTTGCCGTGATCGCGCTGCGGTCGCTGGGCCCGGTGCTGACGCCGTTCGTGGTCGCGGCCGTGCTGGCGTACGCATTGACGCCCCTGGTGGACCGGCTCGACGAGCTGGGGCGCGGGCACCTGCCGCGATTCGTCGGCGTCGTCGTGGTGGAACTGCTGTTGATCCTGGCGATCGTGCTGCTGGTGCTGCTGATCGTGCCGGTGATCGCCAAGGAGCTGCCGCTGATGCGCGCGCAGTTCCCGCAGGTGTTCGAGAAGCTCAATGCCACGCTGTCGCCCTGGCTGGTGCAGCTGGGCTTCAACGTGCAGCTCGACCTGGAAAGCGTGAAAGCCCTGATGCTGCGCTACCTGAACGCGAATTACACCGATGCGCTGGGTTCGCTGCTGCCCTCGCTCAAGCTCGGCGGAAGCGTCGCGCTGACGGTGGTCGGCTACGCGGTGCTGATCCCGGTGGCATTGTTCTACCTGCTGCTGGACTGGAAACAGCTGGTCGTGCGGGTACTCGAGCTGGTGCCGCCGCGCGCGCGGCCGGGCGTGGACTCCTTCACCAGCGAAGCCGACCAGGTGCTCGGACAGTACCTGCGCGGGCAGCTGCTGGTGATGCTGATCATGGCCTCGTTCTACAGCGTCGGGCTGGCGTTGTTCGGTCTGGACCTGGCGGTTCCGATCGGCTTTTTCACCGGGCTCGCGATGTTCGTGCCGTATGTCGGATTCGGCATCGGCCTGGTGCTGGCGGTGTTGGCCGGCCTGCTGCAGTTCGCTTCGGTCAAGGCACTGGTGATGGTCGCGGCGGTGTATGGGACGGGGCAGGTCGTGGAAGGCTTCTATCTCACGCCCCGGCTGGTCGGCGAGCGCATCGGCCTGCACCCGCTCGCCGTCATCTTCGCGCTGCTCGCGTTCGGGCAGCTGTTCGGCTTCCTCGGCGTGCTCGTCGCGCTTCCCGCGAGCGCCGTGCTGCTGGTGGCGATCCGCAGGCTGCGCGCGGGGTACATGGGCAGCAAGCTGTACCAGCCGTGACGATGAAGCAGATCGCGCTCGACATCGGCCTCGCCCGCATCCCGACGCTGGCGAGTTTCTGCGCCGGCCCGAACGAGGCCGCGCTCAAGCATCTGCAATTGTGGGCCGGCAGTCCGACCCGTTCGCCCGTCCCGACCTACCTGTGGGGCCCCAGTGGCAGCGGCAAGACCCACCTGCTGAAGGCCGTGGCCGAAACATTGCGCGAGCAGGGCGCGACGGTGGGCTGGCTCGACGCATCCGTCCTCGAGCCGCCCCCGTTCAACGAAAACTGGGCCGTGGTGCTGCTGGACGACGTCCAGCTCTTTACCGCGGTCCAGCAGCACGCCGCCTTCAACTGGTTCGTGCACGCGCAAGGACTGCAGCGCGGTGTGCTCGCCGCCGGCGCCTTGCCGCCGGCCGACCTCAAATTGCGCGAAGACCTGCGCAGCCGCCTCGGTTGGGGCCACGTCTTCCAATTGCACGTGCTGAGCGAGCCCGAGCGCCGCGCCGTGTTGCGGCAGGCAGCGGACGCGCGCGGCGTTTTCCTCGGCGACGACGTGATGGATTTCATGCTCACGCGCTTCTCGCGCGATCTCGGCAGCCTGATGCAGTTGCTCGAGCAGCTCGATGGGTACGCGCTGCAGACCAAGCGCGCGATCACCGTCCCGCTCATCAGATCCATGCTGGAGAATGAGTGAGCGTGCCCCAAATGCGACTGGCGCTGTTCGACCTCGACCACACCTTGCTGCCGATCGATTCGGATTACGCCTGGGGCGTGTTCACGCAAGAGATCGGCTGGACCGACCCGGTGGCCTTCAAGGAACGCAACGACGAGTTCTACGAGCACTACAAGGCGGGCACCCTGGACATCCACGACTACGTGCGTTTCGCGACCGAGGCGGTGCGGCTCAAAGGGCCGGACGATGCGGCTGCCGCCCACCTTGACTTCATGCACAGTGTCATCCGCCCCGCGCTGCGCGCCGAAGCGCTCGACCTGGTGAGAGCGCACCGGGAAGCCGGCGACACGGTCGTGATCGTGACGGCCACCAATGAATTCATCACCGCGCCGATCGCGCGCGAGTTCGGCGTGCAAGAGCTGATCGCCGTCGAGCTGGAGCGGGGGCCGGACGGCTGGATCACCGGCGAGATCAAGGGCGTCCCCTCCGCGCGCGAGGGCAAGGTCAAGCGCGTCGAACAGTGGTTGGGGGCACGCGGCGTCGATTGGGCGAGAGTGCACAGTACCTTCTACTCTGACTCGACCAACGACCTGGCGCTGCTGGAGCGGGTGGACGTGCCGGTCGCCACCAACCCGGACGCGCGCTTGCGCGCCATCGCGACCCAGCGCGGCTGGCGCATACTGGATTTGTTTAAGAGGGCCTGATCACCCTGTTTTGCGAGATGCGTTGCGAGTCAAAAAGGTCATGCGCAAGGCGCGAAACGCAGCCGGGGTCACCCCCCGGCCAGGCTTCGCAACGCGGCGCAAGGCCTTCTTGGCCGCAACCCTTCGGGAACGTGGTTAAAACAGTGCCACTCGTTGTTACGCTCCTAGCCCAGGCGTCCAGCCTGGGCGTCGTCCCGCGCCTAGATTGGCGCTGTTTTAACCGCGTTCGCACTCGTAAAACAGGGTGATCAGGCCCTCCCAATGATCAAGAGATTCATCGACAAGCTGCTCGGCAAGTCCGAAGGCGCCAAGGGCCGCAAGCCCAGTTTCGGCAAACGCCAGGAAGTGGGCCCGCAAGAGCACGGCATCGATCCCGCGCTGGTGGACGAGCGCGCGCGCAACGTGGTGCATACACTCAAGGAGGCCGGCTTCGAGGCGTATATCGTCGGCGGCGCGGTGCGCGATCTGCTGGTCGGGCTGCGGCCCAAGGATTTCGACGTGGCCACCAGCGCGACGCCCGAGCAGGTCAAGGGCCTGTTCCGGCGGGCCTTCATCATCGGCCGGCGGTTCCGCATCGTTCACGTGGTGTTCGGCCGCGGGCGCGAGCACGAAGTGATC
>JAGRPN010000165.1 GCA_019449555.1 Ramlibacter sp.
ATGCCGCCGAGCGTCGCGTCGGCGCCCGGGTCGATCGGGAAGAACAGGCCGGTGCTCTTGATCTCCTCGTTGAGCTGCTTGCGCGTGACGCCCGGCTGCACGGTAACGGTCAAATCCTCCGCGTTGACGGCCAGCACCTTGTTCATCCGGCTCACGTCGATGCTGATGCCGCCCTGCACCGCGAGCAGGTGGCCTTCGAGCGATGTGCCCACGCCGAACGCAATGACCGGCACGTCGTGGTCGCTGGCCAGCTTCACGGCGTCGGCGACGTCCCGCGTGCTCTCGGCGAACACCACCGCGGCGGGCGGGGGCGCCTGGAACGACGACTCGTCGCGGCCGTGCTGCTCGCGCACGGCGAGCGCCGTCGAGCACTGGGCGCCGAAGCGCGCCTTCAGCGCGCCGATCAGCACCGCCGGCACGGGCCGCAAGTTGATCTCGGGGACGAGGTGGGAAAGTTCGGTGGGTGCGTTCATGCTGGCTCCGGGGCGAGCGCCGAGTTTAAGCCCTTGCCTGTTCCACGTTCGCGCCGCGGGCACCCGGCCCGGGCCCTGGCATGGCTAACGCGCGAATAGCGCCTCGTACTCGGCGCGGCTGACCACGCCGTCCTTGTTTTGGTCCATGTCCTCGAAGCTGCGCGGCATGATCGTGAGTTGCTGGGCTTCGGCCCGCGTGAGCTCACCGTTGCCGTCGCTGTCGGCGAATTCGAACGACTGGCGAACCTGGGCCGGCGTCCAGCGGCTCGGGGGCAACGGTCGCGATGCGGGCGCCGCGGGGGGTGCCGCTAGGCAAGGGGCGACGGGCTTCATCGGGCGAGTTCCGGTCCGATCATCGCCCGAAGGCGTCGTCATATTCGAACCGGGTGAGGATGCCGTCGTGGTTGAGATCCATCTCCTCGAAGCTGTACGGTGCGATCGCAAGCCGCTGGGCCTCCGCGCGTGTCAGTTCACCGTCGCGGTTGGCGTCGGCGGCTATGAACGATTGCGCGATCTGGACCGGCGTGTAGGGGCCCCCGCCGGGCGCCGGCGATACGCGCGCCGCCGCGGCTACGCCGCCGTAGCCGGCGGCTGCGGCGCCCATGACCGTGGTCTGCGGGGCGGTGAGGTTCTCGACCGGCGCGCTATTCACGCCCGCCCGCCCGAGCGGCGGCGCAGCGGCAAGCGGCGTGGCGGTCAGGCCAGCAGGCGCCGGCAGCGGCGAAGGCAGCCCGGCGGGGAACTGCGAACTCAACCCGGCGGGGTTGGGCAACGGGGAAGGCAGTCCGGACGGGCTGGGCAAAGGCGAGCCGGGCGTGCCTGGCGCGATGGCCGTCGGCGCGGCCGGCTGCGGCACCGCTTGCACTTTGCCGCGGGCGCTCTGGGCATGGCTCGCGCAGGCAATGCCCGCGAAAAGGGCCGCAGCGCAAGCGCGGCGCAGCAGGGTCGGCGAAATGGCGGTGGCGTTCATGGCCCGGCTCAGGGGTGGCGCGGCTGCACGAACACAGCCGCACCGTCGACGCTATCTTTGCCGCGCGCCAGGACGCAGCCAAGGCGCCAACTGCGTCATTTGACGTAGGACCGGGCGTACCGGCGAGCGGTAGCGCTACTTGAGCGCCTCGTCGAAGTTCGCGCTGGAAATGGAGCCGTCCTTGTCGCCGACGCGGTCCAGGTGACGCGCGAGTTCGGCCTTCGGATCGTGATGGCGCAATGCCGTGTTGGAGCGGGCGGGGCCGAGGGCCGCGAAGTGCGGGCGAGCCGCGGGGGCGAATCTGGCGGAGAGTGCGCTGGCCGCTTGCGAGCGCGCCGGCAATGTGGCGCCGCCAAGCGCCAGGGAGGCGAACAGCGCTACGCTGCAGGCTTCGAAGTTGGGAAGTCGCGGTCGTTTCACGTGCATCTGCAAATGCCCAGAAGTTGAACGACTGCGCATTCGAACCGACCTGCTCGCTCGCGGCCAGCACTTTTTCCTTAAGTTGCCTCGGAAACATTCGGCACACCCGCGTAACGCACAATGCATGCAGCACCTGACTGCAAAAGAGAGGTTCGAAATGGGCAAGCGCCTGACACAGATCGCAACGCGCACCGGCGACGACGGCACCACGGGCCTGGGCGACAACACACGCATCTCCAAGGACAGCCGCCGCGTGCAGGCGATGGGCGACGTGGACGAGCTGAACTCGCACATCGGGCTGCTGCTTTGCGAGCAGCTGCCCGATGGGGTGCCCGACCTGCTCGTGGAAATCCAGCACCAGCTGTTCAATCTGGGCGGCGAGCTGTCGATTCCCGGCTTCGAGCTGCTCAAGGCCGAGGCGGTGCTGGCGCTCGACGAAGCGCTGGCCCACTACAACGGCCAGTTGCCCAGACTGCAGGAGTTCATCCTGCCGGCCGGCAACCGGGCCGCATCGCAAGCGCACGTGTGCCGCACGGTGGCCCGGCGCGCGGAGCGCTCGGTGGTCGCGCTGGGCGCCACCGAGCCGTTGCGCGAAACGCCGCGGCAATACCTGAACCGCCTGAGCGACCTGATCTTCGTGCTGGCGCGCGTGCTCAATCGCATGAACGGCGGTGACGACGTGTACTGGAAAAGCGAGCGGCTGAAACGCTCGGGGGTGGAGTAGCGCACGGACTCCGGGTTCGAACCCGGAGTCACTCCGGCTGCAGCACCGCCAGCGTCAGGCGCGAGACGCACACCAGTTGCCCGGCCTCGTTACTCATGTCGATCTGCCAGACATGGGTCGAGCGGCCGACGTGCACCGGCCGTGCGATGCCCGTGACCCAACCGGCGGCGACCGTCCTCAGATGGTTGGCGTTGATGTCCAGGCCGACCACGCGCTGGCCCTCGGGACAGGAATAGGCCGCGCCGCACGATCCCAGCGTCTCGGCGAGCAGCGCGGAAATGCCGCCGTGCAGCACGCCATACGGCTGGCGCGTGCGCTGGTCCACCGGAATGCGCGCGCGCATGAAATCGTCGCCGACCTCGAGGAATTCGAGCCCTACATGGGCCGCCGCGGTGTCGACGTGCACGGCGGTGAGATGCTCGACCGAGACCGGTTTTTTCCAGATGCGCATGTTCTCTCCGGTGCAGGCGGCAACAACGCCGCCGCCAGCGCCGGATTCTAGTGGCGAGGCGGCGGGGCGCGTCAGGCCGGCTGGTGCGCCTTCGCCGGTTGGCGGTTCAGCAACGCATACAGCAGGATGGCGCCGAACGTCGCGGTGCCGATGCCGCCCAGCGCGAAGCCGCCGAACTTGAGCGTGAAGTCGCCGGTGCCGATGACCAGCGTGATGGCCACGACGATCAGGTTGCGGTTCTGCGAGAAATCGACCTTGTTGTCGACCCAGATCTTGGCGCCGGCCGCGGCGATCAGGCCGAACACCACGATCGACACGCCGCCCATCACGGGCAGCGGAATGGCCTGGATCACGGCGCCGAATTTGGGCGAGAAGCCCAGCACGATGGCGATGCAGGCCGCCACCACGAACACGGCGGTGGAGTAGATCTTGGTGGCTGCCATGACGCCGATGTTCTCCGCGTACGTGGTCACGCCGGTGCCGCCCGCCCCGCCGCTGATGACCGTGGCCAGCCCGTCGCCGATGAAAGCGCGGCCGATGTACTGGTCGAGATTGCGGCCGGTCATCGCGGTCACCGCCTTGATGTGCCCCAGGTTCTCGGCCACCAGGATGATGGCCACGGGGGCGATCATCAGCATGGAGCCCGCGTCGAATACCGGCGCCGCGAAGCCGGGCATGCCGATCCACGCCGCGCTCGCGATGCCCGACAGGTCGAGCGGTTTGCCCAGGCCGAGCCCGTTGGCGAGCACCGCATAGATCAGGCTTGCCGCGATCAGGCCGATCAGGATCAGCAGCCGCTGGATCATCCCGCGCGTGAACACCGCGACCACGCCGACGCACACGAACGTGACGGCCTGCATCCACGAATCGAAGTTGCTAGAAGCCATGTTCTTGATCGGGATGCCGGCCAGGTTCAGCCCGATCACGGCCACCACCGCGCCCGTGACCACCGGCGGCATCACGCGCTCGATCCAGCCGGTGCCCACCGCCTGCACCGCCGCGCCGATCAGCGTGTACAGCGCACCGCATGCGACGATGCCGCCCAGCGCCAGGGCGATGTTGGCGTTGGGGCCTTTGCCCGCGTAAGAGGTCGCCGCGATCACCACGCCGATGAAGGCGAAGCTCGAGCCCAGGTAGCTGGGCACCTTGCCGCCGGTGACGAAGAAGAAGACGAGCGTGCCGATGCCGCTCATCAGGATCGCGATGTTGGGATCGAACCCCATCAGGATCGGCGCCAGCACCGTCGCGCCGAACATCGCGATCACGTGCTGCACGCCCATCGCCGCGGTCTGCGGCCACGGCAGGCGCTCGTCGGGTGCGATCACTCCGCCTTGCCGCAGCACCTCGGGGGATTTCTCCGTCCAGTCGAACATTCCCATCTCTCGCTCCTTGTTGTTGAATATATGGAGCGGGTCGAAGCGTGGTGCTCGTGGCGCACGGCGCGGGCCCGCCGGAACGGCCGTCGCGCCTGCAGGTTCGCGCACGAAACGTTCCGCCGGCCGATGCTAGAAGCAATGTCGGCGCCGCACAAGGGGCGGCTGTCCCGTCCGCGTGCGCCGGGGGCCGGCCCGTTCAGGCCACGAACACCGCCACCTGGCCAAGCACGTGGGCATCCTTCAGGATCCTGCGATGACCGAGGCCCTGGGTTGCGACGAGCTGCGCTTCGCGGATCGCGTCGGAATAAGCGGCGCCGTCGGCAAAACGGTTGATGCTGTCCTCGCGATCGTGCACGACGAGGGTGGGCACGCGGATGCGCGGGCCGACCGCGTCGGGTTCGAACTGGCGCATGAGGATGCCCTCGCGCGTTTCGATGCGCTTTTGCATTGCGGAGCGCGTGGCTTCGCTCAACCCGAACACGTGCGCGAACACCCGCGTGAATTCGCGTGGCGACGCCGGGGGCGCCAGCAGCACCAGCCGCTCGGCCGCCAGTCCCCGGCTCACCGCGAACGCCGCGGCATTGGCGCCCAGCGAGTGCCCGACCAGCGCGCGCACCGAGTGGCCTTCCTGCGCCAGGCGGGCGGCGACGTATTCGATGGCGCGGGCAAACTGCGGCAGGTTGCTCACCGTGCCCGCGCTGCGGCCGTGCGCGGGCATCTCCAGGAGCACCGGCCGCAGCCCCTGCTGCGCAAGCGCCTGCGCCAGCGGCAGCAGCTGGCGCGCATGCCCGCCCCAGCCGTGCACCAGCAGCACGACCGGGCCGTGGGGCGCCGCTGCCGGCGAGTAGACCGTGACGCCGGCCTGTTCGAGCGGCCAGCGCTCGATGCGCCAGCTCGCGTCCCACGGCACGCGCCGGTTGAGCCATTTGGGCGGCAGCGGCGTGCCGAACAGGCGATAGGCGGCCCGGACGGCCAGCGCCGGCCAGAGGCGCTGCGAGGCGCCCAGGGCGAAGCGGAACAGGCGCAGCCCCGTGCCGGCCTCATGGTAGAAGGCGGAGGTCGATTCGACGGCAGTGCGGGTCATGGGATGCAACCTCAATAAAAGATCATGTCTTCGTTGCATCGCGGCAAGGCGCGCAGCGTTTCAAACGCCGCGCGGGCGGCGCGATAGCCGCCATACAAGGCGGCGAGGACGAGAACGGTGAGCATGGCTCTTCCTTTCTTCGCACGATTGTGCGAAATGCGGACAGACTTCGGGCCGGGGGAACATGTCTTCGCACGTTTGCTATCTCTTGTAGGTCTCGAGCAGGCGGCGCCAGGTCGCCTGCGCGCGGTCGGCGGCGCGGGGCTCGCGCAGGAAGCGCGCGTCGTGCAACAGGCCGAGCGCCAGCGCGTTCATTTCGCTGACGAGCTGCTCCGGATCAGTGTCGGCTTTCAGGTGGCCGGCCTCGATTGCCTGCAGCACGGTGCGCCGCAGCGCCGTGCGCCAGCGGGTGACCTCGACCAGCAACAGCTCGCGCAAGGGGCCGACGCGATCGTCGAGTTCGAAGGCGCCGGCGCTGTAGATGCAGCCCGAGTACGCTTCGACGTCGCGCATGCGCACGATCCAGCGCTGCACGATGTCATCCAGGCGCGGCAGGCCCTTGGGCAATTGCATCGCCGGCAGGAACACGTCGGCCAGGAACCGGTGGCCGTACTCCTGGATCACGGCTTTCTGCAATTCCTCGCGCGAACCCACGCGCGAGAACACGCCGCTCTTGGAGAGCCCGATCCGGTCGGCCACCGCCTGCAACGTGATCGCCTCCAGCCCTTCCGCGGACGCCAGGTCGATCCCGGCGCCGACGATGGCGGCGCGGGTGAGTTCGCTCTTCTGGGTCTTGGCATCCATGGCACACATGCCGCGAATATTAGCACGATTGTGCGAAACTGCAATCGCATCGGTGCCGGCAGGGCCTTTTGGTAATCTCGCCCTCATGGCTGCGCCGTACCTTCCCCAAATCCGCCTCTACCAGAACTGGCTGCGCGAGCAGCGCGGGCTGGCGTTCGACAGCTACGACGCGCTGTGGCGTTGGTCGGTCACGGACCTTTCCGGTTTTTGGCAAAGCGTGTGGGACTACTTCGACCTGCGCTCTCCCACAGCGCATCGGGCCGTGCTGGCGCAAGAGAAGATGCCGGGCGCGCGGTGGTTCGAGGGCGCGCAGTTCAACTACGCGCGGCAGGTGTTTCGCCACGTCGACAAGGCGCACGCGGCCGGCTTCCCGGCGGTCATCAGCCGCAACGAGAAGGGCCGACACCGGGAGCTGAGCTGGCCCGAACTGCGGCGCCAGGCCGCATCGCTGGCACTGCACCTGCGCGAGCAGGGCTTGCAGCCCGGCGACCGCGTCGCGGCCTACCTGCCCAACATCCCCGAAGCGATGGTGGCGTTCCTCGCCGTCATCAGTGTCGGCGGGGTGTGGAGCATCTGCGCGCCCGACATGGGGACCAATGCCGTGCTCGACCGGTTCCGGCAGATCGAGCCGAAGGTGCTGATCGCGTGCGATGGTGTGAGCTACGGCGGCCGCGATTTCGACCGTACGGCCGTGGTGGCCGAAATGCGCGCCGCCTTGCCGAGCGTGCGCCACCTGATCGTGCACCGCAACCTGGCCCTCGACGCCGGCGCGCTGGACGCGCTGGCGCCGATGACCGATCTGGCCGTTGCCACCGGGCGTGACGACGCGCAGACGGCGAGCTTCGAGCCGATGTGGCTCGCGTTCGACCACCCGCTGTGGATCGTCTATTCCAGCGGCACGACGGGCTTGCCCAAGCCGATCGTGCATGGCCATGGCGGCACGGTGCTGGTCGCACTGGCGCTGAAAGTCCTGCACAACGACATCGGCTGCAGCTACGAGCGCAACAACTGGGGCGAGCGTTATCACTGGTACAGCTCCACCGGCTGGGTGATGTGGAACGCGCAGGTCAGCGGCTTGTTGCACGGCACCACCTGTTGCATCTACGACGGCAACCCGGGCGGGTCGAAGGACAAGCCGGACTGGACCGTGCTGTGGCGGTTCGCGGCGGAACTCGGCGTGACCTTTTTCGGCGCTGGCGCCGCGTTCTTCGCCAATTGCATGAAGGCCGGCGTCGATGTCGCGGCATGCGGCGACCTGCACTCGGTGCGCGCGCTCGGCACCACCGGGTCCCCCTTGTCGGAAGACGCTCAGCGCTGGGGCACGGAGCAGTTCGCGCGGATCGGAACGCCGGAAATCTGGTGGTGCAACATCTCGGGCGGCACGGATTTCGCCGGCGCCTTCATCGGCGGCAACCGGGAACTGCCGCTGGTGGCCGGCGAGATGCAGTGCCGCCTGCTCGGCTGCGCGGTCGAAGCGTGGAACGAGCAAGGCCAACCGGTGATCGGCGAGGTCGGCGAGCTGGTCTGCACGAAACCCATCCCGTCGATGCCGCTGTACTTCTGGGGCGACGACGGCAACCAGCGCTACCTGTCCTCCTACTTCGACATGTACCCCGGCGTGTGGCGGCATGGCGACTGGCTCAAGATCACGCCGGCGGGCGGCTGCATCATCTACGGCCGCAGCGACGCGACCATCAACCGGCACGGCCTGCGCATGGGCACCAGCGAGCTGTACAGCGCCGTGGAGGCGCTGCCCGAAGTGCTGGACGCGCTGGTGGTCGACCTGGAGTACCTGGGCCGCGAAAGCTACATGCCGCTCTTCGTGGCGCTGCGCCCCGGCGTGCGGCTGGACGACGGCATGAAGGCGCGCATCAACCAGGCCGTCAGGACGGCGCTGTCGCCGCGCTTCGTGCCGGACGAGATTCTCGAAGTGCCGGAGATCCCGCGCACGCTTTCGGGCAAGAAGCAGGAGCTGCCGATCAAGAAGCTATTGCTGGGCCATCCGCTCGAAAAGGTCGTCAACAAGGACGCGATGGCGAATCCGGCTTGCCTCGACTGGTACGTGGCCTTCGCGCAGCGGCGCCGGACGGCAGGGGCGTCGCGGCCCGCGTGAGCCTCAGACCGGGCTCGCCGCGTCGCGTTGCTGCGCAGCTTCGTCCTCCAGCGCGTCGAGGAACACCCGCACCTTGGCGGGCACCAGCCGGCGGCCCGGCAACAGCGCGTAGATGCGCAGCGGTGCGCACTGCCACTGCGGCAACACGCGCACCAGCCGCCCTTGCGCCATGCCCTGCGCGCAAAACGTCGCGGTGATGCGCGCAACGCCGATGCCTGCTATCGCCGCCTCCAGCCGCACGCCGGCATTGCCGCTGCGCAGGCGCGGGTTGCGCACCTCCACGGTGGCCACGGCGCCGTCCGGGCCGGTGAAATCCCACACCGTGTCGTCGCCGCCGGCGAGCAGCGGCAGCAGGTGCAGCTCATCGGGCACGGTCAGCGGCGGGCAGTTTGCCACCAGGGCGGGCGCTGCGAACAGGCCGCGCTCGAGCGAATAGACGCGCCGCGTCACCACGGTGGAGGGCGCGAAGCTGTGCTCGATGGCGGAAAAGACAATGTCGTAATGGCGCTCGAACAGCGCGACGCGGGCGTGCTCCACGTCCATCTGGACTTTCAATTGCGGATGGGCCGCCATGATCCGGCAAGCGACCGACGCGAGGTGATGCGCCCCGAATTCATAAGGAGCGGCGATGCGCAACGTGCCCTGCACCTGGGCGCCCTTGGCCATCGCGTCCACCGCGAGCTCGCGCAGCTGCGACAGCGGCTTGGAAACGTCACGGTAGAGCGACTCGCCGGCGTCGGTGAGGCGCAGCTGGCGCGTCGTGCGCTCCAGCAGCCGGGTGCCCAATTGCTCCTCCAGCCGCGCTACCGAGGCGCTGAGGCTGGACTTGGGGCGGTCGAGCGCCCGCGCCGCGGCCGTGAACCCGCCGTGGTCCACCACCTGGCAGAAGGCATCGAAGTCGTCCCAGTTCATTGTTCAGGATTCGGAACACAGAAGACAGCGCCACGGGATTGATGCAAATCAAAGCGCTCTCTACCATTGTCCCATCCCACACCGCATCACGTGCCGAACGGCGCATGGAGGACTTTCATGTTCTTGAAGAACTGCTGGTACGTCGCCGCCTGGGACCATGAGCTGATCGACGGCAAGCTGCTGGCCCGCACCCTCCTGGAAGAGGCGGTGCTGCTGTACAAGTCCGAGAGCGGCAAGGTCGTCGCGCTGCAGGACCGCTGCTGCCACCGCGGCATGCCGCTGCACCTCGGACGCCGTGAGGGCGACAACGTCCGCTGCATGTACCACGGCCTGAAGTTCGACCCGTCGGGCAAGTGCATCCAGATCCCGGGGCAGGAAGTCGTGCCCGCCAAGCTCGGCGTCAGGAGCTATCCGGTCGTCGAGCGCGACCATCTCGTGTGGGTCTGGATGGGCGATGCGGCCAAGGCCAATCCCGACGAGATCATCGACTTCCCGTACCTGCGCGATCCGCAGTGGAAGGGCATTCCCGATTACATGCATTACGACGCCAACTGGCTGTTGATCGTGGACAACCTGAGCGACTTCGCGCACCTGGCCTTCGTGCACACGAAGACCCTGGGCGGCTCCGAGGAATACGCTTATGTCACCAAGCCGGTGGCGGTCGAGCGGCTGCCCCGCGGCTTTCGCGTCGAGCGCTGGCACATGGACGCGGCGCCGCCCCCGTTCCACCGCAAGGTGCTCCCGGCCGCCGAAAAGGACAAGCACGTGGATCGCCGCAACATCGGCCACATGCACATCCCCGGCATCTTCTTCCTGGAGTCGATGTTCTCGCCGGCCGGCAGCGGCTCCGAGAAGGGCAACCGCGAAGGCACCCGCGAATACCGCAATTGCCAGTTCATGACGCCGGAGACACGCAACACCACGCACTTCTTCTGGACGTACCTGAACAACTACGAGGGCGAGGACCACAACATTTCGCGCTCGCTGCACCAGAGCCTGATCGAAGGCTTCATGGAAGACAAGCACCTGATCGAGGCGCAGCAAAAGGTGCTCGACGCCGACCCGGAGTTCAGGATGATGGCGGTCGCCGCCGACGCCGCGCTGTCGCACTTCCGCATGACGTTCGACAAGCTGGTCGCGCAGGAGCGCGCGGCCGAAGCCACGGCCCAGGCCGCGGCGCGGCCGGCGGTCAGGGCGCCGCACCAGGCCGGCATGGGGGCCTGAGGGCGGCCTCTACGCTCGGGCGGCGGCGGGCCGCCGGTTGACCAGCACGATGCCGGCCGCGACCGCAGCCAAGGCAAGTATCAGTTGCAGCGTGAGCGGTTCCTTGAGCAAGGCGACGCCGAGCACCAAGGCGAACACCGGCGTGAGAAACGTGAACGAGGACATCCGCGTCGCCGGGTAGTGCCTGAGCATCCACATCCACGCCAGGTAACTCGCGAACGCGCCGATCGCCGTCTGCAGCGCGAGCGACCCCCAGGCATAGGCGGAGTAGTGCAGCGACCAGGTTTCGCCCAGCGCGAGCGAGAGCAGCGGCGCGACGACGGTCGTGACCGCCACCTGGTAGAACAGAGTCTTCTCGGCCGAGGCGCGCGACAGCGCGCTGGCGCGGATCACCAGCGTCGTGAGCCCCCACAGCATGCCCGCGGTCAGGGCGAAAGCATCGCCGCGCAACTGCCGCGGCGTGCTGCCGCCCATGAACCCTTCGCTGAAGGCTGCGGCCACCGCGGCGAAAGCGATCGACATGCCGAACCACTGCACTGGCCGCAAGGTTTCCGAACGCACGAAGCGCGGCAGCAGCAGCGCCACCACGAACGGCGAGGTGTAGAGGAACACCGTGAGCCGCGAAGCGGTGGTGTCGCGCAGGCCCAGGTAGATGCAGGCGAACTCGCCGGCGAACAGGCTGCCCGCGAGCAGCCCGCCGCGCAGCGTGCCGTCGGGGTCGAACAGTTTCACGCCACGCGCCACGCACCACAGCCACAGCAGCGCGGTGGCGCCGGCAAAGCGCAGCGACGCCTGCCACAGGGGCGGCACTTCCCCGACGGTGGTCTTGATCAGGATCTGCTGGAAACCCCAGAAAGCGCAGCAGGCCAGCAGCAGTGAAACCGCGAGCGCGTCGAGGTGCTGTTTTCGATCGGTCATCCGGTCGATGTTAGCTTGCGCCGCGCCGGTGCCGCGGCTCATTCCAGCTTGATGCCCGCGTCCTTCACGATCTTGCCCCAGCGCGCCAGCTCCTGCATCATGTACTCCGACATCGCCTCCGGCGTCGACGGGTCGGGCTCCACGCCCGCGCCGAACAGCGCTTTCTTCGTGTCGGGCGAGTTCATGAGCTGGCGGACTTCGGCATTGAGCTTGGCGACGATCTCGTGCGGGGTGCCCGCCGGCGCCAGCAGCGCGAGCCAGACCGAAGCGTCATAACCGGCAACGCCGGCTTCCTGCATGGTCGGAACATCGGGCAGTTGCGGAGCGCGTTTGGCCGTGGTGACGGCCAGGGCCCGCAGCCGCCCCTGGGGCACTTGCGCCAGCGCATTCGGCACGCCGGCGAAACTGCTCTCCACGACGCCGGCGACCAGATCCTGGGCGGCGCCGGAGCTGCCCCGGTAAGGCACGTGCTTGAGCGGCGCCCCGGTGAGCGCCACGAACAGCCCGCCCATGAGGTGCTGCGAGCTGCCGTTGCCCGACGACGCGTAGTGGATGGTGTCGGGCGCGGCCTTGGCCAGCGCGATGAACTCCTTCACGTTGCGCGCCGGCACCTTGGGATTGACCAGCAGGACGTACGGCGAGTCCACCAATTTGCCCACCACCGTGAAGCTCTTGATCGGATCGTAGGGCAGGCTCTTGTAGATCCACGGGCTGATCACATGCGTGCTGGAGACCATCAATAGCGTGTAGCCGTCCGGCGCCGCCTTCGCCACGAAATCGCTGCCGATCGTGGAGCCCGCGCCCGCCTTGTTCTCGATCACGAACTGCTGCCCCATGGCGGCCGACAATTTCTGCCCCAGGATGCGCGCCACCACATCGGTGAAACCGCCGGGCGCGAACGGCACGATGATGCGCACCGGCTTGTTCGGATAGGCCTGGCCGAGCGCGGCCGAGACCGATAGCGCAAACAAGGGCGCCAGCAACAGGGACTTCATTTTCAGCTTCATGATGTTCACCCCTTGTACGCCGGTTCCGGCAGCGTGAAGAAAGCGTGCAGGATGCGATAGACCGTCATGTAGTTCTTCTGCTGGAAACTCGCGTGCGAGATGCCGGCCATGACGCTGAACTGCTTGTCCATGTTGGGCAGCAGCTTGAAGAACGCGATCAGGTCGTCCAGGCTGGCGATGCCGTCGTGCTCGCCGCGCAGGATGATCGAAGGCACCGTGATCTTTCGCGGGTCCACCAGCGGCAGCTTCGAGCACATGTCGACGTAGGTGCCGGTGGGCATCGAGTCGTCCAGCGACAGGATGGCGTCGGCAAACGCGTTGACGGTGGCCTGGTCGGCCGTGCCGGGATGATCGCGCTGGAAGATGCTGTGCACGAAGGCGCGGTCGATCGCGCGCCGGTTCTTCGCCAGGAAGTCGGGCAATTTCTTGCGGCGCTGCTCGAGGGTCGGACTGCCTTCGCCGGTCCACACGAATGCGTCGAGCGCGAGCCGGGCAACGCGTTCCGGATGCCGCTGCGTGAAGAGCGCGGCTTTCAGCGCGCCCGACGAGATGCCGTACATCAGCAATCTGTCCGCCCCGGTGTGCTGCAGCACGTACTGGCTTCCCGCCGCCAGGTCGTCGGCGCCGTTGCTGATATCGAAATTGATGTCGCGGGACTTGTCGGAGCGCCCGTACCCTTCGTTGTCCATGGTCCAGGTATCGAAACCCTGGTCCGAGAACCAGTCCATCGCGGAGGAGTAGGGCCGGCCGGGCACTTGCAGGTCGAACGTGGGCTGGGAAGCCATCGACGAGCCGTGCACGAAAAACAGCGTGCCGGCGCGTGGCACGTTGGGGGCCGCCTTCTTCTGCCACAGGAATAGCTTGACGTCGCCTTTGCGGGTCCAGTGTTCGACGCCGCCGGTCCATTTCACTTCGTCCATCGAAAGATGTCTCCTGGTTGATGTCGCGCTGGCCGCGCGCCGCCGCATTCTCCCATGGGCGGCGTGAAGCCGCAGGCGCCGCGATGGCGCCGCCCGAGCGGGCGGTCACGCGTGCTGCGCGAGCTTTTCCAGCAGTTTGCGCAGCGCGATCTTTTCGGTGGCGCCGAGCGTGCGCAGCATGCGCGCCTCGTGCTGCCTCGCTTCGTCCACCAGCGGCTTCACGAGCCGCTTGCCGGCGGCAGTCGCGCCCACGAGCGTGCAGCGCTGGTCGTTGGCGTCGGCGCGCAACGCGAGCCAGCCTTGCTCCGCCATGCGCTGCGCGAGCTTGGTCACGGTGGGCTGTTTGGCCAGCACTTCGTGCGCCAGCTGGCTCACGGTGAGTGGATCGCTGTCGTGCAGGATGGCCAGCACCCGCCACTCGATCGAGCTGAGGCCCGCGGCGCGCACGTGGGCATCGAAGTCCTTGTAGAGCGCGTGGTTGGCCTGGCCCAGCAGGTAGCCCAGGTAGCTGTCGACGAAACGGGTGCGGCCCATATCAGCGCAAAGTGGTCGTCACAGCGCATGCTCGGTGTAGAACTGCCCGCCATGGAACAGCAGCGGCGAGGCGCCCTGCCGCCAGCTGCACCGCTCCACCTCGCCCACGAAGATCACATGGTCGCCTTCCTCGTAGCGGCTGCGGTTGAAGCATTCGAAAGTGGCGGCCGCGCCCACGAGCAGTGGTGCCCCGCCCGTGCCCTCCACGAAGCTCACGCCGGCGAAGCGGTCCAGCCCCTTGAGCGCGAACCGCTCCGCGAGCATCTTCTGGTCGGCAGCCAGCACGTTGATCGCATAGTGCGAGCCGGCGCGAAAGGCCGGCAGCGAGGCGGCGGCCTGCGACAGGCTCCACAACACCAGCGGCGGATCGAGCGACACCGAGTTGAAGGAATTCGCCGTGAGCCCGATGACCTTGCCTTCCGCGGTGCGCGCTGTCACGATCGTCACGCCGGTGGCGAACATGCCCAGCGCGGTGCGGAACTCCTGCGGCGAGAAGCTCGGCGGTTGCGCTTGGCGGGACGGGTTCATGGCGCTGGTTGCATGAATTTTCATGTAGTATGGCCGAAACCGGAAATCGCATGTTGCAGGAAACCATAGAGCCCGCCTGGGTGGATGCCTTCCAAGCCGTGCTGGCGCGCTGTGCGCTGCGCCCGGGCGACACGGTGGCCGTGCTCAGCGAAAGCCAGAGCCGGCCGGTGTTGCCTCAGCTCGCCCGGCTGGCGGCTGCACGGCTGGGCAGCAAGGTGTTCGAGATCAACCTGCCGACGCCGTTCGAGGCGGGCCGCCCGCCGATCCGGTCGACCGGCGCCTCCACCGCGCTGCAGCAGATCGCGCCCGTGACTGTCGCGCTGGCCGCCAGCACGCTGGTGGTGGACTGCACGGTCGAAGGGCTGATGCACGCGCCGGAGTTGCCGGCCATCCTGCGCGGCGGTGCCCGCGTGATCTACGTGAGCAACGAGCATCCCGAAGCGCTGGCGCGCCTCGTGCCCGGCGACGCGCTCGAACCGCTGGTCAAAGAGCACGTCAAGCGCCTGCGTTCCGCGCGGACGATGCGGGTGACGTCCGCCGCCGGCACCGACCTCACCGTGGCCATGGCGGGCGCCACCTGCGGCGGCAACTGGGGCTACACCACGCGGCCGGGCACGATGACGCACTGGCCCGGCGGACTCGCGCTGGCGTTCCCCGCGGCGGGCACCGTCGACGGCACCCTGGTGCTCGCCGAGGGCGACGTGAACCTCACCTTCAAGCGCTACATCGAACGCGCCATCACGCTGCGCATCGAGCGCGACCATGTCGTGCAGATCGAAGGCGCCGGCGTGGACGCGGAACTCATGCGCAGCTACATCGCCGCCTGGAGCGAGGACGCTCCGGCAGCGCGAGCGCAGCCGGACCGCAACGCCTACGCGGTCAGCCACGTCGGCTACGGCTTGAACGCGGCGGCGCGCTGGGACAGCATGGCGCTATACGACAAGCGCGATTTCAACGGCACCGAGCTGCGCGCCTTTGCCGGCAATTTCCTCTACAGCACCGGCGCGAACGAAATCGCGGGCCGCTACACGCGTGGCCATTTCGATCTGCCGCTGCGCAACTGCACGGTGGAGCTCGACGGGGTGGCGGTCGTGCAAAACGGCAAGGTGATGCCGTGAACCTTCCGAGCTTCACCACCCTGGGCGGCGGCCCCACAGTGCTGATGCTGCACGGCATCGGCGGCGGGCACCTGGCCTTCGCGCCGCAGGTGGAAACGCTGGCGTCATCCGGTTATCGCGCCGTCGCGTGGGACATGCCCGGCTACGGGCGCAGCGCGCCGATCGAGCCGTACACGTTCAAGGGCCTGGCCCAGAGCTGCATCACGCTGATCGAAAGCCTCAAATGCGGCCATGTCACCTTGCTCGGCCACAGCATGGGCGGGATGGTCGCGCAGGAAGTCGTGGCCCGCCGCCCCGAGCTGGTGGACAAACTGATCCTGTGCGGCACTTCGCCTTCGTTCGGCAAACCGGACGGCGACTGGCAGCGGGACTTCATCGCGCAACGCACCGCACCGCTCGATGCGGGCAAGAGCATGGCGGAACTGGCGCAGGCGCTGGTGCCGCAAATGGTGGGGCCGGCGCCGCTGGCCGAAGGCGTGCACCTGGCCACGGTCTGCATGGCCCAGGTGCCGGCGTCCACCTACCGGCGCGCGCTCGAAGCGCTGGTCACCTTCGACCGGCGCGCGAACCTGCCGCGCATCCGCGTGCCGACGCTGTTGGTGGCGGGCGAGCATGACCGCAACGCGCCGCCGGCGGTGATGAAGAAGATGGCCGACGCGATCCCGAACAGCACCTACCTCATGATGCGCGGCGTGGGCCACCTGCAGAACCTGGAAGCGCCGGACGACTTCGACGGCCTGGTGCTCAACTTCCTTGCGCTGCCGAGCGCACTGCTGCATTGACGCCGGCGACGCCGCGCGACTGTCCAGGAGCAACCGTGATCGATCCGCCGTCCACCCTGGGTTTCACGCCCGCCGTCGGCGAGCTGCCGCTCACCCCCAAGCAGCGGTCGCTGCTCGCGCTGGCCAACGAGCTGGGGCGCACGCGGTTCGCTGCGCGCGCCGCCCAGTGGGACGAGACTGCGAGCTTTCCTTTCGCCAACTACGACGACCTGCGCGATGCGGGCTTGTTGGCGCTGTGCGTGCCCGAATCGCACGGCGGCCTGGGCGCAGACTACGCGACCTACATGATGGTGGCCGCCGAGATCGGGCGGTTCTGCGGCGCCACGGCGCTCACCTACAACATGCACATCTGCTCGACGCTGTGGACCGGTGTGCTGGCCGATGGCATTGCCATGAGCGACGCGCAGCGGGCCGAGCACGCACGCCGGCGCGAGCTGCACTTCAAGCGCATCGTCGAGCGCGGCGCGATCTACGCGCAGCCATTTTCCGAAGGCAGCGCCGCTGCCGCCGGCCGGGCGCCGTTCGGCACGACCGCGCGCAAGGTCGAAGGCGGCTGGGTGGTGAACGGCCGCAAGATCTTCGCGTCGCTGTCCGGCGCGGCCGACTACTACGGCGTGTTGTGCACCGAGGCGAAGGGCGACGAGAAACCGGACGTGTGCGACACGCTGTACCTGGCGGTGCCGGCCACGAGCGAAGGCCTTTCGGTGCTCGGCGATTGGAATCCGCTGGGCATGCGCGGCACGGTGAGCCGCAATCTCGCGTTCAACGAGGTATTCGTCCCGGACGACGAGCAGCTGATGCCGCGCGGCGTGTACTACGTCGGCGCGCAGACCTGGCCCGCGATGTTCTTCACGCTCGCGCCCACCTACCTCGGAATCGCGAACGCGGCGTACGACTTCACGGTGGCATACCTGCGCGGCGACATCAACGAAGCGACGGGCGAACCGTCGCGGCCGGGCGAGCGCAGGACCGTGCGCCGCATGTACCCGACCAAGCAGGTCGCGGTCGCCCAGATGCGAATCCAGCTGGAAGCGATGAAGAGCCTGTTCGCCCGCGCGATCCAGGAGGCCGCCCCGAACCCGTCGAAGGACGCGCGCATGCGCCTGTACGCGGCGCATTACAGCGTGATGGAAGGCGCCAACGACATCGCCCGGCTGGCGATCCGCACCTGCGGCGGCCAGAGCATGATGAAGCACCTGCCGCTGGAGCGCCTGTACCGCGACAGCCGCTGCGGCTCGCTGATGCTGCCTTGGACGGCCGAACTGGTGCTCGACCGCATGGGACGCGAAACGCTGTACGAGGCGGGCGAACAGGACGAGTGAAGCCCGCGTTGTAAGAAAGGGCTCCCAGCCGCGACTCACTGCCAGCACGCCGATTCCGGCGTACCCTTCTCGCCCGCTCGTCCTTCCGGAGGTTCCGATGGAGCAAATGGCCCCAGGCAGCCCGCCGCTCGCGCACTCGTCCGCAGGCAGCCCGCCGCTCGTGTACCGGCACCGCTTGCCCGTGCGCATCATGCATTGGATCAACGTGGGCTGCCTGGTGGTGCTGCTGATGAGCGGGTTGCAGATCTTCAATGCCCACCCGGCGCTGTACTGGGGCGACGACTCGCGCGACAGCACCCGCGTCATGCAGATCACGCAAAAGCGGGTGAACGGCGAATTGCGCGGCGTCACCCGCATCGGCCGCGCGGAGTTCGACACCAGTGGAGTCCTCGGAGCATCGCGCGCCCGGGACGGCGGCTACGCGGCGCGCGCGTTCCCGTCTTGGGCGACGATCCCCGGGCCGCAGTGGCTGTCGATGGCCCGCTTGTGGCACTTCTTCTTTGCGTGGCTGTTCGTCGTCAACGGCATTGCCTATCTGGCCTGGTCGGTGTTCAGCGGCCACTTGCGCGGCGACCTCTTGCCCACCCCCATGGAGCTGCGGGGTATCGGCCGCTCGGTCCGCGACCACCTGCTGCTGCGCCATCCGCACGGCGAGGCGGCGCGTCGCTACAACGTGCTGCAGAACATCGCTTACCTCGGCATCGTATTCGTCGTGCTGCCGCTGATCGTGCTGGGCGGCTGGGCGATGTCCCCCATGATCGATTCGTTTGCGCCCGGCTGGGTGGACTGGCTGGGCGGGCGCCAAGCCGCGCGCACGCTGCACTTCATCGCCGCCACGCTGCTGGTGGGGTTCGCGGCGGTGCACCTGTTCGAGGTGATCGTCACCGGCCTGGTCAACAACCTGCGATCGATGGTCACCGGCTACTGGAGGTTGCCCAAATGAAAAAGCCCAAGCCCTTTTTCGAACAGCGTCGGGAACGCCGGCGCGTGCTGCGGACCGGCGTCGCGCTGGCGGCCGGCGGCGTGCTCGCCGGCTGCGATGCGATCAGCAATAACGACACTGCGGTGCAGGTCCTCAAGAGCGCCGAGTCGCTGAACAACGGCTTGCACCGGCTGCTCGGGCGCCGCGCGATGGCGCAGGAGTTTGCGCCGGCCGACATCGCGCCCAGGTTCCGCCCCAACGGCACCAGCATGCCGCCTGGGGAGACCTACGCAGCGCTCCTGAAAAACGGCTTTGCCGATTGGCGCCTGAAAGTGGACGGCCTCGTCGCGCAGCCGCTGGAATTGAGCTTGGCCGAACTGCGCGCGATGCCGTCGCGCACCCAGATCACCCGTCACGATTGCGTCGAGGGCTGGAGTTGCATCGGCCAGTGGAAAGGCGTTCGGCTGTCGCACCTGCTGAACCTGGCGCAGCTCAAGCCGCAGGCGCGCTTCGTGGTCTTCCACTGCCTCGACCGCATGGACGAGGCGGACGAAAACACGCTCTATTACGAGAGCGTGGACCTGGACGATGCCTTCCACGAGCAGACCATCCTGGCCTGGGAGCTCAACGGCAATCCGGTGCCGGTGGAAAACGGCGCGCCGCTGCGCGCCCGCATCGAGCGGCAACTGGGCTACAAGCACGCCAAGTACGTGCACCGCGTCGAGGCCGTGGCCGATCTGGGCGAGATCGCCGGCGGTGCGGGCGGCTACTGGGAAGACCAGGGCTACAACTGGTACGCGGGCATCTGAGGCACGGCTGCCGGTTGCCGGCGGCGCGCAGGCGACAGGCGGGCGGCCGCGAGCGGCCTAAACTGTCGGGCTGAACACCTGGCAGCCCCATGAGCACTTTCGATCCCGACGCGCTTGAATGCCTCGCGGCCATCGTCGAAGAAGGCGGCTTCGAGCGCGCGGCGCAGCGCCTTTCGATCACGCAATCGGCCGTGTCGCAGCGCCTGCGCGCCCTGGAGGCGCAGATCGGCACCGTGCTGATCGTGCGCAGCCGCCCGCTCAAGCCCACCATGGCAGGCCAATTGCTGCTGAAGCACACGAAGCAGCTGCGCCTGCTGCGCGCCGACCTCGAGCGCGACCTGAAGGAATTCGCGCCCAGCTCGAACGGCGGCGCGCGCGAAGAAGAGCGCATCTCGATCGCGATCAACGCGGACAGCATCGCGACCTGGGCCTTGCGCGCGCTGGACGACCTGGCACGCCAGGGCCTGCCGCTGGAGATCATCACCGACGACCAGGACTTCACCCAGGACTGGCTGCGCGAAGGCCAGGTGCTGGGCTGCGTGACCACGCTGCAGCATGCGCTGCGCGGCTGCAAGGTGGTGCCGCTCGGATCGATGCGCTACGTGGCCGTCGCCGAGGCGCGCTACGCGCAGGAGCGCTTGCCGCAGGGACTCGGCCCGCACAATTTCCGCGACCTGCCGTTCATCGCATTCAACCGCAAGGACGACATGCAAAGCGAGTTCGTCGGCAAGGCATTCGGGCTGAAGCACGTCTCCCTCAACCAGATGTTCGTGCCCAGCTCGGAAGGGCAGGTGCGCGCGGTGAAGGCGGGCTGGGGCGCCAGCGTCGTCCCCGAGCTGCTGGTGCGCAGCGCGCTGGACGAAGGCGTCCTGAAGAACATCGCGCCTTCGTACGCGCTGCCGATCGAGCTGTTCTGGCATTGCTGGAACCTGGAGTCCGAGGTCCTGGATGCGCTGACACGCGCGCTCACCCAGGCGGCCGCCGGCGCTCTGGTGCAGGGCTAGGACGCTGCGCCAGATGTCGGACCGGGCGGCCCGCGCTGGAGCAGCGCTTCAGCTGGCCCAGCCCTGCTCGCGGGCCCTCGCCTCGTTGAGCCGCGCCAGGTCCGCCAGTGTGCGGCCCGGCTCGTCGCGGAATTGCTCCTCCAGCCGCCGCACGTAGGTCACGCGGTCCACCCGGAAGCTGCGGAAGTCGTTGCGCTGCTCGCACCAGGCCGCCAGCGTCCACACCTTGCCCCAGTAGAAGCAGCCCAGCGGCCGCAAGGTGCGCTCGCTCGGCTTGTCGGCGAGGTCGAGGTAGTTGATGAAGATCTTGCGCCGGTCATGCACCGCCTCCCGCAAGGTCTGCAGCGTGCGCTGCGCCGACTCGGGCAGGCCGACCGGCGGCGCGTACACGGGCAGCGCCTCCGCCGCCACACGCGCATCCACCGGCAGCACCGACAGGATCTTGCCGAGCGCATCCTGCGCGCCCTGGGCGAGCGCCGCATCCAGCCAGACCTGCGCCATGCGAACCGAGGCGACCAGCGCCTTCGCCTCGTCCTGCGTGAACATCATCGGCGGCAGGTCGAACCCGGCGCCGAGCCGGTAGCCCACGCCCGCCTCGCCTTCGATCGGGACGCCCTGGTGCTGCAGGTCGGCGACGTCACGGTAGATCGTGCGCTCGGACACTTCGAGCCGCTGCGCGAGGTACGCTGCCGTGGTCAGGCGGCGGCCTCGGATCAGCTGGATGATGTGGAACAGGCGGTCGGCGCGGCGCATGGGGGGACGTTACTGTGCCCGCCGGCTCCTGACAAGGTGGTGTCAGGAGGACCGCAGCGCCGCGTCGAGAACTTCGATCCAGTGCTTGACCGGCGTGGCCGTGCCGCTCTGCAGGTGCGCGATGCAGCCCATGTTGGCCGAGATGATCGCCTGCGGCTGCAGCTGCGCCAGGTTGCCGAGCTTGCGATCGCGCAACTGGTGAGCCAGTTCCGGCTGCAGCACCGAATAGGTGCCGGCCGAACCGCAGCACAGGTGCGATTCGTTGAGCGCGATCCGGATGGTGAAGCCGAGATCGCCGAGGTGGCGCTCCACGCCGCCGCGCAATTGCTGCCCGTGCTGCAAGGTGCACGGCGGATGGAACGCCAGCACGCCCGCCGTCGGCCGTACCTTCGCGCGCAGCGCTTCGACCAGGTCCGGCAGCAACTCGCTCAGGTCGCGCGTGAGTTCGCTCACGCGCCGGGCCTTCTGCGCGTAAGCCGCGTCGTGCTGCAGGTGATGGCCGTATTCCTTGACCGTCACGCCGCAGCCGGACGCGTTCATCACGATCGCCTCGACCCGGCCGCTCTCCACGTACGGCCACCAGGCGTCGATGTTCGCCCGCATCTGCGCGAGCCCGCCCTCCTGGTCGTTGAGGTGGAATTTGACGGCCCCGCAGCAACCCGCCTGCGCAGCGACCAGCGTCTGGATGCCCGCCGCGTCGAGCACGCGGGCGGTCGCGCTGTTGATGTTGGGCATCATCGAGGGCTGCACGCAGCCGGCCAGCATCAGCACCTTGCGCGCATGTTCGCGCGACGGCCAGCGGCCAGCCTCCTGGCGAGAGGGCACCTTGTCCTTCAGCGCTCGCGGCAACAGCCCGCGCAGCGTCTGGCCCAATTTCATGGCCGGGCCGAACAGCGGCGACGTGAGGCCTTCCTTCAGGCTCCAGCGCATTGCCTGGTCGGCGGTATCGCGCGGCACCCGTTCTTCCACGATCTTGCGGCCGATGTCCACCAGGTGGCCGTACTCGACGCCGCTCGGGCAGGTGCTTTCGCAATTGCGGCAGGTGAGGCACCGGTCCAGGTGCAACTGGGTCTTGCGCGTGGGCTGCCCGCCTTCGAGCACCTGCTTGATCAGGTAGATGCGGCCGCGCGGGCCGTCGAGTTCGTCGCCGAGCAGCTGATAGGTGGGGCAGGTGGCGGTGCAAAAGCCGCAATGCACGCATTTGCGCAGGATGGCTTCGGCTTCCCGGCCGGCGGGCGTGTCCTTGAATTCGGGCGAAAGATGGGTCTGCATGGCGGGATCAGAAATCCGCGTACATGCGGCCGCGGTTGAAAATGCCCGCCGGATCGAACTCGCGCTTGAGCTCGCGGTGGATGCGATCCAGCGGCGCTGCGAGCGGTGCGAACCTGCCGGCCACCGGCGCCGAGTCCGGGGCGCGGCAAAACAGGGTGGCATGGCCGCCGGCGCGCAAGGCTGCCTGGCGCAGTCGGGCCGCGTCGGCACGCTGCGCCCGCACCCAGCGCTCGCCGCCGTGCCACTCGACCAGCGGCGCGTCCGGCAGGTCGAGCACGGGCGCCGTCTGCGGCACCGACAGGCGCCACAGGTCGCGCGCCCCGCGTTCGGTGAACCACGGCAGGCGCTGGTCGCGCAATGCCGCCCATTCCGCTGCGACGTTGCCGCTGGTCTGGCGTTCACCGCCGAGCGATTGGCAGGCCGCTTGCACCGCCGCCACAGCGCCTCGCAGGCGAAGGTACAGCGTGGGCACACCGTTCTCATCCAACCAGCAACTGGCGTTCAGCGCCAGCGGTTTGCCGCCCCAGTCGTTCAGGCGCCGCAGCGCGTCGGCCTGGCTCATCTCGAATTTCAGCGTCGCCTCGGCCGGCGCGACCGGCAGCACCTTCAGGCTGACTTCAGCGATCAGGCCCAGGGTGCCGAGCGAGCCGGCCACCAGTCGCGACACGTCGTAGCCCGCCACGTTCTTCATCACCTGGCCGCCGAAGGTCAGCACTTCGCCCCGGCCGTTGATCATCGTGAGCCCGAGCACGTAATCGCGCACCGACCCGACGCTGGCACGCGCCGGTCCGCTCAGGCCGGTGGCCACCACGCCACCGACCGTCGCGCCGCCGGCGAAGTGCGGCGGCTCGAACGGCAGGCATTGGTGATGCTCGGCCAGCATCGCCTCCAGGTCGGCCAGCGGGGTGCCTGCGCGCGCCGTCACCACCAGTTCGGTCGGCTCGTAGCTGACGATGCCCGCGAGCTCCGAGGTCTCGAGCAGTTCGCCTTGCAGCTGTTCGCCGTAGAAATCCTTGCTGCCCCCGCCCCGGATCCGCAGCGACCGGCCTGCGTCGGCGGCGGCGCGGACGCGCCCGGCCAGCTGGTCGAGGATGAGTTCCATGATGCGATGGTACGCGCGGCGGCGACAGGCGCAGCCGCCTGGGAATTGATCTTTTTGAAATCAGTCGCTGACGAAATTCACCGGCAGCCCCGCCACGTCGACGCGCATGGCGAGCACGCAGCCCGATTGCGGCAGCGCCTGCAGTTCCTCGGGCGAGCGCTTCTGGCGGGCGGTCGTGACATACAGGGTCTTCAGGTCGTCGTCGCCGAAACAAGGCATCGTCGGGCAGCGGGCCGGCACCTCGATTTCGGCCAGCAACTGGCCGGACGGCGCGAACTTGAGCAAGCGGCCGCCTTCGTACATCGCGCACCAGTAATTGCCTTCGCTGTCCACGGCGGCGCCGTCCGGGCGGCCGCCGTACGGCTGCCCCGCCTGCCAGCCCGCCGGCTTGCCGGGGAATTGCCGGAAGACGCGGTGACGGGTCATCGCATTGGTCTGCGCGTCCCAGTCCCAGGCATGGATGACGTGGTACGAGGTATCGGCCCAGTACACCGTGCGCGCATCCGGCGACCACGCCAGCCCGTTGGCCACGATCGCGTTGTGGGCCTTGAGCTGGACCAGCGGTTGGCCGCCGATGCCATTCGAGGCGCGCAGGTCGATGCTGTAGAGCTCGGCCTTGCGTGCGTCGCGCGGCTCGTACATCGTGCCGGCCCAGAAGCGCCCGACCGGATCGGCCTTGCCATCGTTGCACCGCGTCGTGCGCGGATCGTGGTTGAGCCGCACCACGAGCACGGGCGAAGTGCCCCAGCGGTCCGCGCGGTAGACGCCGTCGCGCAGCCCGATGACGATGCCGCCACCCCGCGCCGGCGCGATGCAGCCCGGCTCCGACGGCATGGCCCAGCTCTCCACTGGCCCGCCGCCGGCCGGGTCCACGCGCCGGACCTGCCGCGCCGCGATGTCCACCCAGTAGAGCAGCCGCTCCTGCGGATGCCAGAACGGGGACTCGCCGAGCTCGTCGGGCTGCGCGGTCGCGGCCCGCCAGCCGCTCATCCGACGCGCTCCACGGCGATCGCCATCTGCGCGCTGATGGACTCGCCCGGCTGCAGGATCGCCAGGCCCAATTGCGCGGCATCGGCGCCGGCATCGGCCAGGCAGATCGCGTTGTTGACGTGGCTCACCGGCTCGATCGCGACGAATTCGCGCGTGTCGTTGGTGAACACGACGAGCCGGCTCAGGCTCGAGGTCACCCGCGTATGCAATAGCTCGTCGCGCAACTGGACGACACCGGTCCAGCCGTCGAAGCAATGATCGATGTCCAGGAACGCGCAGGAGGCGTCCAGCCCATGCGAAGGCCGCCGCTCGGTCGGCAGCTTGTCGGAGCCCATTTCCCAGCGCCCCGTCGCCTCCAACGAGATGCGGCTGCGCGCTCGCTTGACGAAGTACGGATGCCATCCCAGGCCGGCCGGTGCAGCCTGTTGGGCGTGGTTCGTCAGCGACAGCGTGAGCTCCAGGGTGTCGCCGCGCACCCGCAGCGTCTGCGAGCTGTCGAAGGCGAACGGCCAGGCGGCGTCGGGCCGATGCTCGTAGGCGAGCAGGGCGAAGTCGCTCTCGCTCTCCAGCACTTGCCACGGCCGCTGCCAGCCCACGCCATGGATCGCGTGCGGCTCCGCGCCGTCGTTGCGCACGAGCGGATGCTGCGTTCCTTGCCACAGCAAGGTGGCCTGGGCGATTCGATTGGAGAACGGGACCAGCGGATAGCTGCCCGCGGCGCGCACGGAATTCAGCTCGGCGGCACGGGTGGACCGCAGCACCGGCACGCCGTCCAGCCACAGCCCGGCAATGCATCCGCCGAGCCGAGGCTGAAGTTCGCACACCAGCGCACCCGAGCGAAGTTGGACCATGCCTGCAGCTTGCCTCCTCGCAGCATTGTGCCGCGCCGGCGGCCAAAGCGGCCCCGCAGCCCGTGCAAACCGGTAACATAAGCCGTACCGTGCAGGGAAACGCAATGCAGGACAAACAACAAAACAAGTTGGGATCGGCCGCCGGCCAGGCCGCGGACCGGATGGTGGAAGCGGCGCGCTATACGCTGCTGCGCCGGCTGGCATACGCCATGCGCCATCACATGGTGGTGCACCTCCAGCCCATCGGCATGATCACCGAAGTGATGGAGCGGCGCCTGAAATCGCCGTCGCCCGATCTGGCGCAAGTGCATGAGAGCATGGCCAAGATCAACGGCTTTTCGCGCGCCGCCGTGCAGTCGTGCCTGGACGTCGTGTCGTGGCTCGCGCCGGAAGACGGCGCGCAGGTTCCACTCGATGCCGGCGTGCAGGAATGCGTGGCGCTGTTGCGCAGCAATTTCAACTTCCGCGGCTTCACGCTCAAGGACGAGGTCGGCAGCGCCCCCGCCCCGGTGGTGCGCGCCGGGTTGCGCAACGTGCTGCCCGCCGCGCTGCTCGCGCTGACGGATGGCACAACGTCTCCGGCCGACGTGGTGATTTCGGCCGAGCTGCAGGAGCGGCAAGCCAGGCTCGCGCTGCGCCTGCGGCGCAACGATGGCTCGGCCGGTTTCGCGGGCGACCCGCCGTATCGCTTGCTCGAGTGGAGTGAGGTACAGGCGCTGGCCGCTGCGGACGACATCGCGTTCGAGCGCGACGGCGAATCGGTGCACTTGACGGTGCCGTTCGCGGCCAGCTGACGCGCGCCAAAAAAACGGCCCGCTCGAGCGCTAGCTCTCGCGGGCCGAACATCCAAGGGAGACTCTTGCTGTTGCGCCGCGGCGCGCGGCCGCAGCATGTTCCTGCTACCGGTTGTAGGCGGTTTCGCCGTGCGACGAGATGTCCAGGCCCTCGCGCTCTTCTTCCTCGGTCACCCGCAGGCCGATCACCAGGTCCACGATCTTGTAGGCGATGAAGGCCACGACCGCGGACCAGACGATGGTGGTCAGCACGCCTTGCAGCTGGATCCAGACCTGGCCGCCGATCGAATAGTCGGGCGCGACCTTGTTGGCCACGTAGTCGTAGATGCCGGTGCCGCCGAGCGAGGGCGAGGCGAACACGCCGGTGAGCAACGCACCGAGCGCGCCGCCGACGCCGTGCACGCCGAACACGTCGAGCGAGTCGTCCGCGCCCAGCATCCGCTTGAGGCCGTTGACACCCCACAGGCAGACCAGGCCGGCCAGCAGGCCGATCACGATCGCACCCATGGGGCCGACGAACCCGCAAGCCGGCGTGATGGCCACCAGCCCGGCCACGGCACCCGACGCGCCGCCCAGCATGGAAGCCTTGCCCTTGGTCAGCGCTTCACCCGAAATCCAGGACAGCGTCGCGGCCGCGGTGGCCACCAGCGTGTTGGCGAACGCGAGCGCCGCTGTTCCGGTGGCTTCCAGGTTCGAGCCGGCGTTGAAGCCGAACCAGCCCACCCACAGCAGCGCGGCGCCCACCATAGTCAATGTCAGGCTGTGCGGCGCAAAGGATTCCCGGCCATAGCCGATCCGCTTGCCCAGCACAAAGGCGCCGACCAGGCCGGCCACGCCGGCGTTGATGTGCACCACGGTGCCGCCCGCGAAGTCGAGCGCGCCCTTGGCCCACAACCAGCCGCCGTTCGCGGTCACCGTCTCCAGCGTCTTGGCGTCGGTGATCGCATCCGGGCCGTCCCAGTACCAGACCATGTGCGCGATCGGCAGGTAGCTGAAGGTGAACCAGAGCACCACGAACAGCAGCACCGCCGAGAACTTGATCCGCTCCGCGAACGAGCCCACGATCAGCGCGCAGGTGATGGCCGCGAAGGTCGCCTGGAACGTGAAAAACGACAGCTCGGGAATCACCACGCCCTTGCTGAAGGTCGCAGCGACCGAATCCGGCGTGACGCCCTTCAGGAACAGCTTGTCGAAGCTGCCCATGAACGGATTGCCGGCGGTGAACGCGACGCTGTAACCGTACAAGGTCCACAGCACATAGATCAACGCCGTCACCACGAACACCTGCATCAGCACGGACAGCATGTTCTTGCTGCGAACCAGGCCGCCGTAGAACAGCGCCAGGCCGGGGATGGTCATCAGGATCACCAGCACCGTGGCGACGGTCATCCAGGCGGTGTCGCCTTTGTTGGGCACCGGGGCCGGGGCGGAAGCCGCCGCAACGGGTGCGGCAGCGGCCGGCGCGGCTGCGGGCGCAGCGCTATCGGCCGCCGGTGTGGCTGTTGCGGCGGGTGCCGCAGCGGGTGCTGCAGCGGCCGGTGCGGTGGCTGCGGGCGCCTGCGCCAGCGCGACTCCGCCGATCAACAGGCCCAGGCCGAGGCCCAGGGAGGCGAGAAACTTTCTCATGGTCGTCTCTTTCGTGAAAGTTGGGGAGCTCTAGAGGGCTTCCTTGCCGGTCTCGCCGGTGCGGATACGCACGACCTGCTCCAGGTCGTACACGAAGATCTTCCCGTCACCGATCTTGCCGGTGCGGGCCGCGGCTTCCACGGCGTCGATCACGCGTTCGACGAGGTCGTCCGACACCGCCGCCTCGATCTTCACCTTGGGCAGGAAATCGACCACGTACTCCGCGCCGCGGTACAGCTCGGTGTGGCCTTTCTGGCGGCCGAAGCCCTTGACCTCGGTCACGGTGATGCCCTGCACGCCGATGCCGGAGAGCGCTTCTCGCACCTCGTCGAGCTTGAATGGCTTGATGATGGCCGTTACGAGTTTCATGTCATCTCCTTTGGAAAAATGCCGAGGAAAGCTAGAAGCTGTACTTGGCACCGACCACCAGGCCGGTCTTGCCCAGCGACTTGCCGGCCGGCGACAGGTAATGTGCGTGGTCCACATCGGTGGCCACCACGGCGGCGCTCGCGGACAACCCGTTGCCGAAGTCCTTGCCGAGCGTGACGGCGTAATCGGTGTAAGAGAAGCCGGCGTTGTGCCGGACCTTCTGATAGCCCGCGTGCGGCACGACGGAATAGCCGTTGCCGAGATCGAACGTGGCGCTCGCGTCGAGGTAGTAGCTGTTCTTGCTGTCGTTGAACCCGAACAGGTTGGTGACCGCGTGCGAGTACTTCAGCGTGGCAGGACCCCAGGTCGCGGCGCCATAGACCTCCGTGGTGTTCGCACTCGGCGACAGGTGGTTGCGCGGGTACTGGTACCTGAGCACGCCTACGTCGTAGCCGAGCGGGCCGGCCGTGCCCTTGTAGCCACCGTACAGGTCGAGCTCGACCGAGCCGTCGCCGCCGGAGTCCTTGATCCACTTGATGGTCGAGGCCCATACGCCCGCATAGATGCCGCTCTTGCGTGCGTAATCGGCGCCGCCCTGCAGCGCGGGCTTCAGCCGCGTTTGCGAGATACCGCGATAGCGGTAGTCGCTCACCGCCCCGACGTTGTATGAGAGCGTGTAGTCCGGCTCGGGCGGCTTGATCTGGGCCACAGCCGCACCCGAGCCGAGCGCCAACGCTGCGAGTGCCACGATCGAGGTTCTCTTGTTTTGCACAGAGTTCTCCTGGGTAGAAAAAGGGGTGATCACCTCTACCTAGCAGAGAGCGTGCCAAAAGTCACAAGGGCTGCGGCCGAGGTGCACGTCGCCAGTCGGTGCGGCGTTATGCATGGAAGCTGCGGGACGGAACAGCCGGGCGCACCGGCGTGGTGCCGCGCGACTCTTTTTGCGGCGTCGCCGGCAAACGTGCACCTGGATGGGGAGGAGCGATTCGATGAGCTTGTCGTTGGTGCAAAGCCGGGCGCTGCTGGGGCTGGAGGCGGCAGCCGTCACAGTGGAGGTGCATCTGGCGAATGGCCTGCCCAGCTTCACGCTCGTCGGACTGGCCGATGTCGAAGTGAAGGAAGCGCGCGAACGCGTGCGCTCGGCGCTGCAAAACTGCGGGCTCGAGTTTCCTCACAACAAGCGCATCACGGTCAACCTCGCGCCGGCCGACCTGCCAAAGGACTCGGGCCGCTTCGACCTGCCGATCGCGCTCGGCATCCTGGCCGCCAGTGGCCAGCTGGACGCGGCGCGCCTTGCAGGGTACGAGTTCGCGGGCGAGCTCTCGCTCTCCGGCGAATTGCGGCCCGTGCGCGGTGCGCTGGCCATGAGCCTCGCGCTGCACGCGGCCGGTGCGACAGCCAGGTTGGTGCTGCCGCCGGGCAGCGCGGAGGAAGCGGCGCTGGTGCCGCAGGCCCAGGTGTACCGGGCCGATCACCTGCTGGACGTGGTGCGCCAGTTCCTGCCGGTGCAGCCGCCCGAGCCCGGCGAGGGCTGGGCGCGGGTCGTCGCGCAGCCGGCGGCGGCCGGCCCGCGTTACCCCGACCTCGCCGACGTGAAGGGTCAATCCGGCGCCAAGCGCGCGCTCGAGATCGCCGCGGCCGGCGGACACAGCCTGCTGCTGCTCGGCCCACCCGGCTCGGGCAAGTCGATGCTGGCCCAGCGCTTTGCCGGCCTGCTGCCCGCCATGACCGTGGAAGAAGCGCTGCAAAGCGCCGCGGTCGCGAGCCTGGCGGGCCAGTTCTCCCTGGCGCGCTGGGGCTTGCGGCCGACCTGCAGCCCGCATCACACGGCAAGCGCGGTGGCGCTGGTCGGCGGGGGCTCGCCGCCGCGGCCCGGCGAGATCTCGCTGGCGCACCATGGGGTCCTCTTCCTCGATGAATTGTTGCTTTTGCTTTCTTGCCATTCTAGTCCATAATGTCCTAACACATTGTTATGTAAAGAACTTCAGTGTCTGACGAAGAAGAAAAATTCCTGCCAATCGTCACTAATCTCAAGTGGCAACGGTTTCGTTTCGAGCTATTGCCAGACACCTTGGTCAGCCGTCTTCTTCAGGACCACGCCGCTCGCCACGGCGCTCGGACGCTACTAGATGGCAGCAAGGCGTCAGACGCGCCCAGCCAGGGCTTTCCGAAGGCTCTTGAGTGCTATTTGCACCTCACCAACTCCGGGCCACTCCGACCATCCTGCTTGGAAGACGGGCAGCTATCAGCGCTCTTTCCTGGCTTTGTGGGCGCCGTCTACTCAAAGCGCCTGTTTAGCGATGAAGTCTCCCTTCAGGCGCGCTACAACTATGTGCGGTCGATTTACACGACGCTGGCGAAGATGAACGCGCCGCTGCCTGAGGAAATAGAGGCTCTGTATCCAAAAATTGACAGGGCACCCGACGCAGCACAGCCTTTCGCTGAAGCATTTGAAGTACGGCCACTTGATTCCAATGCTGTGCGCATCTGGCGCGGCTGGCCCATCACATCAGCGACCGGTGCGAGGCAGTGGCTGCCCCTGCGCTATGTGTTTGAGAAGTTCGGACCGGCGTGGACGGACCGCCTCCACCAACTTCTAAAACTCGCGGCACTGGGCCTCCGCCAACAACGTTTTCCTGGACTAAAGGAGTTGTGCTGCTTCATTGTCGAGCGCAACGATGTCAACGCGTCAACATTGCAAGACCGAGCGTTTGCGACACAAATGTGGCATGACTTCTGGGAGTTTTATAGGAAGGCTCGCTCGCCTACTGCTAGCAACCGCCTCATCGTCGAGAATTGGAGGAGCCACTTTCGAGATTTTGCTCAGCGGGTACTGATATCCAGCGGAATGTTCGCCGCGCCCTACGGCAGCTTTCCTGGACCCGGACACGCCCCGGGCCTGTTAAGAGCAAAGGCCACCAAGCCGACCGACGAGTCCGAAGTCGATGGTACTTTGCTTGCGTCTGTTCCAGCCGATATTAGCGACGAAGCCGCGTGGAATTTCCTCCTGGTCGAGATACCTGCGGCTGTAAGCCGTGTTCGGACTTGGGCCGAGAATCAGGTCAGAGAAAATTGGGCGCTGCACCTCCGGCGAAAACGGTTGGCGCAATCCGTCAAATGCGGAACCTGGGGTTTGATGGAGCCTGGTAGTGAGTGTGGCGGCCATCTAGCCGCCGCTGCCGGCACTTACGAGGTGTTCGGCCATTTGACCGCGGGTGACGCGAATCTAAGGGACTGGTACCCACTTCCCCTTATCAGGACAGCTCAAGAACTCGGGATTCCTCAAGCCTTGTCGCTCCTTCCATTCGCAGCGTTGCTAGTCATTGAACATCCAAGAATCACGTCTTCCTTACTCGAGTCCTTAGAGATATGGGATAAGAACGGCAAGCTGATAGGACTGCAGCCGCAAAATGGGGTCACCTTTCTACATGGCTACAAGTACCGGGCCGGGGTGCAATGGGCGGAGGTCCGCATACCCCTAACTCCGACGTCTCTCCGAACAGTACTCAAAGTGCTCGCCATCACACGCCCTCTCAGAGAATACCTTCGAGCGAAAGGAGATGACAACTGGCGATTTCTCTTACTAACTACAAGAGGTTTTGGCCAACCGAAGCGAGCACAGAAGTTCGCAGCTGACACATCGGAATCGTCAAGGGTACGGCGCGTCGCCGCGCAGATGCAAAAGCATTGCGGCTTAGACGGCGTTGATGCAGGCGTACTAGCCGGACGCTTATCTTTAAAGAGTTTGAGAACGACGTGCGGACTTAAAGTGTTTATAGAGACTCATTCCGAGCGACGAATGGCGGAGGCGCTGGGGCATTCGGAATTTAACCCCCAAATGCTCGCACGCTACCTGCCGCCGCCGTTGCTCACATTTTTCCGAGCGCGCTGGGTGAGGGCATTTCAAACGGGCCTTCTGTCCGTGATTCTGGACAACTCGGAGTACAAGCTCCGTGCCCTCGGGGTTAGCTCATCCGAGAACCTCCAGCGACTCCTTCAAGGCACAAATCTCGGCGGAATACGAGACATGTTGCGGGAAGAAGAGCCCGTCGACCCGGGTCACGATGCTGAGGGGCGACTGGTCTTCAATGCCAACCGCGAAACCCTGTCCCTGATGCGCAAGTTTGCCGCCGGAACTCCGAATACCGGAGAAGAAATTTTCTGGCACCACTTTGGAAAGCACGTTCTAGGCTACATGACATCTCGTGTGGGTATGGACCCGGAGCTAGACGAGTGCTTACGCCTATCGGAGGTAAGTTGATATCCGCGCGCAGCAACCCGCTCCGTCCGGATGACGCGGCGCGCCTCGGCGCGTTGCGCGCGTATCGTAATGCATGGTGGCTCAAGAGTCTCTATGGAAGCGACCTACTCGTGGCGGACTTCGGCGGCATAGGTCGCTGGGAAATCCCTCTAACGATTACATTGGCAAACGGGCGGGACCTGACGGAGAACAGGGTTCTCGTGGGTGAAATATACGACTACCTGTATGTCCAGTCTCTTCCGCCCGAGGGTTATAGACCGAGAGATGGAAGAACGGAAAAGGAGCACTTTATTCGGGCACTCAACGTACTTGACTACTTCTTGCTCTCGGACACAGATGGGAAAGTCGCGGAATACGGGCTGAGCGCAATCACCTCGCAAAGATTAACCCAGTTTCTGCTGAGTGTCGCCACAAAACGATTGACCGTAGAAGGCATATATGACTTTCCGGGCCGGCTTCAGACTTACCTTCGTGAGCAAGCTTCCGCTCTTGATGACGAAACGGTTAAGAAAACGCTCGCGCGCAAGAGCCCCAAGCTCAACGAAATACCCGTAGGCGAGTCAGCATGGCGAATTTGCGAGCGTCGTGAGGAGCTGCTCCGAATTCGTGCCTTCCTGCATCACGAGGGACTCTATAAAGCAACAGATTCACGACGCGCCATGTACAAGCTGATGCCCAGCAGTGCAGCTCTCGCCAGGCGGCTCTTTGCCAATTCGTTGTATGGGCGGCACCTCCGTTTGAGCATTGAAAGAACTTATCCGGAGCTGTGTATTTCGCCAAATACGCGGTATCAGAGAGAGATGGGTGCGGTTCGCGTCTGGGCAGGGAGCGAAGACCCGCGTCCAAGCGAAGGACGCTACAACGATTTTCGGTCGAAGCTGGAAGACTTTCGGAAGCTCTCGGACCTGGGGGTAGGTATTCGCCGTGAAGTGCTCGACCGCGTAGGCGATATCGACATTACATCTCTCCATGGTGTGAGCATGAAAGCCATTGACGGTGTACGGCCCGCTCCGCCGGCGGCCGTAGCAAAGGCGGTTCGTGCCGCGGTAGAGCTTTTCTGCGGGCACGCCGACCACCTTCTTACGAGCGCAGCTCGAGTGCTTTCCGTTGCCCGAGAGCACCAGGTGTCACCGAGCGATTTAAAGCCCGACTGCTTTCAAGCTCTTCTCTTGCCTGAGACACGCGAATTCGGAATCCGTTGCTGGTCGCTTCATGAGCACCTCTGTGTGCAGCTTCGTGGGGAATGGCCTACGGCCGCGCAGTATCTTGCGCAGTTGAAAGCCCACCGGGTTGGATTGTGGGACCTCTGCACCTGCCTGTACGGCGGTAGCCTATTGGTCGTTGGGACGACGCAGGCTGGACGCAGCGCTGAGTTGTTGGATATCTGCGCCGCTGACATCGCGCGGCCACACTGGCTTCGACTCCTGACAAGAAAGGCAGGAAGTGCGGCTGCCCGTTATCAGGACTATCGACCGATTCCGCACGTAAGCGAACAGATACTGATTCGCCTCAGCGAGTTCTTAGCCGACGTTGGTGAACCTCAAGCAAAGCTTTTCTCACCCCCGGCTCTCCGCGGTGGCCTTGGCCCGGCGAGTTCGAGCTGGAGCGCAACCGCCATTGACCGCTTTCTGGATTACATCGAGGGTGACTGTG
Organism: Ramlibacter sp.; assembly: GCA_019449555.1. Lineage (GTDB taxonomy): Bacteria > Pseudomonadota > Gammaproteobacteria > Burkholderiales > Burkholderiaceae_C > Ramlibacter. The sequence continues at coordinate 34,087 of JAGRPN010000165.1, forward strand.
ACTTTGCCGGGCGCCGGCACTACCTTCGTCAGCATCAACTGCGCCAGTTTTTTGCAGAGGCCTTCTTTTACTCGTTCGGGTTCGCGGGACTTGACACGTTGCGTTGGTTCCTGCGGCATCTCGACCCACAGCAGGTTTGGGAATACATCGAACACACCACACCCGGGAGAGTTCTGCGACGGCACAAGGCAACAGCTGCCGCTCTGCTCATTCGCGAAGGCAGCTCAGACCTCGAGGCTCTCGTCTTACTCGTCAAAGCCCGTTACGGTGTATCGAACATAGAGGTGCTGAGCGATGAAGAGCTGGCGGAACTCATCGTCGACTTGCAGGCAAAAGAAGAGGTGAAGATTGAACCAGTTTTCGTCAAGGGAAGAAAATCAACGTTCGGCAACATGCGACTCGGAGTCGTGGTAAGGGGGTTCTGAAATGAGCAGACCTGCAGACGTCAACAAGCACATTTCCCTGGCCAAACTGGTGGAGCTACTAGACTTCGTGAAGGATGGCATAGCGGTTAATGGTCTTACCGTTGAAGTGCTTTCTTCGCAGGCCGCGACTTATGGCCTGTCTTTGCCGGCCATGAGCATCAAAGGGATGGCCCTAAACACTGCAAAGCGAATCGCGGAAGAACGCTTTTCTGGTGGTTTTGATTCCGTAGACGAAAGTCGGAAGCAGGCACTGGAAGCCCTTGTCAGGAAGAGAGCGCCCACGCCGAAGCTCTCAAGGAGAGCGCGCCTTGAGGAGCGGGTCAAACAGCTAGAGAACCAAGTGGAAATACTCAGTGGAGACCTGACGCATCTGAGTGGTGCCTTCGAGTTCGCTCTGGACTGCATGCGGAAATATGCAGCGCATATCGACGACCCAATAGTGCGAAACGACTACCGCACAGATGAGCAAGAACTTTTTGCCCGGGCTTCGGTCGTCGTGCAGCCCGTCATTAAGGGCGCGCCAGTGTTTCAGCTAATCGTTGGGAAGCGCGATGACTAGGCAGCAACTCTATGACTTTGCTCCCGGCCGGTTCAAAGTCTTTGGTGCCTTTGCGTCAGAGGCGGGCATTCAGTTTTGCTCAGCAGGGACTCTGCCGCGTGTGAAGTGGCCTGACGGTCACTGGTGCTTGGAAGTCAACCTTTTCCTACTCTCTCTATTGCACAAGGGCCGAACGCATGACCCACGCGGTGGCACGCTCGGCACTTATGCATCTCAGCTCTCGGACTTGATTCGATTTTGCTTCGCTAAGAAGTCGAAGTCTTTTTGCGCCATTACCGATGGTGATTTCAGCTTGTGCGTGGAGAGGCTCCGCAAAAAGAACAAACGCCGGAACGGAGCCCTTAACAAGGCGAACAACCGAACTACGGTGCTGGCGATTGCAAGTGTGTGGTTGGATTTTCTCTCGTTCGTAGGTGAACTTGTAGGGCGGCCAAACTTTGTGTCGAAGACGGGCTCCATCCGAGCCTATTATGAAACAGCCGGTAGCAATCGAGGTCGACGAGAAAGAGGCAGTGGCTGGCGGCACACAAGTCTTGTAGGAAGTCGGGACCCCTACAACTACCGGTCCGCACTCAGCGATAGGCACCTAAGGGACTTGCGTGAAGCGGCGGTTCGTATCAGCCGCAGTAGGTTCAAGCGGCGCCGGCGGCTCGTAATGTTGGAGTTGTTCGACACAGTCGGCCTTCGTCGCATTGAAGCCGGTTGGATGAAAGTTGGCGCCGTCCGGGCTGCCGTGCGTGAGTGGAATGCTGCAGTGAACCCCGTCGGCGCGCCCGCTCCTGCCCCAGATTCGAAGCCAACGCACGCGACAATTTCTTTTCGCAAGGCGAAGTCAAATGGCCCGGAGGACACCCGCGAGGTACCGATATCGTCAGTTACCTTGCGGTACCTCGACGAGTACGTCAGCTCGCTCAAGCGACTCATGAGCCGCCTCCGGCTCCCTTTTTCAGATGAGACACCGCTCTTCCCCAATCTAGGTCAAGGCGACAGCCGCGGCGAGGCGGTACAGCCGGGCTATTTCACTCTGGAGTTTCATCTGCTCGCGAAGGCCGCAGGGATTACTGTGCCCTGTTCTCCACACACAGCTAGGCACCGCTATATCGTCAAGGAGTTGATTCGCCTCATCTTGTCTCACAATATCGAGAACACCGACGACTTTAGAAGAGCGCTGCTTGATTCGAAAGTCTTCGTCACGAAGCTCCGTCAGCTGACTGGTCACGCCAGTGAGGAAGGCCTCAAACCTTACATTCAGCAGGCATTTGAAGAGCTCGCTAATTTGAAATCCGTACTGCGGAGGGTTGACGCTCATCGAGGTGTGGAAGCACTCGAGGCAGCGCGTGAAAGATTCTGGTTAAGCTTAGACGGTGCCGAAGACCCTATGCAGGCAGGAATTGAGCTAGCCAAGGCAGTTGAAGCCTATCAGAGCGCCGTCGTGGTATTCAGTGACCGTTGAACGTTGAGCTTCCGACCTCAATCCTGGCAATTTCGTACTTGAGGCTCACGCGCCTCGTCACGTGCGTAGGAACGCCAGAAAGTCCTCCCAGGCCTCTTCGAGGGACTCAAGCTCTGCCGGCCTTGCATTACGGGCTTGAAGATATTGCTTCAACGAGTCGAGCGCGTCTGTGGCAACCGGGAAAGAGCGGTCAGCAGCAACCTGCCGGGCAAACTCACCGACGGGGTCTGGACGCCAGTCCTGTGCGATGAGCCAGTTGTGGAACAAGCTGCTGCTTCGACTAGCCGCGCCGACGACGCGCTCGGGCAGACTTGCTTGCGGGTCAACCTGCTCAGAGCTCTCTTGGCCCACATGCGCGAGGAGGTCAGTCCAATGCCGGTAGCCCTGTGCCACTGCGATTTCGTCGAGAGCTCTTACGTGCGGAATGAGCTTCTGCTTCTTGAGCTTGCTTGCCTCCCGCTTGAGCGTCTTAATGTGGCTAGTTGTCAACGTCTGCATTCAACCACCTCGGCCAGCGCGGTCGTTTGGAGCCTGCTCACATCGCATAAAGTAGAGCAAAGAGAGGTGAGCAGATTGTTGTTGTACTCTCCGGGGAAAGTTCTTGAACGCTATGTCGAAACTGTCGAACCTTTGCGGAGCGCGCCGCGCTAGTGGCGTGCGCAAAAAAACGTACTCCGTCGAATGCGATGGTCTGGCGGCCGCTTGAACTTGCATCGGACGAAAATCCATTCAACCTAGTGTTGGCAGTCAGGGAGAAGAGATTCGAGAAACGCCTGCACTACAGCCTGCCTTCCTGTTGGCGGTAGCGGTCTCGGGTCGTATGGGGCGTTTGCTTTGTGTCCCGTCACCTGCTCAAGGTGCGCAAGAAGTGCTTCCAATTGAGCCGCCGTCCTGCTTGCTCGCGCCCTTTTTTTGGCGTTCATTTGCATTGCCCTCGTCCTCCCGCGGCGTTCATTCATGGCGCATTTCTCCCATTGATGCCTCGTTACAAGAAGCGGACGTCGTCACCCCTACTCTTTGGCCTACAAGGTGGGCCCGTCCTCCGTTCTGCACTACCCAGCGCTGCAACCAGGGGTCCACGCATAGGAAGTGTTGGGCTGGTGTTACCGGCATTCCGGAATCGCGGTCGGCGGCCATCCTCAGCGCGGCGCATTCAAACCCGTCTCCAGGTCCGGACGCTGCTTATCTCTTATCCCAAGGCGGGCCCCCGCAGTCATACGGCGCACAGCACCCGCTTCGGCGAGCGCCTTTGTGAGGGGCCAAATGGCATCCCACATTTGTCCGGCTTCGTCATTGGTGTCAGCCAGTGCGTGGAGGCGGAAGTACGTCAATCGACTCAGTAGCAGGGCGAGGACATCGGCTTGTTGACATGAAATTGAAAACTCTACGTGCGCCATAGAGCACTCAGGAACTGTCGGTCTTGTTTGTTCAGCGTTCACGATGGGTTCACTCCTTCAGCTGACGCTGTGGCTCCAGATTTTTTGGACTTACCATCAGTGCCTGGCGAGTTCCGCTGCGAGCGAAACGCGAATACAGTTCAGCGTCGCGAAGTTGTCACCAGCGCCTAAGAGACGCGTCATTGATTCATTGACGTCGATTTGCCCGCAGTCCACCAAGCGTTGCTCATTCGCGCAGAGAACTGCGTGCCAACAACGCAGGACCGCTACAAATCCAGCCTCCCGGGGAACGTGGCTTAAAGCCGCCCCTGCCTCAGGCGTCCTAAACAGATACGTTGCGCGAGGGTACGCCCGCGGTGGTGCCATCACTTGCTTGTAACGTGCCCTATTCTCTTTGACTGCAATATCTGTGTGGTTGTACTTTTCTTGCCAAGCTCGAAGCTTCTTGAGCCAGTATCGCGCCTCATCATTCGCTTGCGCTGTTCCCCATGCACCCGATGTCCATGCCTCTATGTCCCCGCAGGACATGTACCAAACTTCAGGCCACCTTAGTGCCAATGTGAGCAGTGTCAGCAAGGCAACCCACCTCACGGGAGACCACATTTCGAGGACCTCGCCTCCAATACAGCGCCGACGTCTGAGGACGCAGTCAGGGTCACTCGAGTCAACGACACCTCTGACCTCAAACCAGCCACCATGACGTCTCAATGCGCTTTGCGCCCAGAGCCAGTCCGAAAAATGCTGGCCGGTTGCAATGGTCGCTCTGCATTCCTCAATGAATGTGTGCGGAAGCGGTCGCAGCGGATTGGCCACTTGAACCTTCCTTACTGGCCCCCTACGCTTGATGACATTCTCTTGCATGGCCCTTTGACGTTCATTCATCGCATTTTTCCTAGTTTCTTCACTGCAAGAAGCCACAGACATCCTTACCCCAAGCGCTGGACAACGGTCGCCGTCGTAGAGCAACAGCGGACGAGCCGAGGCGAAATGCGCACTGACCCCTCGGACTTCTGATTCGTCCGCATGAGGACCTCCAATTCACTTGGCATGACCCGCTGCTCGCACTCGAATTCTCTCCATTACCTATTCCACCGAAAAATTGTCCACTGGAAATAGTATTTAGGTCAACCCCCCATCGTTTTTTTAGAACGATACTGATAGTCTATTTAGCAGCCTATTAAAAGTTTGAACTTCGAATGCTGACTGCTATTTAGAACTCTGCTGTCAGCTCCTGTTTAGTGTCCTATTTAAAGCTTGGATTCAGATGCGTCTTCGGCTTAAATGTTTGCAGCTTTCTCGCTGCTAGATTTCATTTTTCACAGTGGCTGTTCAGCACATTTCATCGTTTAGAACGATGCCGCCAGTTCTCTTTAGCATCCTGTCTATATTCCAGATTCAACTTATTAACAGGCTTAAAGGTTCGCTCAGCTGTTTCTCTCCTTTCAGAGCTACCTCCACTAAGGCGAACCTTGCGAACGCGCGGCCGGCGATAAATCGCTGACAGACCAGGCCTGAAGTGCCTCCAATCGGGAGTCCATCATTGGTCGCAGCACCGAACGCAGCCGTCGTACTGGGTTCTCGAAAGGGGACGACGGCCTACGCATCTTTTTCACCCAGAACGCAAGCTTCTGACCCCTGCGCGAGAGCACTTCAAAACCCCGCTTGACAGTCTTCCCAGTTCCCGCTGACGGCAAGAAGTTGTTTTCAGTCAGCTGGCGAGCGCTCCTAGCTCGCCAAGCGCTGGGGCGTAGAAGACATTGAGATGGTGATGGCAGGAATCGGGTCGCAATTTGTAGGCCGCCACATACCGAACACCCTGCCGGCTCCCGCGGACGAGTTGACGGTCGGCGCAGCAGATTCGGTCAGCGCTTCAGGAGTGGCTTGAGGTGCGGCGGTACTGCAGCCTATTCCGCATACGGCACGCTTGGTACTCGGCGCGACTTCGCGCGCAAGGGCTACCCGCGAAGGATAAATACGGTCGGTACACGTGTGCTCGACCTTCAACAAGCACCAATCGTGAACACCAAACAGTCCCTCCGACATCAGGTCTCCGCCAGCATTGGCACAGTAGGCCCTCTGCAGTCACAGGTTCGCCAAGTTCTCGCCTGTTCGACATCCACTCGCAGTGACCGGAGTGCTGCTGTTGCCTTCTCGCACGCTGGTCTGCCGAGCCCCGGCCGAGACCTCACCTGCCGGCATTTCGTGGTACCCGGCGAGGTTCCCCTATTGGTCTTGGCCGCAGTACACCATCAGACCTGCTTCTATTTCGCCGTGAATCTGGCGGACAACAGTGCGCGTAACGCATTCTCGGCTGCGTATGGAACGTCGGGGCTCGAACTGGTGATGTTGGACCCCGCGGGCGGAGCCTTCACCTACTCTCTGGAAGCGCACGGCGAAGAGCACAAGCAGGTCCGGGAAATATTGCGCCGCTATGAAACCGCGTTCCATTTTGTTGAACGCTCCATGTGGCTATTGCGCTTAGGTGAACTCGCCGCACGCCTCCCGTCGGTGTTCGCGAATTTGGAACCGGAGTCAGAAAAGTGCACCCAGCACAGTGCTCTATTTTTGCTCGGCGATTCGGACATGCACCTCGCTGGTCTGTGCGCTGCGCTCAAGTTTGCTTCACTCGTCCGCAGCTAGCTTCGTTCTTTTCGAATCACTGCCGGCGCCGAACTCGCCCGCGAGACATCGCGTCCATTCCTGCAAGCCGGGCCATCACCTCTCGCTTGCCAAGCTTGCGGGTCGCTGCTATGGTCTCCTCTGTGCCCTTCGCGGCCTGGTCTTGCGTGCGGTATGCCAGCGCAGCCGCAGCCGCGCTGCAACAAACGTCCCACAACTACTGGCTAGCCCGCTATAGCGACGTCAACGAACTTCAGCTCTCCGCGCTTCGTCTTCACCGCCTTGACCAGGACCAGCTTGTTGACCATTGGTCCGATGACATCGTCGACAGCTTGAGACAGTCCCTTCACAGTGAGTTGCTGTCCGTCTTCGACATCGACTTTCAACCAGTCGCTATCCAAGTCCAGAGCGCGCAGCACCCCTGTGAACTCTTGCATCAGTTCACCGGCGGACTCGTCCGCCTTGGGCGACTCCGCCTTAATGGCCATGTCGAGCTTGGGTCGCGTCGATTCGTCCAGAATGACGGCAGCGTCCTCGCGCCCCTTGGACGAGATGATGACGGCCTCGGTACTGTTTGCCGGAGGCGTGAGATTGCGGATGAGCTTGCGGAGCGTCCCGCGATATTCGTCGTCTGGCACGAGTTGCTTGCTCGCTTCGCCAGTCGAATCGGTCGCCATCGTCGTGACAACATCCAGAAACTTCTTGGCGATGTCCGCCGCTTCCAGCCGCTCCGGCGTGAACATGTCCATCTGGCCATTGACCTTCACCGCCACTGAAAACTGGAAGCTGCCGGGCGCTTCCTGCACAAGCCACGGCTCGAAGGAACTGGTGATGTCTTTGGCGGGACCACCGCGGCGGCGGAGGGGCTTGCCGCTGCTCCACTCGACTACACGGAAAAAGATGGACTGCAGCGTCTTCACCTTTTCCACGATGAGGTCGAGGGGCGCCGCCCCGCGCAGCACGTTGCCGCCCTTGACGGCTACGGTCACAGAGCCGGGCAGAAACTCGCCCGTCAATCGCTGTCTTTCGCGCTCCGTGTAGAGCGTTTGAACCAGGTCGTCGAGCTGCTCTCGTGCCGGTTTTGCGAGTGCGGGGTTGGCAAGGCACCGATACGCCAAGAATGACGCGTGCTCAAGGTCTTTGCCCTTGTACCAAAGCGAGACGGCGCTGACCGCAGTGATGCCTAGCGTGCGAGTCTTGGATGCGTCCAGCACGCCCAGTGCGCGCTCCTCCGCTTCGGCAGCTTGGCAAAATAGGCCCTCTGCTTTAGTGGTATTACCGTCACGCATCGCGGCGTGAGCTTGAGCTGCGAGCGTTTCGCTGGCCTTGTGGAACGTAATCCAGTCCACGGTTACGCACGCTCCACTAGGATGAGTTTTGTCTTAAAGCCGACGACCGCGGCGATTGCCGGCTCAACGCCGGTGCCATTGCGCGTCTGCTCCTGCTTCTCTTTTAGTCGTCGCCGCACTTCTGCCGGCGTGCCATCGGTACCAGAGACTTCTAGCCGAAACGCGCTCTCAAGGTCTTGCGGCTTTGTGCCCGACGGGGCGACGTAGTAGTCGGCGCCGGTCTTTGTCTCGGCGCGGCCGATGCTGACCATGCCTTCCAAGTCTTCGACTGCAGCGAAGGCCATGACGTATGCCCCATCTCGCTTCGCGTCGTCAGAATTGTTGTAGGACCGCCGCAGCCTGTCGTCGACTGGCGTCCACTTGACTTCGTAGACGACGGTCTCGCCCTTCGATGTCACTTCGAAGTCCACCGGTGGTGAGTGATGCGTCTCCAAGCGGACCTTGGCTGCGTTTGCGTACCCCTGCAATTGATGCGGGTCGATGTCGTGGCGTTCGGCGAGGTCTTCGAAGCGGAGCGGTTTGTGCATGTACCGGGCAGTAGTCGGAGGCTGACGCTGTGCCATCTACGATGATAAATACAGCACTTTAGCCGCGCACAACGAGACTGTCACGAGTGGATGCCCTTGGCTCCAATTCGGAACAGGAGACTGCGTAGCAAAAATTGGAAGTGAGTCGCCATCACCCGCTTTACTGGCCAGGACTTGAAGGAGCACCCCATCGGCCGTCCAGCACATCATCGCTGCGCTCACTGACAGGGGCCGCCAATTCAAGCCGGCGCCAGAATTTGGTCGCGCCGCAGCCGTAAACCTGTCGAGTCTTTCGAGCATTAGAGCGCCGCCGCGTTAGGTGGGGCTTAGAGCGAGTTCGTTAAGATGCCGAATGAGAAGAAAAGGAGGAGTCTCGCCGTGACGTCTAAAGCTCGCGCTCCACTGAAAGAGGTATACCTCGAAGTCGCGGCGCGCCTCGAACTCTCGCCGGAGCACGAGAGGATGCTCGCGGAAGTTCTGCGCAACGAGCTCGGTACCGCCCCCAGTGCGATTCCTGAGTTCCGCCAACAGCATCGCAAGCGTCAGAAGACCATCAACTGGCTGCGTGACCGCAAATACATCAACGAGGAACTGGGGAAGCCGTACGCGCTGCAATTCCTAGGCTTCGCCGTCCTGCTGGCGAAGGGAAACTCCACGGCGTTGGAGCTGCGCCGCGTGATGGATAGGGTCATGCGAGAGGTAAAGGCCTCCTTCGAGAGAGATTCGGCGCGCACTAGCCTCAGCCTCGCAGAGTTGGGTGACCATGCAGCGCCACTCAAGCGACCTGAATTGCTGCTGCCGGCACTCAGAGTCATGAGCACCTCAGGAATCGGCATCCACTTGGGGGGCAACCCAAGTATTGGCGAGCTGGCCGTGAGTTTCTCGGACCAGGTGTTCGAGTTTCGGGACGCGACCGAGTACACGGCCTGGCATCTGCGCGGCCAGCTTGGGCCCGGCTGGCCGTCTCCGGCCGGTCTCACCTTGGAAGCACCCCTGCAGTTGGCGCACCTTCAACTCGTGCCGGACGCTCACGAGAACGCCGTCAAAGCACTGGACCGCATCCTCAAGGAGCCAGAGTCCGCCCTGGTCTCCGGAAATGCGGCACTTGATGCCACAGCCAAGTTCATTCTTCGGGGCAATCTCCCGACCGACAAGCCAACACTGCCGCAGCTCGTGCGGGCATGCAAGGACGCGTTGGATTTTGAGCGCGAGTTCCTCGAACTCGGCCAAGCCGTCGTACATGTCTCGAACGCCCTAGCGGCTGTACGGAACACGTATGGAGATGGCCACGGGAAGTTCGAAGGCCGGAATGCCACACGCGCAGAAGCTCGCTTTGCGGCGGGCTGTGCTTTACTGCTAGCCGAATACCTCTTGGACCGATGGGAAAGTGTTGCAAGCAACGCATCCCGCGCTCAAACCTAGTTGCGTTCGGCCGCGCCGGCAACTTTCTTTGCGAGATACTGTTCGCACAAACCTCCATTAAGAAGGCGAAACGTTGAGCGGGGGCCAATCCAAACAAGCGACCCTGACGTGGGCTCCCACCTCCGCGGGGAAGCTTTTCACGTCTACACCGGAGTGGCGCTTCCAGCTTCATGGCTCCAAGTACGAGCTCGGCGTCTCCGGTAAGGTGCTTTCTGGCTCAGTGCTCGACCTGCGGGAATTGCGCATCGTGCCCGGCGCGTTCTGGGCCACGCTCGCCATTCCCGCGAGCGTCGGTCAGCTGCGCCTGGATGGTTTGCCGAACGCGGATGCGAAGAAATTGGCAGCAGCGCTGGAATCAGCGGTTGCGGCCGAATCAAAAAAACGTGCTGCGGCCGCCGCAGCGAAACTGCTCTCCCTCGTTCGCGAGTCGCTTACCTCCTGGGCCAACTCCGTCGAGCAGGCCTTCCAGCTTGAACGCCGGGCGCGAGGGTGGTTCTCGCGTGAATTTGTCGCTGGCCTAGAAGCAACTCGCCCCAAGCAAGTCGCCACCGCACTCGCGATTCCTGCAGTGAGGGAGCGCATCGACTACGAGGTTGAAGAGGTCCAGAACGCCGTCAAGGGCTGGGACCGAGACACAACTCGGTTTGCCGCCATCAGCAATGCCAAGCATCTGGAGTCAGAGCGCGCGACAAGTGCGGAGTTCTTCGGCAAGGTGGAGAAGACGCCCCTCACGAGGGAGCAAATAGATGCGGTCGTGTGCTTCGACAGCCGCGTTCTGCTGGTGGCCTCGGCAGGTTCCGGCAAGACTTCCACCATGATTGCCAAGGCCGCATACGCGCTGCACAAGCGCTACTTCGCGCCAGAGTCCGTCCTTCTCTTGGCCTTCAACAACGCTGCGGCGGCCGAGCTTCGAGAGCGGCTTAAGGCACGCATGGAGCCGCTTGGCCTGGCCCCCGACCGCGTCACAGCCAAGACTTTCCACGCCTTCGGCCTGGACGTTATCGGCCAAGCTACTGGTAGGCGCCCGTCTATCGCACCATGGCTCGAATCCGGCCGGGACCTGGAAGCACTGATGCGAATGGTCGACGAGCTCAAGGACGAGAACGCCTGGTTCAGGACCTCTTGGGACATGTTCCGCGTCGTCTTCGGCCAAGACCTGCCCGAGTTCGGAAAGGAGGAGGAAGGAAAGGACTCGTGGGACCGTGACACCCGCAAGGACGGGTTCTGGACCCTGAACGGCGAGGTGGTCAAAAGCCGTGGCGAACTCCTGATTGCGAACTGGCTGTTCTACAACGGCGTGGAGTACGAGTACGAGCGTCCTTACGAGCAGAGCACGGCCGACGCATCACACAGGCAGTACAACCCGGACTTCTACATCCCTGCCGCCAAGGCCTATCTCGAGCACTGGGCCTTGGACGAGAAGGGGCAGCCGCCCCCGTCGTTCCACGGCTACCTCGAATCGATGCAGTGGAAGCGCGAACTGCACAAGCAACATGGCACCATCCTTCTCGAGACCACCATGGCGCAGCTTTGGACCGGAGAGGCGTTCCGGTACTTGGAGCGCGAACTGACCACACTGGGAGTGCAGCTTGACCCCAACCCCGACAGGCCGGCCGAAGGCCGAGCCCCTATCGAGACGCCGCGCTTGGCGCGAACCTTTCGCACTTTCATGGTTCATGCCAAGAGCAACCGGATTTCCGCCGAAGAGCTCCGCCGACGGGTGAAGGACCGAGCGCCGGGGCCGTTCGTCTTCCGCCACACGATGTTCCTGGACCTTTACGAGCAGCTCGCCGTTCGCTGGGCCTCTGAGCTGACCAAAGGCGGGTACATTGACTTTGAGGACATGCTCGGGATGGCGGGTGACCTCATCGAGCAGGGGCGCTGGAAGAGCTCGTACGAACTCGTGATGGTCGACGAGTTCCAGGATGCCAGCCAGGCGCGCGCCCGCATCCTACAGGGTCTTGTTCGCAAGCCTCGGACGTGCCTTTTCGCGGTGGGCGATGACTGGCAAAGCATAAATCGGTTCGCGGGTGCAGACCTGTCAGTGATGACGCAGTTCGAGAAGATATTCGGCAGCGCCGTCACTCTCAAACTTGAGCAGACCTTCCGCTGCGCGCCGGCAATTTGCACCATCAGCAGTGGCTTTGTGCAGAGAAACCCCGCGCAGCTTCGAAAGAACGTGCGCTCATCGCAGTCCGATGCACAAACGCCCGTGACCGTCATCCAGCTGCGTGACCTCAAGACGCAGGGTCGCAGCGCTATCGAAAAGCGCATCGCGCAGCTACAGGCGGCCGAACCTGGAACCCAGCCCTCAGTGCTGATTCTCGGGCGCTACAACCATGACCGGGAGCACTTTCCCAAAGCGACGACCGACGAGCGCGTTAGATTCATTACCGTGCACGGCTCCAAAGGGCTGGAAGCTGACCACGTAATCGTCGCGAGCATGACGTCCGAAACCCTGGGATTTCCGAGCCGAATTGAGGACGACCTGGTCTTGCAGCTTGCTCTACCCGACCCCGAGCCGTTTTTGTTCGCCGAGGAAAGGCGCCTCTTCTACGTCGCCCTTACCCGCGCCCGCAAGTCAGTGACCCTTCTCACAGAGATTGGCCGCGAGTCCACTTTCATCACCGAGCTCGTGCGTGATTACAAAGTGCCCGCCAGCAACTTCCAAGGTGAGGCGGCGAATGTAGAGGTTTGCCCGAACTGCGGACGCGGCACGTTGGTGCAACGCAAGGGACCCTGGGGGCGATTCCTTGGGTGTAGCACATTTCCTGCGTGCAAATTCACCCGCAAGACAGCAGATACCGCCGGTCCGAGAACCTACCGGCGATATAGGAGCCGCTGACGTCGGCCCGGTGCCGTCAGCCCTATCTCACGCCAATCTGCGTTGGAACACGTTGAACCGCGTCGCGCTCAGAATCCGATGCGAGTCTGGCCTGCCCGACGCAGCCGCTTCAAGCAACTTCAATTCTTCCCGGGTTCCCTCATTCGCGAAAATGTCCGCAACAAGCCGGAGCGCCTCAGTAGAGTCGTGTGCGGCCAGCCACTGCAGTGCAGCCCCCAAGACGGAAGCGCGGGTCGCGCCGAGCTGCGTATTCCAATCAATCCATTCGTGAATCGATAGGCGTTGGCCGGCAAGGGCCTTGTCCAACTGGTAGGTCCCGACAGTGTCCTCCGGCAGGTATGCCATGCGGTCCGGCACGCGTCTGACGAGCTCATCCAAATATTGAGTGCGGAACTCCAGCCAGCCGTTCTGTGTGCACGCGCACCACAGGCTGACAATCTCCGTTGGATGAATCAGCTGCAGGTACGGTCGCAAAGCCTCCATCTGCTCAAGTCTGGAGATGCCGGCGGGACGCTGCGGAGTCCAGGATTTAGCATGCAAGATGAAGTATTCGAATAGGCCGCCTGGATTTTCAGAGCTATCGACTGCATCTTGCACCAACGCCTTGAACCTAGTGGTGGCGAACAGTACCGCAGCATGCACGAAGGGCCTTCGCGACTTCAATCTGGCCCACAAGGGCGCCATGAGCGATTCGGCGACCTCCGCGCCTAGGCGAACGAGCATCTCGGCAGCCGTGCTTTCCAGCCATTCGGCAACCGTGCTTTCCCCCCATTTCATCTCGCCCGCCGAGCCCTTGGACGCGATATATTCCAGTGCGCCGGCCAGAGCAGGTGTCAATTCACTGGTCCACACGTATCGAGACATCCCCAACCAGTACTCGGGATTCTGTGCAATTTTGGCGACCAAGGCGGGCACGACGGTCGTGTCTTTGCGCCTCGCGCGGACCCAAATTGCCTGCTCATAGAGCGGACTTTCGAACTTCACACTGCGTGCGATGCCAACGTCGGACTCCGAGATACTGAGTTGCCAAAGGTCAAACGCGCTCTTCTGAAGGTGTTCGTCATTGCGGGCGTCGAAAGCCAGGGCGAGCAGGCGCTCCTTCGTTCGCGCAGACATTTGCCGAGGTCGCGGCTCTCCCAATTCCTTCCACAGGTAATCCATAGAGGAAAACGAGAGGAGCACGTCAAGTTTCTCATGCTCGGCGAGGTACCTGACGACGTGCTCAACGGCATCCGGGTGGTCGACGCCCCGCAGCATGTAGGTGATTGGCCAGGTGAGCCGCGGCGACGTGCTCGCTCGCTGGACGAAGTACGCCACCCCCTGTTCCGGGGTATTCAACGCGAACGCTTGCGCCACTTCGTAAGCCGCTAGTTGCTCCACGGGCCGTCCGTATTTGGCATCTTCCTCGTTCGGCAGCGCCTCCCAGGCATCACAAACAGGTCCGAGCGTCGTCTCCGCCTCCCTCCCACAGCAGCGAGCTGCGGCCCAGAGATAAAGAGGGAGGTTTCGCGCCTCGTCGTGTGACCAAGACCGACAGATGGCTGGCGCTAGTGTCTCGTCTGCCAAGTACCCGGCAAGGTGCAGCGCGCCCTTACGCGTTGCAGCCGCAACGTCTGGACGCTCCAGAATCTCAGCCACGGCGGCCTTGAGTCTTCCTCCGTACAGCCTGCTTACCTCCTGCAGCAACTCGCGTTGGCCGGCAAAAGCCCGCCCAAGCCCGTAGACGGAAAGCATGGTCACACCTGCTGCTACGTCGCCATTTCTCAGTCGAGCTGCCAGCAGGGGATACCAGCGGTGGTCCTGCCTTGGAAACAAGTCTGTGAGTGGCACTATGTGTGCCGAGCGAATTTCCGCCAGAACCGTCGCGACAGCAAGTCGGCGGGTCACGAAATGCTCAGAATGCGTCTCAGGACGCTCAAGCCACTCACGAGCCGCTTTCGCGGCCGTCTCCTCGTAGGAGCTTGACGCTTCTGATGCAACTTTGAGCGCGCTGAAGGCGACGGCCGGACTGAAGTGGCTCAGTTGATGCAAGGAGGCCACCGGCAAGCGAACCCTGGCAGCGGCCGCTCCCACGCTCTCCGCAAAGAAGGGGTCACCGAGGTAATCTCGTGACAGGTCGCCGGCAGCAAGCCGCTGCCCGGCCACGCGGGAAATGAGGAAAGACATGATGCGGTCATGCCGTGCCTCAATTCTCCCTGTTTCGTTCAGCCACAGAACGCGCCCATCATGGAGGACACCGCGCAGCACTTGTGCTTGTTCGGCATCTGCTAACCAGGCCCTTGCCTGTTCCCAGGAGGGACTCACATTGCGCCCGTGCAGCATGTGTTCAACGAGCGAATCGATGACCGCAGCGACCTCTGACGCCAAAAGATTGGCGCCTACCGCCAATTCAGCTGTCTTCTCGTCAACGTAGCGCTCAATGACAACGGACGCGGTTGTCTCTCCGCGCAGGTCGTGTAATGCAATGAGAAGCGGGTCATTGGCAAGACTTGCCGCGATTGCAGCAATGGAGTTCGTATCGAGGTCGCGACCAAGTGTTTCACTCCGGGCAGACACTGCGGCGCGGGCCTCCTCCTCGTCGTACCGGCCCAATCGAACAATGTCCAAAGCACCCAAGGCGTCGTGCTTGTTCTCCAGGGAGTCCACAAACCTGGGCCACACAGGGCAGACTAGGCGCCAGTTCGCCTCAGCCTGCCCTGCCGGGGCCCGCGATGCCCAGGAAATGAGCTTGTTGAGCAGCGCGCCCGGCTGGTCAGACCGGTTGATGTCTTCCACCAAGACCAGAAGTGGTGAAGCGTCTGTGCAAATGGCGAGCGCTTGGGCGCCAGCACCTTCCGCCAAGTTCGGATGCTGCCTGCGTAGTTCCTGTTCCAGCGCACCGGCCAAGGTGGTCGATGCACCCAGGAGCTCGTGCTTCAGGACGATGGCCGGTCGCCCGCTAGCCAGATAGTCGACTGCCGCCCTGGCGCAAACGGTAGTCTTTCCCATCCCGGATGAGCCGACCACCAAGGTGTGCTTGCCAAGCAGCGAAAACTCGCGCCTAGCCACCACCTCCGCCGGGGGTGGCAGCTTCAGGTGGTCGGAGAGGCTGCGCCGGCCAATTTCGAGCAAGAGGCCCATCGAGATAAGTTCGATGCGCGTTCCTAGATATGAAGCGCGGATGACCTGTCCCTCGGCTGACGTATCCAAGAATTGCGCGATGCGCGAGGCAGACCATACGTCGAGCTCAACGTCCGCGCCGGCCGCGAGCGACTCCGCATCAACCCGGACATCGAACGGCGTCTCACGATTGGTGGTCAGGGCGAAGGTGACCCGCAACTGCGGCATATCCACCCGCATCTCGGCGACGAGAATTAAGCCCTTGACCAGGTCACCTGCATCCTGAGTTGGCTTGCCGCTCTTGGTACGCGGCTTGACCGAAGAAGGGTCGTGCAGCCATTTGCTCCGCAACGACGATTGCTCGCACGTCGTGTGCGCGGCGCAGACGAAGCGCGAACCGACTGCCGATTCCACCCACCCAACGTTGTCAAACGGCGCCTTGACGGTCTTGCCGCTCGCGGGATTGACTCCGGGATGGGAGATGTTCCCGTACTTCGCAGTGTCTGCAGCCCTCAGGACAGCGGCGGCCAGCCGCTCGAATAGCGCGGCATCCGTGATTGCCGCCAACTGGTTGAGAGTGTCCCTGACTTCTGACATTGGATGAGGCGCTCGACGAGCTTCTTACAACGCGTCTCCGAACGCCGCCCTCTCCAGCGCTTCATGCTGGCGCTGCCAATCCGGCATATGCCGCGCCACCAACGCCCAGAAAGCCTTGGTGTGGCTCTTCGCCACCGTATGGCAAAGCTCGTGGATGATGACGTACTCCTGCACGGAGGCTGGTAGCTCCATAACCCGCGGGTGAAACTCGAGCACGTCGTGAGCATCGCAGCTGGCCCAACGACTCTGAAAAACGCGGATGCGCACACCTCGGGCCTGCAATCCAGACTGGCGCTCCCAGTGCCGCACCCGATTCAGCAGTCTTTCGTGCGCACGCTCCCGGTAAAAATTCAGGAGCAACGGCCTTAGGCTTGATGGCGAGATTCTGGCTGCGTCTGGATGCTCAATGACAAAGCGGGAAGCAGTGAACGACAGTCGGGGTCGGATAAGGTCTGGCACATGCCGCACTTCGGTGAAGTACGTTCGACCACAGTAACGCAGGCGGCTGCCGGTAATGATGGCATCGCTGGTCTGCGGGACACTCACCAAAGCCAGCTTCTCTCGTATCCAGCGGGCGCGCCGCCGCACCAAAGCCTCCTGCTCCACAACACCAACCAATGGACCGCGTAACAGCACCGGCCGCCCGCGCTCCACGGTCACATAGTGCCGCTTGAGCTTTGCTTCGGACTTAAAACGCCACTCGATGGTGGTTTGCCCGTACTGCAGTCGAGGCATGGGGTCAGTTCTTGAGAAGTATGTCCAAGATGCGTCCAGCATGGTCGCGCGCTACCGACCGCTCCCAGCCGGCCAAGGGCATCAGCAGCTTGCGCAGCACATCACGAATCTCCGGATGAAGGTCGGGCATGTGCTTCCAGTTTTCAGCGGCCAGGGTCCGACTCAGCTCATCGTCTTCAAACAACTTGGTAGTGGCAACGCGGGCGGTCTCATCTGTCAGCAGGGCTGCGAGGTAGTGGAATACAGCGGAATGTGCGGGGTGGTCGAACCCGGTGTTGTCCTTGTCCTTGACCCGCTGACTGAACAGGTCGAGCTGCTCCAGGAACAGGGCCTGGCTGATTCGACCGGCCTTCTCCTCCTCCAGCAGCTTTTCCAGTTCTTCGGCTAACTTGTCGAAGAAGGCCGGGTCTTTGTCGCGTCCCGTCGCGATGGTGTGCTTCAACTGGTTCTTCATCACCAGGGCCTGACTTCCGGGGCTTGCCAACTTCTTCAGCCGCGCCATATCGCTGGCATCAAGAATGGACACCTCATGGCCCAGCAGGCTCTTGGCCGGACTCGCGTCGATGTATTCGTCCAGCAGTTGCTGAAGCAGCACAGACTCCAACTTGGTGATGCGTTCCCTATAAGCATTGCCGGGCAGCTTGTCGCGCAGCATCAGTCGAATTTCGGCAAACAGCGTGAAGTAGGGCTTGAACGGCAAGCCGCGAACATCCGGAAGAATGATGTCGATGCTGCGATTGAACTGTTTCACAAGTTCAAGGAAATCCTCTACCGCATCCAGCCTGGTGGCCGGGTCGAGGAAGCTTTCCGCGTCGTCCTTGTAGCTCTCGCGCTGTGTCACCAGGTCGTGCCTCGCGGGCAGCAGCTTGAGGATGCGGGAGAGAGCGCTTTGCACCTTGGGCAACTCGCTCTCGACGCCAGCCCACACCTGTGACGGCTGAACCTCGCCGCCGTAGATTTTGAGCGCTTCGTCGAGGAAGTCGACGACACCGCGATAGTCAACGATGTAGCCGGCATTCTTGCCCGTCAAGACACGGTTCACGCGCGCGATGGCCTGGAGCAGCGTGTGTTCCTTGAGCGGCTTGTCCAGGTACATGGTGCCGACGATGGGCGCATCCCATCCAGTGAGCAGCATGTCTGAAACGATGATGAGACCCACGTTGTTGGCATGGGGCTGGCCATCCTTGCCTTTGCTCTCGTCGCCATATGGCAACGGGAACAGCTTGCTAACGAAGTTGGCAATCTGCTCGCTCGGCATGGCGACAGGCTCCTTGCCGGATTTCACCTCTGCGCGCACTCGCTCTTCGATGCTTTGCACCTTGGCCAGGTCCACCTTGGATTCGGCCGCTTCCTCCTGAACCGAGGCGCCCGTCCGGGAGGTCGTGATGCCGGCCAGTGAAATGACCACCTTGCTCTCGAAGGTTGTTTGGCCCAGCTTTGCTCGTTTGACCATGAGGGTGTCGAGCAGGTCCTTGTAGCGCACGGCCATAGCCCGCCCGTCGCATACCAGCATGGCCTTCAGGCCCTTGGCTTGCACACTGGAAATGAAGTGCTCCACCAGATGCTCAGCTACCTGCTCCATGCGGTCACCGGCCTGCCGCCAGCTTGCCAGCAGCTCTCTTTTCAGTACCTGCTGCTTGGCCTCGGGCGCATTGGCGAACTGCGCCTTAAACGCCGCGTCCAGTCCGGCATTGGCCGCGAGAGCCACCCAGGCATCGATGTACTTGATGGGCAGAGTGGCCCCATCTGCCACCGCCTCATGCAGCCGGTACTCGTCGATATACCCGTCTCCGCCAAACTCGGCCAGGGTATGCTTGTCCTCGTTTAACAGTGGCGTGCCGGTGAAGGCGATGAACTTGGCGTTGGGCAAGCTGGCGCGCATGAACGCGGCTAAGAAGTCGTACTGGCTGCGGTGGGCTTCATCCACGAGCACGTAGAAATTGGGCTTGGCGCTCAGCACCCGAAAGTGCACCTGCTCGCGGCTCACCTCCAGCCACTTGGCTTCCAGCAACACACCGTCTTCATCGTACCGGCCGAAGTGCTCGTTGCGCTCCTCCAGCATGAAGAAGTCCTTGCCAACGCGCAGCCGCCTATGCCGGGTCGATTGCAAAATGTCGTCTTCCTGGTCAGGCGCGGCATAGGCCGGACTTTCTGCCTGGTCAGGCGGCCTATCGTTCTCTTGGAACTTCTGCACGGTGCTGGCGAACACGCTGCCATAGTCGTTCGACAGCATCCGCGCCAAGCCATCGACCGAGACCGCTTGAATGGCCTTGATGCCCACTGCGTGAAAGGTGTCGAAGATTTGCCTGTCGAGGTCTTTACGGTCCGTCAACACCAGCACTGTGGGGTTGTTCAGTCCCGTGCTGTCGGCACGCAGAATGCGCGCCAGCAAAGCCATGGTCAGGGACTTTCCGCTGCCTTGCGTGTGCCAGACAACTCCGCCTATCGGTTTGGCTCTGGTAAGCCTCTCCACGGTCTTGCGCACCGCCCGCCACTGCTGATAGCGCGGCAGCTTCTTCACTGTCTTACCGTCCCGGGTCTCGAACAGAACGAAGTGGGTGATAAGTTCCAGAAAACGGCTCGGCTCGAAGAGCGCCCACAGCAGTTGGTCCTGTTCGCTCGGCTCGGCACCCAGCAGGCTGGCTACGGCGGCTTGCTCAGCGTCCTGCAAGCGATAACGGGAATAGAAGGTCGGCCTGGTGAGGATGGCGCCATACAACCCCTCGCGCCGATTCAAACCCACGCAGACCTGGTTAAACACGAACTGCGCGGCAAAACTGCCCTGGTAGCCATCCAGCTGGCCTAGTGCTTCGTCCATGCGGTGGTGGCTGGCCTTGCATTCGATGATGGCCAGCGGCAGGCCGTTTACGAACAGCAACAGGTCGGGTCGGAACTGGTCGCCATTGGCGTTGCGGCCCACGTACTGGTCGACCACGTGAAAGTCATTGTTTCCAGCGGCACCCGCATCGAAGAAGTGCACGCTGCGTGGCTTGCCATCGACATCCTTGACCTGGATGTCAGAGCGGTGGGCCACCTGCTCCCAGTACGCCTTGTTGGCTGGCAGCAAGTCGTCATTCACGCGCTTGCGCAGCTCGATGAGCGCTGCATCGACGCCACCGGGGGCAGTGGCCAGCCACGGGTTCAGGGCTGACAGTCGTGGTCGCAGCACGGTATCCAGTATCGGTGCGAGGTGGCGGTGTTCGACTTGCACCTTGCTTCCCGGCAGATGGGTGTAGCCCAGCTTGACCAACCATTCAATTGCGGGCGTCTCGACCCCTGCCTTCTCGGATGACTGGCTCATAACGTTTGTCCGCATTGCATCTGGTTTCCCTCCGGGCGGCTGCGGTACCAAACCACCGCACTACCGTTTGCTGCTTGGCTTCGCTTGCGAACTTCGAACTGCTTGGACTCGTGTATCACATGCCGCCAGCTGCCACACCCGTATCGCCTTGGCGTCTGGTCAGGGGCGTGTTGTCCCACCCACTCAATGGCGGAATGTAGTGGCGTCCAACCATCCTGCGCCAGTTCAACCTCCGCTTCGCGGAGACTGCAGACGATGCCGCAACCGGGCCAGTGCACCGCTCCGTCTGGTTGAATGCCATCAATGACCATGTCCCTGAAAGCTGGCGTTTTCATGAACGACGCCATCAAAGTACGTGCCTCGTCCATGCCCTGCGCCCAGGCGTGCAAAGTCAGATAGTGACCGTCGATGGTCTCGTAGCTCTCGTCCAGGAATGCATCGGCGGCGGTGCAGCCGTCGGCCTGCCAAATGTCGAACCGGACCAGGAAGTGGTGCACCAACTCGTTTCGCAGGTCGACGAGCTCCTTCAGGCTGGCTTTGATAGTACCGTGTCGCTCGACGTCGAGGCTCATATGCGCACGGAACCGGAACCAGAGCCCACCGTTGGACTGCGGCCCGTCGTCGGTAGTCTCGTCGCTCCCATCCAGGGTCAAGTAGCTCTCCGTCAGCACGCCGACTAAAGTGCCTAGGGTCTTCGTTTGGGCAGAGGCCACCCTCTCGTCACGCAGCGCCTGCAACTGCTCGGGCGGGCCGGCGATGTCGGTGTTCGCCACCACGGCCTTGAGCAGCATCTCGTATTGCTGCAAGCGAAGCAGACAACGCCCTAGCTTGCGCTGCACGACGCGTTGCCGGTCGACCAGTGTCTCTGGACTAAGGGGCGGTGTGGCTGCTGCGTTCATGCCCGTCAGCCTGTAGCGGGTACCACATCGAGCTTGACCCGCCATTCACCGGTGAGCAGTTTTTGCATCAGGCCGTGTTTCAAAGTTTTGTAATGGGTTCGATTCGACGAAAGCACGTTAAGCTTATCGTCTACCGCCGTAAGTACATCGGCAATGCGCTGTTGCTCTGGCATAGATGGCAGTGCGAATAAGAACGGTCTCAGCACCTGCAAGTTGATGTTCTTCTGGGCGTTTTGCGTCGCTCTGCTATCGAAGTAGTCTTTGCTGACGTTCAGCAAATAGTAGAGCCATGTGTTGTTGCATACACCTTCGATGGAGTTGATGCCTACAACGCTATCCGGGCAAGCCATCGGCCGCGCCGCAATAGCAACGTCGCCAATGTTCGCCGCGATTGTGAGAAAGATGGTACCGGGTTTGAACAGTTTACTGACTCCGAGTCCCTTGTCATTCAAAAACTGCGAGGCCTTGTCAATAAAACGGGCCGCGCCGGCGATGTCTCCGGTTTGAATGAATGGGATGTCGCCGCCTTCAAAATACCGAGGGTCATTACGAGGTCGTGCCGAGAACTTGCCGCGTTCAACATTGGCAACACTTTCGAGGCTACGAATCTCCCATGCCGCTGGAATCTCTCCCAGTTCACTGACCTTGAACTCGGTATGCGGCACCCAGCGGCCGGTAGCGTCTTTGGTACCAACACCCCGTCGGAACAGTGTTTGCATCAGGCCACGCTTGAGGGCCTGGACGGCGTCCATCTGCCGGGCAATCACGTCCAACTTGTCGTCCATCGCAGAAAGAATGGCGGCGATTTTTCGCTGTTCGAGGGACGGTGGAACAGGAATCTCCTTCCTGAGCCAGTCTTTGGGCTTGAATAGAAACTTCTCAATGTCCACGCCTTGGCTGCAACGAAGGAAAAGTTTGGCGTACTTCAGAAGCTGAACCAGATAGTTGAAGTAGGTGGCATCAAAGCCCTCACAGGGTTTGAGGACAAGGTACTCGTTGGAAACAAGCGCACCCTCCAGTTCGGGCGGCACGATTCCGCAAGCGCCGTGAACAATTTGCCGCTCCGAAATCAAGAAATCACCAGCCTTAATCAAGAACTGATTTTTCACTTTGATATCGGCGCCTAGCTGTACGTCCCGCAGCTCTATCCCGCCGTGACGGCGCTTCACGGTGACACGTCGATATGACCGGTCGCCGTCCATTTTCACAGGGCGTTCAACGACGTTGAAAACGTCCTCAATCGACCTCGTCTCCCAACCAGCAGGAGGTTTCCGACAGTCCGACTCACCTTCCAAGTTCATGCTTCAACCTCAAGCAACTCCAATTCCGCGAGATAACCATTGAGACGTGCATCAATCTTTTCCTCCTCCTCGGCGAGTGCCGCCAATTGCGCCAGGGTCGCCGGCACGTCTATGGCTTCTTCGGTCTCGTCGTTGTCGATGTACCGCGCAATGTTTAGATTGCCATCATTTCCGCGAATTTCTTTCAGCGTCACCACACGACAGTAGTTCTCGACGTCGGTCTGGCTCGCGAACGCGGCCCTGTGGGTGCTGACGATGCGAGCAATGTCCTCGGGCCGCAGGCTGTTCTGGGCCTTTCCTTCGAGGTAGCCGCGACTAGCATCAATGATGATGACCTTGTTTTTGAGACGGCTAGGCTTGCGCTTATTCAGCAGAAGCACGCAGGCTGCAATGCCAGTGTTGTAGAACAACGCTTTGGGCAGGCCGACGATGGCTTCAATCAGGTCGCCGGGTTGGCTTCCACTGGCAGCATTGGTACCGAACAGCAAGCCCTCGCGAATCTTGCCCTCTTCCCCGCTTCGAAACAGGACGCCATGCGGCAGGATGATGCCCATACGGCCATCGGCCTTGAGGCTGGCCAGCATGTGTTGAGCAAAGGCGAAGTCTGCATAGCCACGCGGCGGGACGCCGTAGACGAAACGACCGTAGGGGTCGCTGACCTGCTTGTAGTTGGGCGCTTTGGTCTTCTTGTCGCTGTCCTGCTCCGCCTCATTGGCCAGTTCCAGCGGCTCCCACCATGCCTTGGCCGAAAACGGCGGGTTGGCAATCACCCGGTCGAAGGTCTTCAGGTAGTCGCCATCAAGGTGCTTTGGCTGACTCAACGTGTCGCCGCGCTCAATCTCGGCCCGCATGTTGTGCAAATAGAGGTTGAGTTTGGCAATGGCCCACGTGCCGAGGTTCTTCTCTTGGCCAAACAGCAGCACATTGGGTTTGCCCATGATGGCGCCGTTTGGCAGAGTGACGACGTGGTGGGCGCTTTCCACCAACATGCCGCCACTGCCACAGGTGGGGTCGTAGACACTGTGCCCTGGTTGCGGGTCGATGAGTTCGACCACAAGTTGCACCACGCCCTTGGGCGTGTAAAACTCGCCGCCCTTCTTGCCTGCATCGTCAGCGAACTGTTTGATGAGATATTCGTAGGCATCACCTAGAATGTCGGCCTTGTAGAGGTCGGCATTTCCCAGTTTGTACTGGTTGAAGTGGCGGAGCAGTCGCTGCAAGGTGGCGTCCGACAAGACGCGCTTGTCACCGTACTGGGTGGCGGTGAGTACGTGTTGGAGTTCGGTGTTGTTCGCCTCAATGGTGGCGAAGGCTTTGTCGAGTGCTTCACCGATGTTCTCGGTGCGGGCAATCAGGTCGGGCCAACGGGCGCTGCGCGGAAAGTGCCCCCATTTGTCCTGGACTTCCTCCGAGGACTGTACCTCGGTCAGGCCGTCACCCTTCATCAACTGCCTGACTCGCTCTTCGAACACGTCATTGAAGCGCTTGAGGAACAGCAGGCCGAAGATATAGTTCTTGAAGTCGGATGAGTCGATGGAGCCGCGCAGGATGTTGGCGGATTCCCAGAGCCAGTTTTCGAGGGTTTCGAGGGTCAGTTGATTGGCCATGCTCGGGTTGGTTTGATATTCGGAATGGAAAAGTTAAAAGGCCCCAGAAACGACGCCCTCATTGTTTAACTTCAGGCCAGCGCCTCTTCTCCTGCCAGAGTGATGACGTTCGCCTGAGGGAAGAGCTTCTGCACGAGTGGCAGCAAATGCTCCTGATGGCTCAAGAACAGGACCTGAGTCCTGGAGGAAAGGTCGTAAAGAGCCTGAAGGCCAGCCTGCGACCTCTTGTTATCGAAGTTGACGAAGAGGTCATCCGCGATGAACGGCACTGGCGCGCCGTGCTCCGTCTGCAACTCCAGAGCCGCAATACGCAGAGCAAGGAACAGCTGGTCGCGCGTTCCGTCACTTAGCCCCGAGACCTTCGCGGCCTGATTGTTCGAGCGATACGCCAAGAGTGCGGGCGGAGTCTGGTCGAAGTCAATGCGCAGCTTTTCGAATGAGTTGCGCGTCAGGTTCTTGAAGACCGCACTTGCTCGCTGCAACAGAGGGTCCTGCTTTCGGTCGCGGTACCGGTCCACAGCCCACTTCAAGAGGTTGCTCGCCGTTGCTAGCTGCAAGTACTCCTCGCTGACCTCTGACATCTCTGCAAGAGCTTCCTGCTTCTGCGCTTCGGCCAACGCCGCCTGGTCACCCCCGTCGATGGCATCGAATGCTTGCCTGGCAGCGAGTTGCTTCGCCATCAGCCCGGTCAGCCGATTGTCGGAATCCTGGAGCTGGTCCTTCAGGGACATTACCTTCTCCGCCGCTTCCGCCGCTGGATGAATGGCGACCTCGGCTTGAACCTCCTCAAGCGAAAGGCCATCCGAGCCCTTCTCCAGCTCGTTGCGCGTCTTAGAAATGGCCGTCTCGGCTTCAATCTTCCTCAGCCAACGCTCAACCAGCGGCAACGCCAGCATTGGGTCGTCGACGTCCGCCGCCTTCAGGACAGGTTCGAGACTACGTTTAGCCTCAGTCAACTGGGAGTTCGCGTCGTCTCGTTGACGCTGGCCCTGCTCAAGGAGCTTCCGCGCCTGCTCCTTCCTGTCGGACTGTCGCTTCGCCTCTTCCAGCTTTGACTTCAGGACCTGAGACAGTTCCTCCGGCGTCTTCTGCGCCAACTCCGGCGCAAGTGATTGCGCCAGGGCTGCGGCGGCCTCGTTCATCTGCCGCAAGTCAGCCTCCATGGTTTCGATGCGTTCAGTGCGAGTCGTGTGGACCCGTTCGAGCCGCTGTCGAATGAACTCCGCAGCAGCAACAGCAGACTCGACTTCCGCAACGTCCTCGCCGACACCGCTCAGATTGGCACTCGCTAGAACTTGGTTCCATTTCTTCGTCCACTCGTCGACCGCCGCAACCTTCGAGTTGTTGGCCTTGGTTGCAACGGTGAGCGCGGTCTGGGATGTCTGCAGCTGCTTCTCCAGGTCCTGTCTCCGAGTAAGCGCTAGTTGCAGCCCCTTGACGTGCTCGTCAGCCGTGGCACAGAGCGCGGCGAGACCGGCCAAGTCGCTCACGGCCATTCCCCCCTTGG
>JAGRPN010000166.1 GCA_019449555.1 Ramlibacter sp.
ACTACTACCACGTGCCCGACCAGGAGCGACTCGCCGCGACCCTGGCCGAGCTGTCCGGCCTGACCAATGCGTTCTTCTGCTGCACCGGGCTCGAGGCGAACGAGGCGGCCATCAAGCTGGCGCGCAAGTTCGGCCACGACAAGGGCATCGAGCGGCCCGAGATCGTCGTCTACGAGAACGCTTTCCATGGCCGCAGCATCGCCACGCTGTCCGCCACCGGCAATGAAAAAGTGCAGCAGGGCTTCGGGCCGCTGGTCGAAGGCTTCATCCGCGTGCCGCTGAACGACATGGCGGCGCTCAAGACGGCCACCGAGGGCAATGCGAACGTCGTCGCGGTGTTCTTCGAGACGATCCAGGGCGAGGGCGGCATCAACCTCATGCGCATCGAGTACCTCCAGCAGGTGCGCCAGCTGTGCGACCAGCGCGACTGGCTGCTGATGATCGACGAGGTGCAGTGCGGCATGGGGCGCACGGGCAAGTGGTTCGCCCACCAGTGGGCGGGCATCAAGCCCGACGTCATGCCGCTGGCCAAGGGGCTCGGCTCGGGCGTGCCGGTGGGTGCTGTCGTGGCGGGGCCGAAAGCCGCGAACATTTTCCAGCCGGGCAATCACGGCACCACCTTCGGCGGCAATCCGCTCGCGATGCGCGCCGGCGTCGAGACCATCCGGATCATGAAGGAGGAAGGGCTATTGGACAACGCCGCGCGGGTCGGAGCCCACCTGAAGGGCGCCCTCGAGCGCGAGCTGGGCGGCCTGCCGGGCGTGAAGGAGATTCGCGGCCAGGGCCTGATGATCGGTGTCGAACTGGCGAACGCCTGCACCGTGCTGACCAGCCGCGCCGCGGAAGCAGGCTTGTTGATCAGCGTGACGGCCGACAACGTGGTCCGGCTGCTGCCGCCGCTCATCATGACCGAGGCCGAAGCCGACGAAGTGGTCGCGCTGCTCGTGCCGCTGGTGAAGGAATTCCTCGCGCAGTGAGGCGCCCATGACGATCCAGCACTACCTTCAGTTCAGCGATCTCTCGGCCGAGGAATACGCGTGGCTGTTCCAGCGCGCGGCCGTCATCAAGAAGAAGTTCAAGGCTTACGAAAAATACCACCCGCTGGCCGATCGCACGCTGGCGATGATTTTCGAGAAAGCATCGACCCGCACGCGCGTGAGCTTCGAGGCCGGCATGTACCAGCTCGGCGGCAGCGTGGTGCACCTGACCACCGGCGACAGTCAGCTCGGCCGCGCCGAGCCGATCGAGGACAGCGCGAAAGTGATCAGCCGGATGGTGGACCTGGTGATGATCCGCACTTTCGGGCAGGACAAGATCGAGCGCTTCGCCGCGCATTCGAGGGTGCCGGTGATCAACGGGCTGACCAACGAGTTTCATCCCTGCCAGATCCTGGCCGACCTGTTCACGTTGCTCGAACATCGCGGTACCGATGCGCAAGGCGTGCCGGACCCGGCCTTCCTCAAAGGCAAGACCGTGGCCTGGGTCGGCGACGGCAACAACATGGCCAACACCTGGCTGCAGGCCGCGGAACTGCTCGGCTTCCGCGTGCACGTCAGCACGCCCACCGGTTACGAGGTGGACCAGACCGTGGCCGGCATCCGCAGCAACGAGAGCTACAAGGTCTTCAGGGACCCGATGGACGCGTGCCGCGGGGCCGACCTGGTGACCACCGATGTCTGGACCAGCATGGGCTACGAGGCGGAGAACGAGGAGCGCAAGAAGGTGTTCGCGAACTGGTGCGTGGACACCGAGATGATGCGCATCGCCAAGCCCGACGCCCTGTTCATGCACTGCCTGCCGGCGCATCGCGGCGAGGAAGTCGATGCCGAAGTGATCGACGGCCCGCAGTCCGTGGTATGGGATGAAGCGGAAAACAGAATGCATGCGCAGAAGGCACTCATGGAGTACCTTCTGCTGGGCAAGGTTGGCTGAAGGCCAAGCTTGGCAGGCATTCTGTTTCAGCGCAGGCTCACTTTGCGCAGCAAAGTTAAGCGCAGCGGCCGCAGCTAAAACGCATGCACGCGCAGAAGGCACTGATGGAGTACCTTCTGCTGGGCAAGGTGGCCTGAAGCGCGGCGGCTAAACGCGCATGCCGGGCCGCGGCGGCAATTTGCCGAGCTTGACCAGCCGCGATTCCACGGCGAACGGGGTGCGCCCCAGCTCGTCGGCGAGTTGCTTCATCTCCTGGCCGGCGGCAAACGCGGCGTCCAGGCGGGCATCTTCCGCGGCATCCCACGCCTTGCCGGCATTGGGCGGCTGTTGCCGCGGCGCTCGCGCCGGCTTCCCGGTTTTCTCGCCGAGCGCCTGCGACACTGCGAACAACGCGCGGTGCGTTGTAGGGGCTGTCGGCCGGCATCACTTCGCCGGTGATCGGGTGGATCCCCTGCGACAGGGTGTCGATGATTTGCCGGGCGATGTGCAGTTCCATGGTTCCTCCTGATGAGAAGTTGAAGGGCTGTATCTGCATACAGTTCCTCCGCAACGCCGCGGCACGAGCGCGCGTTGACGGTCCCCTCCTGCGATTGGAGGAGCCCGCGCCGGGCCGGCCGACTCCTTTAAGCTTCAACCATTTACCGGCTGTTGGAGCGAACCCACACCATGCCCACGCGCCGCAGGCCACACTCTCACGCATGAAGAGGATCTGGGATATTTCGCCGCCGGTCGGGCCCGGCTCGCCGGTGTTTCCGGGCGACACGCCGTACGCGCAGCAATGGTCCGCCATGCTGGGGCCAGGCAACCCGGTGAACGTGAGCCGCATCACGCTGTCCCCGCACGTCGGGGCGCACGCCGACGCGCCGCTGCATTACGACGCGGCCGGCGCTTCGATCGGCGCCGTCGAACTGGCGCCCTACCTCGGCGCCTGCCGTGTCATTCACGCCATCGGCAAAGGCCCGCTCGTGCAATGGGAACATCTCGAGCACGCGATGCGCGGATTGCCGCCGCGCGTCCTGGTGCGCACCTACCAACGGATGCCGGTGGAGCGATTCGACGCGTCGCTGGCGGCGTACGCGCCCGAGACGATCGAGCGCCTCGCGGCACTGGGCGTCGAACTGGTGGGAATCGACACGGCGAGCATCGATCCGGCGGACAGCAAGACGCTCGAAAGCCACCAGGTCATCCGCCGCCTCGGGCTGCGGGTGCTGGAGAACCTGGTGCTCGACGAGGTGGCCGAGGGTGACTACGAGTTGATCGCCCTGCCCCTCAAACTGGTCGCAGCCGACGCGTCCCCGGTGCGCGCCGTGCTGCGCGAGCTATGAACCGCGCCGCCGGTGCCGGCGCGCACGCCGCCGCGCGCGGAGGGAGACTGACTCAATGATCACTCTGCAGGACTGCCGCGCCCTGGACACGCAAGATCCGCTGCGCAAACTGCGGGGCCTGTTCGCGCTGCCGGAAGGCGTGATCTACCTCGATGGGAATTCGCTGGGACCGCTGCCGGAAGCGACCGCCCCCCGCGTGGCTCGGGCGATCACGCAGGAATGGGGCGAGGGACTGATCCGCTCCTGGAACAGCGCGGGCTGGTTCGACTTGCCGCAGCGCCTGGGCGACAAGATCGCGCGGCTCGTGGGCGCGCATCCCGGCGAGGTCGTGGCGACGGACAGCACGTCAATCAATCTCTACAAGGTGCTGAGTGCCGCCCTGAGCGCGCCCCAGGCCGATGCGCGGCGAAGCGTCATCGTCAGCGAACGCAGCAATTTCCCGACCGACCTCTACATCGCGCAGTCCTTGTGCAAGGAGCGCGGCTGTGAATTGCAACTGCTCGACGACGGCGACGCTGATGCCATCGCGGCGAGTCTGGACGAGCGCGTCGCGGTCCTCATGCTCACGCACGTGAATTACCGCACCGGCGCCATGCACGAGATGGCCGCGCTCACGGCGGCGGCACATCGCAAAGGCGTGCTCGCGGTCTGGGACCTCGCGCACAGTGCCGGCGCGGTTCCGGTGGACCTGCATGCGGCGGACGCGGATTTTGCGATCGGCTGCGGCTACAAATACCTCAACGGCGGCCCGGGCGCGCCGGCCTTCGTGTGGGTGCATCCGCGCCATGCCGACCGCTTCGAGCAGCCGCTCGCCGGCTGGTGGAGCCATGCGGCGCCGTTCGACTTCGCGCCCGGCTACCGCCCGGCCGCCGGCATCTCGCGTTACCTGTGCGGCACTCAGCCGATCCTGAGCATGGCCGCGCTCGAGTGCGGGCTGGATACCGTCCTGGCGGCCGGACCGCTCGGCGGCATGACCGCCCTGCGCCGCAAGTCGTTGGCACTCACGGACCTCTTCATGGAGCTGGTCGAGTCGCGCTGCGCCGGCCATCGCCTGGCGCTCGTGACGCCGCGCCAGCATGACCACCGCGGTTCGCAGGTCTGTTTCACGCGCACTGCTTCGGACGGCGAGTCGGGCGCATACGCGATCGTGCAGGCCCTGATCGCCCGCGGCGTCATCGGCGATTACCGCGCCGGCAATGCCCGTGCCTCGCACGCGCAGGACGGGCTCGGCCACGCACGCGGCCTGCCGGATATCCTGCGCTTCGGCTTCACACCGCTCTACATCGGCTTCGAGGACGTATGGCACGCGGTGGAGCAGTTGCGCCAGGTGCTCGAGAGTGGCGAATGGCGCCGTCCTGAGTTCAACCAGAAGCATGCGGTGACCTGACATGAACGAGCACGAGAACAAACCTGTGTCCCCCGCAGCCCCCGGCCTGGCCGAATCCATCGTGCAGGAGGAGAACGCGCTGCTTGATTTCAGCCGGTCCATGAGCTATGGCGACTACCTGCAGCTCGACGCGATCCTGGGCGCGCAGAAGCCCTTGTCGCCCGACCACAACGAAATGCTCTTCATCATCCAGCACCAGACCAGCGAGCTGTGGATGAAACTGATGCTGCACGAACTGCGGGCGGCGATCGCCAATGTGGCGAGCGACGAACTCGGCAACGCGTTCAAGATGCTGGCGCGGGTGAGCCGCATCATGGAGCAATTGGTGCACGCATGGGACGTGCTGGCCACGATGACGCCGCCCGAATACAGCGCGATCCGGCCGTACCTCGGCACTTCCAGCGGGTTCCAGAGCGCGCAGTACCGCTGCATCGAGTTCGCTCTCGGCAACAAGAACGCCGCGATGCTCAAGCCGCATGCGCACCGGCCGGCGGTGCTGGCCCAGGTGCAGGCGGCCCATGAAGCGCCGTCCCTGTACGACGAGTCCTTGCGGCTGCTCGCGCGCCGCGGCTTCGCTGTTCCCCCAACGCACACGCAGCGCGACTGGACCCAGCCTTATGTCGAAAGCGTGGAAGTCGAACAGGCCTGGCTGGCCGTCTATCGCGATCCGAAGCACCACTGGGACCTGTACCAGCTGGGCGAGGAACTGACCGACCTGGAGGACGCCTTCCGTCTCTGGCGGTTCCGGCATGTGACGACCGTCGAACGCATCATCGGCTTCAAGCGCGGCACCGGCGGCACCGGCGGCGTGAGCTACCTGCGCAAGATGCTGGACGTGGTGCTGTTCCCGGAAATCTGGAAATTGCGCACCGACCTGTAGTCGCCGAATCAGGCGAGCGCCGGCCCTTCATAAAGCCAGGGCTGGTCCAGCAAACGCTCGCCCAGCAGGCGCAGCGAAACGTCGCGTCCCCACCTCATCGGGCCGGTGGCGTGGAAGATGCGGCCATTGCGTCGCGATCGGGCCTGGACCTGCGCGCAGCGCTCCCAGCGGTTGTCGGCGTAAGCGCGCAAAGCCGCCGGCACGTCGATGTCCGCGCTGCCCGCCATGGCCAGGATCCGGCCCAGTTCCGCCGCGTCCTCGATCGCCATGCCCGCGCCCTGGGCGAAGTACGGCCGCATCGGATGCGCCGCGTCCCCCAACAGGGCCACGCGTCCTCGCACCATCTCGTGCGCGCCGGCGATGGGATCGCGGTCGTGCAACGCCCACAGCCGCCAGGCGGGCATCGCCCGCACCAGGTCCTGCAAGGGCGCACACTGCCGGCCCATCGCGGTTTGCAGGTCGGCTGCGATCGCGGCCTGGTGCCAGTCCTGCGCCGGTCCGCGCGATCTGCCCTGCACGATCGCGACGACGTTCAGCCAATCGCCCCCGCGCAGCGGATAGGCCACGACGTGCAGCCGCGGCCCGAGCCAGACGGTGACGTCGGCCGTACGCAAAAGCGCGGGCAGGTCGCGCTGCACCGCCACCGCGCGATACGCGAGATGGCCCGTGAAGGCCGGCGGCGCGTCCCCGAAGACCTTGGAGCGCACCGCGCTCCAGAGGCCGTCCGCCCCGATCAGCACGTCGCCTTGCACGTCGGCGCCGTCATTGACGCGCACCAACACTTCGTTTTCCAGCTGCCGCACGCCGGTGACCGCGGAACACAGCTGCAGGTCGACTCGCGCCTGCCGCACGCCTTCCAGCAACAGGCGCTGCAAGTCGGCCCGGTGCACGGTCGCATACGGCGCGCCGTAGCGCTGCGCGAACGTGGCGCCCAGGCGCATCAGGCCCAACTGCGTGCCGTCGGTCGCGCTGCGCACCCGCAATTGCGGCGGGAACGCAGCCACCGCCGCCAGCCCGCGTTCGAGGCCCCAGCCGTGCAGCAGGCGCGTCGCATTCGGCCCCAACTGGATGCCGGCTCCGACTTCGCTGAATTGCGCCGCCTGCTCCAGCAAGCGCGGCTGCCAGCCGGCGCGCGCACATGCCAGGCCGGCTGCGAGCCCGCCCATCCCGCCACCGGCAATGAGGACGCGCCGGATCACGGCGGCAGGAGTTCGCGCTGCATTTCGCGCTGCGCTCGCGTGGCGATTCCCACCGCGATACGTTTCGCGCTCATGCCGGCAACAATTGCCGCAGCACGAACGGAAGGATGCCGCCGTGCTGGTAGTAGTCCACTTCGATCGGCGTATCGATGCGAAGCGTCACCGTGAGCTCCTGCCGGCTGCCGTCCGCGCGCGTGACGACGAGCCGGGCGTCGCTGCGCGGGCGCAATTGCGGGTCGGGCACGACATCGATCAGCTCCTCCCCATTCAGGCGCAGCGACTGCCAGGTATCGCTGCCCTGGAACTGCAGCGGCAGCACGCCCATGCCGACCAGGTTGCTGCGGTGGATGCGCTCGAAGCTGCGGGCGATCACCGCCCGGATGCCCAGCAATTGCGTGCCCTTGGCCGCCCAATCGCGCGACGAGCCGGTGCCGTACTCCTCGCCTGCGAAGATCACCGTCGGCCGGCCTTCGGCCATGTATTTCATGGCGGCGTCATAGATGAACATCTTTTCGGCCCCGCCGCGTGGGTCGCGGTAGATCGTCACCCCGCCCTCCTCGCGTGAGCCGTCGGCGCGAGCGGCGATCATCAGGTTCTTGATGCGCACGTTCGCGAACGTGCCGCGCATCATCACCTCGTGATTGCCCCGGCGCGAGCCGTAGCTGTTGAAGTCGGGCTTCTTGACGCCGTGGGCGAGCAGCCACTGCCCCGCGGGCGAACTCTCCTTGATCGAGCCGGCCGGCGAGATGTGGTCCGTCGTGATGGAGTCGCCGAACAGCGCCATGACGCGCGCGCCGCGCACCGCAAGCGCCTCCGCTCCCGCCTCGCCTCGCGCGACGGCGGGCGGTTCGAGCCTGAAATCCTCGAAGAACGGCGGCTCGGCGATGTACGTGCTTTCGGGCCAGGTGTATGCCGCGCCGCTGATGCCGTGGATTTCCTCCCACAACGGGCCCGGCTCGCTCTTGACCTTCGAGTAGTTGCGGGCGTAGGCCTTGCCGTCCAGCGCGTACTTCATCAGCTTGTGGATTTCATCGCTGGAGGGCCAGATGTCCCCGAGGTACACGTCCTTGCCGCCGTGGCCCTGGCCGACCGGGTCGCTCATCAGGTCCGTCAGCACGGTGCCGGCGATCGCGTACGCGACGACCAGCGGCGGACTGGCAAGAAAGTTGGCCTTGATGTTCGGATGGATGCGCGCCTCGAAATTGCGGTTGCCCGACAGCACGGCGGCGCAGACCAGGTCGCTCTTGGTGATCGCGGCGTTGATCTCGGGGGTGAGGTCGCCGGAGTTGCCGATGCAGGTCGTGCAGCCGTAGCCCACCAGCGAAAACCCCAGCTGCTCCAGGTATGGCAACAGGCCCGTGCGTTCGAAATATTCCGTGACGATGCGCGAGCCCGGCGCCAGCGACGTCTTCACGTGCGGCTTCACATGCAGTCCCGCCTCGACGGCTTTCTTCGCCAGCAATCCGGCCGCCAGCAGCACGCCGGGATTGGACGTGTTCGTGCAGCTCGTGATGGCCGCGATCAGCACGTCCCCGTGGCCGATCGTGACGTCCTCCACCTCGCGGTCGGGCGGCGGCGCTTGGGACCTGGCGGCGGCCAGCGTCGGCTTGTTCGCCTCCATCTCCATCTCGAAGCGCTCGGCGGCCAGCGGGGTCGGCGGGCTGTCGGGCACCTTGCGATCGGGCTCCTCGCCGCTCGAACGCACCAGGTGGCGCGTCAGCAGCAGCTCGGACGGCTGGTTGAATCCGTTTTCCGCCACCGGCTTGCTGAACAAGGTCACGAAGTTTTCCGCGACCTTGCCCAGTTCGATCCGGTCCTGCGGCCGCTTGGGGCCGGCCAGGCTCGGTGTCACTGTCCCGAGGTCGAGCCGCACAACCTGCGAGTAATCCACTTCGCCCGCGAGCGGCACGCCGAACAGGCCCTGCGCCTTGAAATAGGCCTGCAGCGTGTCGATGAATTCCTTGCTGCGGCCGGTGCCCCGGTAGTACTCGATCGTCTTCTCGTCCACCGGAAAGAAGCCCATCGTGGCGCCGTACTCGGGCGCCATGTTGCCGATCGTCGCGCGGTCCGGAACCGCGAGCGTGCGGGTGCCTTCGCCGAAGAACTCGACGAACTTGCCCACCACCTTTTCCCGGCGCAACCTTTCAGTCACGGTGAGCACGAGATCGGTGGCCGTCACCCCTTCGCGCAGCCGGCCGACCAACTCGAAACCGACCACGTCGGGGGTCAACATGTAAACGGGCTGGCCCAGCATCGCCGCTTCGGCTTCGATGCCGCCGACACCCCAGCCGACGACGCCGATGCCGTTGATCATCGTCGTGTGGCTGTCGGTGCCCACCAGTGTGTCGGGATAGTAGATGGCGTCCGCGCTGGCATGCACGCCGCGTGCAAGGTACTCGAGATTGACCTGGTGCACGATGCCGAACCCCGGCGGCACCAGCCCGAACGTCTTGAATGCCTGCATGCCCCACTTCATGAACTGGTAGCGCTCCCGGTTGCGCTGGAACTCGAGCTTCATGTTCAGGTCGAGCGAATCCTTGGTGCCGTAGTGATCGACCATGATCGAGTGATCGACCACCAGGTCGACCGGCACCAAAGGCTCCACCGCACCCGCGTTACGCCCCAGCCGCGCCGCGACGCTGCGCATGGCGGCCAGGTCCGCCAATAGCGGCACGCCCGTGAAATCCTGCAGGATCACTCGCGCCACCACGAACGGAATCTCATCCGTGCGATCGGCATTGGGAAACCAGGTGGCGAGCTGGCGGACATGCTCGGCCGTGACCTTCCTGCCGTCACAGTTGCGCAGCACCGACTCCAGCACGATGCGCATCGACACCGGCAGGCGTGCGACCTTCGGGAATTGCCGCGCCAGCTGCGGCAGCGAATACAACCGGCCCGTCTTGCCGGGACCGATCTTGAAGCTCTGGAGGGTGTCTGCGAAAGCGTGGGTCATCTCAACCTCGGATGTTATTGGTCTTGGCGTCATTTTGCCGCCAGGACGCTGCACCGGGGTTGTTGCGGATTCTTGCAAATCCCCGCTATTCGGATGTCGGCAGGTAGCGCACCGCGAGCACGCCTTCGATGCTCCGCAGGGCGCCAATCACCGGATCGCCGACCGGGCTGTCCACGTCGACCAGGGTGTAGGCCATGTCGCCGCGCGACTTGTTGACCATGGTGTGGATGTTCAGGCCCGCTTGTGCCATCGCCGTCGAGATCTGGCCGAGCATGTTGGGCACGTTCGCGTTCGCGATGGCGACGCGGTAGCGCGATTCGCGCTCCATGCTCACGTTCGGGAAATTCACCGCGTTCGCGATGTTGCCGTGCTCCAGGTACTCGCGCAGCTGGTCGGCGACCATCACCGCGCAGTTCTCTTCCGCCTCGCGCGTGGATGCGCCCAGGTGCGGAAGCGCGACGACTTTCGGGTGCCGCAGGATCTTCCCGCTGGGGAAATCGCAGACGTAGCAGCCGAGCTGGCCGCGGTCGAGCGCGCCCAGCACGGCGGAAGCATTCACGACACCTTCGCGCGAGAAGTTCAGAAGCACAGCGCCGGCCCGCGCCAGGGCGACGTTGTTGTCGCCGATCAGGTCACGCGTGGCGTCCACCAGCGGCACGTGCAGGGTGATGAAATTCGCGTTCTTCAGCACGTCGGCGACGCTGCCCGCCTTCTTGACCTGCGCCGGCAGGCTCCACGCGGCGTCGACGGTGATTTCAGGGTCGTATCCCAGCACGTTCATGCCGAGCTTGATCGCCGCGTCGGCCACGAGGCAGCCGATCTTTCCAAGGCCGATCACACCCAGCGTCTGCCCCGCGAGTTCGACACCGGCGAAGTTCTTCTTGCCGTCTTCCACGGCGCGGTCGAGGTCCGGCAAGGCGGGATCGAGCTGCTCGACGAAACGCTGCGCGGGCCCGAGGTTGCGCGCCGCGATCAGCATGCCGGCCAGCACCAGTTCCTTCACCGCGTTCGCGTTGGCGCCCGGTGCATTGAACACCGGCACCCCGTGCGCGCTCATGGCATTCACGGGAATGTTGTTGGTGCCGGCGCCGGCGCGGCCGATCGCCTTGACGCTGGCGGGAATCTGCATCTTGTGCATGTCCGCCGAGCGCACCAGCACCGCGTCGGGGTCGGCCACATCCTTGCCCGTGACGTACCGGTCGGCGGGCAGGCGTTTCAGGCCGTTCGCTGAAATCTGGTTCAGCAGCAGGACCTTGAACTGCCTACCCATGCCGGACCTCGAATTCCTTCATGTACGCCACCAGCGCCCTGACGCCTTCGATCGGCATGGCGTTGTAGATGGAAGCGCGCATGCCGCCGACCGAGCGATGGCCCTTGAGCTGGATCATGCCCTTGGCCTGCGCGCCCTTCAGAAACGCCTCGTCCAGCGCGTCGTCCTTCAGCTTGAACGGGACGTTCATCAGCGAACGGTCACCCCGCGCGACCGGGTTGCGGTAGAACTTGCTGTTGTCCAGGTAATCGTAGAGGACCGCCGCCTTGGCCTTGTTGTGCTCCTCCATCGCCGTCAGGCCGCCCTGCTGCTTGACGTACTTGAACACCAGGCCCGCGATGTAGATCGCGTAGGTGGGAGGCGTGTTGAACATCGAATCGTTTTCCGCCTGCAACTTGTAATTGAAGGCCGAAGGCGTGATCGGCAGGGCATGGCCGATCAGGTCGTCGCGAACGATCACCACCGTGACGCCCGCAGGACCCATGTTCTTCTGCGCGCCGGCATAGATCAAACCGTACTTGCTCACATCGAACGGGCGCGACAGGATGTTGGACGACATGTCCGCCACCAGCGGCACCGCGCCCGTGTCCGGGGTCCAGTGGTATTCCACACCGCCGATCGTCTCGTTCGCGCAGATGTGCACATAGGCCGCTTCCGGATCGAGCTTCCACTCGGCGCGCGGCGGAATGGCGGTGAAGTTGCTGGCCTCGCCGGAAGCGGCAACGTTGACCTTGCCGTAGCTCTTGGCTTCCTTGATGGATTTCTTCGACCAGTCGCCGGTGCTGATGTAGTCGGCCTTGCCCGTGCGCCCGATCAGGTTCATCGGCACGATCGCGTTTTCGCCGATGGCGCCGCCCTGCATGAACAGCACCTTGTAGTTGGCCGGCACGCCCAGCAGTTCGCGCAGCAGGCTCTCGGCCTCGGCGTGGATGGAAATGAACTCCTTGCCGCGGTGGCTCATTTCCATCACGGACATGCCCGACCCGTGCCAATCGAGCATCTCTTCGGCCGCTTGGCGCAGCACGGGTTCGGGCAGGGTGGCGGGACCGGGGCTGAAATTGAAAACGCGTGTCATGGGGAGGACTTTCCTTGGGACTGGGATGGGAATCGCGTTGGCGTTGCACCAAAGTTTGACAGCATACAAGAAAGAAATCCCCTACCGGCGAAGGCCTGCGGCCGCTTCAGGTCCAGCCCGCGGGGCGGCCGCCTTTCAGCCCATTCCACTGCAGGATTGCGAGGACCGCCACGGTGAGCGCCTGCGCGAGAATCCATGCCGTCCCCAGCGTCGTCGGGGCCAGCCAGCGGCCGGCGAGCAGTGCGGCGCATCCCGCTGCCCACGCCAGGTTGCCGGCGATGAACAACGGCACGAACCCGCGTGGGAGCGGATTCCAGCTGGCGGTGAACGCGACGAAAGCGCCGTACGCGAGCAGGAACCAGCCGGTACCTGCCAGCAATGCGGGCGGCAGGTTCAGCAGTTCGGCGAGCGCAGCGGTGAACAGAACCTGGAGCGCGCCGCTCGCCAGGCATGAAGCGGCATCGGCAAACAGCACGTTGCGCAGGAAGCGCGGGGCATCGAAGATCGACATGGTGGACTCCTTGCTGGTAGATGGGTTGCGGGTCAGGCCGGATGACAGAACCGTCATCCGGGACTTGATCCGGGGTGCATCTTTTCCGCGCCGACGTCGCGAGTCGATTACGCCGCAGGTAATGGGCGCGCTGCCACGGCCGCACTACGATGCCGGGCATGAATACTGCAACTGTGGCCGCCGCGCGCGCCGCACCCCGGCCCTTCGGGGACTACCTGCGGCATTGGCGCCGGCATCGGCGCTTGAGCCAGCTCGACCTCGCGCAAGAGGCCGACATATCGACGCGGCACCTCAGCTTCGTCGAAACGGGCCGTTCCTTGCCCAGCCGCGAGATGGTTCTGCGCCTGGCCGAGCGGCTCGATGTGCCGCTGCGCGAGCGCAACCAGCTGCTCGTGGCCGCGGGCTATGCGCCGATGTACCGTGAGCGATCCCTCGACGATCCGGCGCTCGCCGCAGCACGCCAGGCGGTCGAACTCATCCTCAAGAGCCACGAGCCCTACCCGGCCCTCGCCGTGGACCGCCACTGGAACCTGGTGGCAGCCAACCGCATGCTGCCGCACCTGCTCGCGGGCGCCGATCCTGCGCTATTGCAAGGCACCGTCAACGTGATGCGGTTGAGCCTGCACCCGCGAGGGCTGGCGCCGAAGATCGCCAACCTCGGCCAGTGGCGGCATCACCTGTTCGAGCGCCTGCGCCAGCAGATCAACGCTACGGGCGACAGTGTGCTGGCGGCGCTGCTCGAGGAACTGCGCGGGTATCCGGTGCCGGAAGGCGCCGAGGCGCTGCACATGGAAGGAGAGCATCTGGGCGTAGTCATGCCATTTCGCTTGCGCACCGGCTTCGGCGTGCTGAATTTCATCAGCACCACCACGGTCTTCGGCACGCCGGTCGACGTGACGCTGCAGGAGCTCGCCCTGGAGACTTTCTTCCCGGCCGATGCGCCGACCGGCGAGGCGCTGCGCAAGCTGTTGCCCTAGGCACTGCTGGCTGCAAGGGCCGCCGGGGCCTCGCGGATCTGCAACTCGAATGCGCGCAGCCGCTTGTAGACCGAGATCAGCTCCACCACCGTCGTCCAGCTGAGCACGAGGTACTGGAAGGACTGCTCGACGCGCCCGAACGCACGCACGATCTGCTGCATCAGCCCGAGCGTGATCAGGCCCGTCACCAACGTGGGCCCGAGCGCGATGTAGGGCACCAGCACGCCGAACTGCAGGTACGCCCACTTGACCACGTCGAAGTACAGGTAGTTGAAGAAGAGGCGGAAGTAGTTGCGCCGCACGTTCAGGAACAGCGAGTCCGCCACGGGCCGCGCTGCCCGGCTGGCGTCGTCTTCGCCATAGACCAGCTCCTTGCGGTAGGCGGCTTCCACCCGCTGGTTCTGGAATTCCAGCCCCGGCAGCCTGATACCCACCACGGCCATCAGTACCGTGCCGGCCAGCGCGAAGCCGATCGCCACCCAGACGAGCGAGTGCGAGACCGTACCGATCCAGGGCAGTTCCGTCACTTTCATCGACAGAGTCCAGAGGATGGGAAGGAAGGCGATCAGCGTCATGACGCTGTTCATGAAGTCGACGCCGAGGCTTTCCATCAGCCGTGCGAAACGCATCGTGTCTTCCTGCACGCGCTGGGCGGCGCCTTCGATGACGCGAAGCCGCTCCCAGTGCGACATGTAGTAGTCGTTCAGCGCCGTGCGCCACCGAAAGATGTAGTGCTTGATGAAGAACTCCAGCACGACGGCGATGGTCACGTAAACCATGGCGATGCGCCCGAAGGTCATGAGTTGGCCCCAGAACTCGGGCAGCGTGATGCTGCCGGGCTTGCCCAGCATCTTCTGCACCAGGTCATAGAAGGTGCCGAACCACTCGTTGATCTGCACGTCCAGGTTCACGCGATACCAGGTGGCCGCAAGGATCAGCATCGAGCCGAGCAAGGACCACGCAAGCCAGCGGCGGGAGAGGAAAAAAGAGCGAAACATGCGGCGCGCCTTCCTTTTTGTTGATTCCCCGCATCCTAATTGTCGCGTTCAAACTCAGGGTTTATCCCGATTGCTATTGCTTACAGCATTGGATGTTTTTTCGAACATTGGGTCCGGGAGTTACACACGGTCGACACGTTGAGGCAGACCATAACGTCAGTAAGGGCAACAGGATATGGCTGTGATGAAGTGGGGTCCCGCGCCGACGCGGTATGGGCCCCAGCTATATCCCAGCACTCACAAGCGGTTGCGCGCGCAACCAAAACGCACGGCAGACAGCGACGCTGAGATCGTTTCAAAGTGTTCGTGCTGTTGCCCAGCAAAGCACCCCTGCGTCAACCCACGCCGATCGAGTTGCGTGCCGTTTGCCTCTGCAGCGGCGCGCCCGGCGCGCGCGCGGAGAACTGATCAACGAAGCGGGGCCCAACCCCAGCAGCAGCGACGAGCTCCCGCTTCAAGCCTTTCTGCGGCACCCGGCCTCTCGGGACCCGAGAAGCCGGACCGTCTTTTGCAGCAACCTTGACAAGGATCCATCATGAAATCAATGCACAGGGAATTCGGGCTGACGGTGCTGGCCGCCGCACTCGCGGGCGTGTTTGGAATGGGCTGGACCCCTCACAGCATGGCTGCAGTCGTGTCTGCTTCCGGCATGGGCGACAACAGTGCTGTCATCGTGGTCGACGATCCGGCCATCAAAGTTGCTGCCGCCGGCGGCAGCGGCGGAGGAGCCGGGGGCTCCGGGGGTGGCAACTCGGGTGATAACGGCAATTCCGGGCCAGGCAACTCTGGCGGTAACTCCGGTGGGAACAGCGGAGGCAACGCGGGTGGCAATGGCGGGGGTAACTCCGGTGGTAACGGTGGTGGCGGTAACTCCGGTGGTGGCGGCTCCGGTGGTGGCGGCTCCGGTGGTGGCGGCTCCGGTGGTGGCGGCTCCGGTGGTGGTAACTCCGGTGGTGGCGGCTCCGGTGGTAGCGGCTCCGGTGGTGGCTCCGGTGGTAACTCCGGTGGTGGTAACTCCGGTGGTGGCGGCTCCGGTGGTAACTCCGGCGGTGGAGGCTCCGGGGGTGGCGGCTCCGGTGGTGGTAACTCCGGTGGTGGTAACTCCGGTGGTGGCGGTAACTCCGGTGGCGGTAACTCCGGTGGCGGTGGTTCCGGTGGTGGTTCCGGTGGTGGTTCCGGTGGTGGCTCCGGTGGTGGCTCCGGCGGTGGTTCCGGCGGTGGCTCCGGTGGTGGCTCCGGTGGTGGTTCCGGTGGTGGCTCCGGTGGTGGTTCCGGTGGTGGTTCCGGTGGTGGTTCCGGTGGTGGTTCCGGTGGTGGCTCCGGTGGTGGCTCCGGCGGCGGTTCCGGCGGTGGTTCCGGCGGTGGTATTGGCGGCGGCGTCGGGGGAGGTGCCGGCGGCGCAGTCGACGGCAATCCTTCCGCCGGAGGCGGCCCGGGTGGTGCGCCAGCAGGAAACGCTGGCGGCAATGGCGGTGGCAACGTAGGCACCGGCAACAGTGGCAACGGTGTCGGCAACACCGGCCTCGGCAATCAAGGCAACGACTCGCCGGTTGGGAACGCGCACGGTGGACAAACTCCGCCTCCGCCTCCGCCTCCTCCGCCGCCTCCTCCGCCTCCTCCGCCGCCTCCTCCGCCTCCTCCGCCGCCGCCGCCGCCGCCGCCGCCGCCGCCGCCGCCGCCTCCTCCTCCGCCGCCGCCTCCTCCGCCACCGCCGCCTGCGCCGCCTGCGCCGCCGCCTAGTGGCGGCACCGGTGCCGATGGCGGTGGGGCTGGCCCCGGCGGACCGACTGGTGGCGCTGGGCCGGGCACGGTAGTCGTCGTGCCGATTGAGGCACCTCCTGTGGCTGAGGCCGCAGCACCGCAAACCGCCGAGGTACCGACCGCCGCTGGCGCGGCGGCGCCCGCGGCTGCGGTCGCGGCGCCTACCGCGCCAGCAGTTGCAGCGACACCGAGCACCGCGATCATGGGTGCGCCACCGGTGGTCGCTCCCAAGCCGCTGCTTCGCAAGCCCAAGGCTGACCGCAACTGAACGCGGTCCCATGAAAAAAGCGGCCTCGCGGCCGCTTTTTTCCGCCTCCGGTCTTCAGGCAGGCAGGCGGTTCGCCACGTCCTTGAATTCCTTGATCCGGTCGAAGTTCAGGTACTGGTACACCTTGTCGCTCGCGGCGGTGAGCACGCCCATGTCGACCATGTACTCTTCCCGGGTGGGAATGCGGCCGAGCTTGGAGCAGATCGACGCGAGCTCCGCACTGCCGAGGTAGACATTGCTGTTCTTGCCCAGCCGATTGGGGAAATTGCGGGTCGATGTGGAGAACACGGTGGCCCCTTCCCTCACCTGCGCCTGGTTGCCCATGCACAGCGAACAGCCCGGCATCTCCATGCGCGCGCCGGCCGCGCCGAGCACGCCGTAGTGGCCCTCCTCCGTGAGCTGGTGCGCATCCATCTTGGTGGGCGGCGCCATCCACAGTTTCACCGGAATGTCGCGCTTGCCTTCGAGCAGTTTCGATGCGGCGCGGAAATGGCCGATGTTGGTCATGCACGAACCGATGAACACTTCGTCGATCTTCGCGCCCGCCACTTCGGACAGTGACTTCACGTCGTCCGGATCGTTCGGGCAGGCCAGGATCGGCTCCTGGATGTCCGCCAGATCGATCTCGATGACCGCGGCGTACTCGGCATCCGTATCCGCCTTGAGCAACTGCGGGTCCGCCAGCCAGGCCTCCATCGCCTTGATGCGGCGAGTGATCGTGCGCGCGTCGGAATAGCCGTTCGCGATCAGCCATTTGAGCATCGCGATATTGCTGCTGATGTATTCGATGACCGGCGCCTTGTCCAGGTGCACGGTGCAGCCTGCGGCCGAGCGTTCCGCGGAGGCGTCGCTCAACTCGAATGCCTGCTCCACCTTGAGCTGCGGCAAACCTTCGATCTCGAGGATGCGGCCCGTGAAGATGTTCTTCTTGCCCTGCTTGGCCACGGTAAGCAGGCCCTGCTTGATCGCGTACAGCGGGATCGCGTTCACCAGGTCGCGCAGGGTGACGCCGGGCTGCATCTCGCCCTTGAAGCGCACCAGCACGCTCTCGGGCATGTCCAGCGGCATCACGCCGGTGGCGGCCGCGAACGCGACCAGGCCCGAACCGGCCGGGAAGCTGATGCCGATGGGAAAGCGCGTGTGGCTATCGGCGCCGGTGCCCACGGTATCGGGCAGCAGCATGCGATTGAGCCAGCTGTGGATGATGCCGTCGCCCGGATGCAGACTGATGCCGCCGCGGGTCGACATGAATTCGGGCAACTCGTGGTGCATCTTCACGTCCACCGGCTTCGGATACGGCGCTGTGTGGCAGAAGCTCTGCATGACGAGGTCGGCGCTGAAGCCCAGGCACGCCAGGTCTTTCAATTCATCGCGCGTCATCGGGCCGGTCGTATCCTGCGAGCCGACGGACGTCATCTTCGGCTCGCAATAAGTTCCCGGCCGCACGCCCTTGCCCTTGGGCAGTCCGCAGGCGCGGCCGACGATCTTCTGGGCCAGCGTGTAGCCCTTGCCGGTATCGGCAGGCTCGCTCGGCAGGCGGAACAGCGTCGAGGGCGGCAGGCCCAGCGCCTCGCGCGCCTTGGCCGTGAGGCCGCGGCCGACAATCAGCGGAATGCGGCCGCCGGCGCGGACTTCGTCGAACAGCACTTCGCTCTTGACCTTGAACTGCGCGACCACCTCGCCGTTCTTGAGCGCCTTGCCTTCGTAGGGACGCAGTTCGATCACGTCGCCCATGTTCATTTTCGACACGTCCAGCTCGATCGGCAGCGCGCCGGCGTCTTCCATCGTGTTGTAGAAGATCGGCGCGATCTTCGAGCCGAGGCACACCCCCCCGTAGCGCTTGTTCGGCACGTACGGAATGTCCTCGCCCGTCCACCACAGCACGCT
The DNA here is from genome assembly GCA_019449555.1 of Ramlibacter sp. GTDB lineage: Bacteria > Pseudomonadota > Gammaproteobacteria > Burkholderiales > Burkholderiaceae_C > Ramlibacter. Next base: position 18,424 of record JAGRPN010000166.1, read on the forward strand.
GTTGGTGGCCGACTTGCGCGAGGAGCCGGTGCCGACGACGTCGCCGACGTAGGCGACCAGGTTGCCCTTGGCCTTGAGCTCCTCGATGAACTTGACCGGGCCGCGCTTGCCCTCTTCCTCGGGCGTGATGCCGGGGCGCGGGTTCTTCAGCATGGCCAGCGCGTGCAACGGAATGTCCGGACGGCTCCACGCATCGGGTGCGGGCGACAGGTCGTCCGTGTTGGTCTCGCCGGTCACTTTGAACACGGTGACCTTCATGCTCTGCGGCACTTCCGGGCGGCTGGTGAACCACTCGCCTTCGGCCCAACTTTTCAGCACCGCCTTGGCGTTGGTGTTGCCCTTGCCGGCCTTCTCCTCGACATCGTGGAACTGGTCGAACATCAACAAGGTTTTCTTCAGGGCTTCGGCGGCGATGGAGCCCACTTGCGCGTCGTCGAGCAAGTCGATCAGCGGTCCGATGTTGTAGCCCCCCAGCATGGTGCCGAGCAGCTCGGTGGCCTTTTCGCGGCTGATGATCGCGCACTTCTGCGTGCCGTGCGCCACCGCGGCCAGATAACTGGCCTTGACCTTTGCCGCGTCGTCCACGCCTGCCGGCACCCGATGCCCTATCAGGTTCAACAGGAACTCGGCTTCGCCCGGCGACGGGTTCTTCAGCAGTTCGACGAGGTCGCCCGTCTGCTGCGCCGACAGGGGCAGCGGCGGGATGCCGAGCGCAGCGCGTTCGGCGACGTGGTTCACATAGGCTTGAAGCATTCTTTCTCCATTCGAAATCAGACTCGTCGAGCCGCCTGCCGGTCGCGCGGCGTCATTTGGAAACCGCGGGAACCGGTGCCGCGGGCGCCGCCGCGGATGGCTGCGTGGCCGCCGCCTTATCCGCTGCGGGCAACGGCTCCAGCAAGCTGGGCGTGGGGCTCTTTTTCAGTGCTTCGGTCACGGCAGCCTGAGCAGGGCTCATGCATTCGTCGGCCAGGCGCTTGCCCATCTTCTGGCTCATGAGCATCGACTTGTTGCCCAGTTGCAGCCACATGGCGCCGGCGCGCGGATCCTCCAGGCGGATCGCCCCGGTGCGGCTTTCCACCGGCTGCATGCGAAACCGCTGGATCCCGGCGCGCACGATGAAAAATCCTTCGCGCTTGTGCGGCGTGATGTGGACCGTCGCGCCGAGTTCGCAGGGAATGTCCCCGACGAACACGCGCTTGGCGATTTCGAGGTCGGCCGGCGTCAGGGTCACGGCCGGATCGTCGTCCACCGGCGTGGCTTCCTCGACGGCTTTCTGCGCGGATGTCGGGAGCCTGCTTTTCTTCTTGCCCGGTTTGGCCGCCGGTTTAGCGGCCGGCTTGGCCGTTGCGGGTGCTTGCGCGAGCGCCAGTGCGGGCGTCGCCGCGATCAGCAGGGTAGCGAGAAGGGCCTTCATACAACTTGTCTCCGATTGATTAATTAATGAGGCAGGGCTTCGAACCAGCCCTGCATTTCCTGCGGCAGCTTACCTCCCGTGCGGTGTGCCCTCTCCAGCACCTGCCAGTAATAACGGTAGCTTGCCCTGTCCTCCAGCTTGCCTTCGAAGCTGATCGGAGCCCAGTCTGCACGGGCCCCCGCAGCGATTATTTTGCTGGCAACCTCGATCTCGTGGACGCTCGGCGCGAAGGCCTCGAGGATCGGCCGGATCTGATCCGGGTGGATGCTCCACATCCTCGTGAAACCCAGCTCGCGAGCGGCCCTTCGCGCCGCGGCGAGCAGCGCTGTCCGGTCCTTGTATTCCGTCACGACGCCGTGCGAGGGCACCTTGCCCCAGGCATGGCAGGCGGAGGCGATCTCCAGCTTCGCGCGCACGACCAGCGGATGCGTGAACTGGCCTTCGATTCCCATCGCTTCCGACGGAATCGCGCCTGCGTGCGCCGCCACGAAGTCCATCAGGCCGAAGCTCAGTGACTGCACCCTGGGGTGCGCGGCGATCTCGAAGGCGTGGTGCACCGACTGCGGCGATTCGATCAACACGTGCAGCGGCAGGTGCCGCGCGCCCGCCGCGTCGATCGCCTTGCAGGCGGTTTGCACGTCGTGCACCGACTCGACTTTCGGCAGCATGATGTGGGACAGCTTCTTGCCGGCCTTGCCCGCGATCTGCGCGACGTCCGCATGAAACGCCGGATGCCCCACCGGGTGGATGCGGACCGCGACACGCGCCTTGTCGCTGGCCAGCGACGCGAGTGCCACGATCAGCGCCGCGTGGTCGGCCTCGCCCCCGACCGGGGCTCCATCCTCGCAGTCCAGTGTCACGTCGAACACGCAGGCGCCGAACTCCTCGCACATCTCGGCCTGCAGCGCGAGGCTCTTGCGCATCCGCGCCTCGACGCCGCTGTAGTGGTCGCAGACCGGCAGCAGGCCGGTCTGCGCCTGGGCGCCGAGCAGAACGTCACGGGGATGGAGCATGGAAATTCCTGTCATTGCGGGCTTGACCCGCAATCCATGCATCGAGCCTGGTACTGCCACGCCGCCATGGATCCCGGATCGACTCCGGGATGACAGCCATTCTTCAGAGCAGGTGCGCCACGCCGGCCTGTTCGTCCTGCAGTTCCTTGAGCGTCTTGGCGATGCGCTCCTGGCTGAATGCGTCGATTGGCAGCCCCTTGACGAGCTCGTACTTGCCGTTCGCTGTGGTCACGGGGAAGCCGAACATCACGTCCTTCGGGATCCCGTAGTCGCCATTGGAAGGCACGCCCATGGTGACCCACTTGCCGTTGCTGCCCAGGATCCAGTCGTGCATATGGTCGATGGCGGCGTTCGCGGCCGACGCGGCGGACGACAGCCCGCGAGCCTCGATGATGGCGGCGCCGCGCTTGCCCACAGTCGGCAGGAACACGTTGGCGTTCCATTCCTGGTCGTTGATCAGGTCCTTGACCGCCTTGCCGTTGACGGTGGCAAAACGATAGTCGGCGTACATGCTGGGCGAATGGTTCCCCCACACGGCCAGTTTCTGGATATCACCGACCGGCGTGCCGGTCTTCGCCGCGATCTGCGACAGCGCGCGGTTGTGGTCCAGGCGCATCATCGCCGTGAAGTTCTCGCGCGGCAGGCTGGGCGCGCTCTTCATCGCGATGTAGGCGTTGGTGTTCGCCGGATTGCCGACCACCAGCACCTTCACGCTGCGGCTGGCGACCTTGTCCAGCGCCTTGCCCTGCGCCGTGAAGATCTGGGCGTTGGCGGCGAGCAAGTCGGCGCGCTCCATGCCCGGGCCGCGCGGACGCGCGCCCACCAGCACCGCATAGTCCGTGTCCTTGAATGCGGTCATGGGATCGGCGTGGGCTTCCATGCCGGCCAGCAGCGGGAATGCGCAGTCCTGCAACTCCATCATCACGCCCTTGAGCGCCTTCTGCGCTTTCTCGTCGGGGATTTCCAGCAGCTGGAGGATGACCGGTTGATCCTTGCCCAGCATTTCACCGGCGGCGATGCGAAACAGGATGGCGTAACCGATTTGACCTGCGGCGCCGGTGACGGCAACGCGGACGGGCTTTTTGCTCATGGGGAAATCTCCGAATCAAGAGTGGCGAAAAGGATCGCTGGCGGGCGCCGCGCGTCGCGTCAAAACCCCCGCTGGACAGTGCATCAGTTTACTCTCGAAAACCCTAGGGCGTCAATTTGTCTTATATCTTATATAAGATATGATCCACATGGTTTTCCGGCCCAATTCACGCACGCCCCCTTCGCATTGATCATGTCGACCGCCATGGCCCAGACGCCCTCCTCCTCCGCGGCCAGCGGCGCGGCCACGAGCGAGCCAGCGGCGTCGGCGACCCCGGCATTCAGCCCGCTGTACCAGCAGATCAAGGGGCTGATCCTGCAAAGCATGCAGGAGGGCGAATGGAAACCCGGCGAGGCGATCCCGAGCGAGATGGAATTGGCGGCGCGCTTCCGGGTCAGTCAAGGCACCGTGCGCAAGGCGATCGATGAACTCGCGGCCGAAAACCTGGTCGTGCGGCGGCAGGGCAAGGGCACTTACGTCGCCACCCATGCCGAGCAGCACCTGCAATACCGCTTCCTCAAACTGATGCCCGACAGCGGCGATCGCGCCGGCGAGGGACCGGCCGAGCGAACCGTGCTGGAGTGCAAGCGCGTGCGCGCCACGGCCGAGGTCGCCCGGGCGCTCGCGCTGCGGGCCGGAGATGCCGTGGTCCAGGTGCGCAGGATCCTGTCGTTTCGTGGCGTGCCGACGATCCTCGAAGATCTCTGGCTGCCGGGGACGGCCTTCAAGGGCCTGAGCGCCGAGCAGATGACGGGCTACGTGGGTCCCACCTATGCGCTGTTCGAAATCGAGTTCGGGGTGCGCATGGTTCGCGCCGAAGAGAAGATCCGCGCCGTGGGCGCCGACTCCGCGCAGGCGGCGCTGCTGAACGTGGCGCAGGCAAGCCCTTTGCTCAGCGTCGAACGCATCGCATACACCTACAACGACGCGCCCATGGAGCTGCGGCGCGGGCTGTATCGCACCGACACGCACCACTATCGCAACGAATTGAGCTAGGCAGGTGGGCTTGACCCGCCTGGCTGCGGGGTAAGGCTGTGTGTCAGCTTCATACGTTGCAATAGAATTTTCGATTCCTCGCAACCCGGACGACCGCTCATGCAACCAACGACAAAGGCCAAACCATGACAGAGCTCGCGAAGAAGCGGCCGGAATTCCGCAACATCAACGCATTCACCGATCTGCCGGGTTACCGCCTGCCGGTCGCCGGCATCGTCTCGATCCTGCACCGCGTGAGCGGCGTGCTGATGTTCGTGCTGTTGCCGTTCATCATCTGGCTGTTCGACACCTCGCTGTCCTCCGAGATCTCGTTCGCGCGGTTCCGGTCCGCGTTCACGAGCGGCCTGGGGTTCTTGCCCGGCTGGTTCATCAAGCTGGTGGCGCTGGCCCTGATCTGGGCATATCTGCATCACTTCATCGCGGGCTTGCGGCATCTGTGGATGGACGTGAGCCACGCGGCCGTGAGCAAGGAGTTCGGCGCGAAGTCCGCCGTCTTCACCCTGGCCGCCAGCCTGCTGCTCACGCTCGCGCTGGGCCTGAAGCTGTTCGGTGTCTATTAACCACAACAAAAGAAGGACCCGAACCATGACCGTGAACTACGGCTCCAGGCGCCTGGTGGTGGGCGCGCATTACGGCTTGCGCGACTGGCTCAGCCAGCGCGTCACCGCCGCCCTGATGGCGATCTTCACCGTGATCGTGCTGGCGCAGGTGATCTTCTCGCGCGGCCCGATCGGCTACGACAAATGGGCCGGCATCTTCGCCGCGCAGTGGATGAAGGTACTCACCTTCACCGTTGCCGCCGCGCTGCTGTGGCATGTGTGGGTGGGAATGCGGGACGTGCTGATGGACTACGTCAAGCCCGTTTGGCTGCGCCTGGCGCTGCAGGTCTTCGCCATCGTGTGGCTCACGGCGTGTGCCGGCTGGGCCGTTCAAGTTCTCTGGAGACTCTGACCAAATGGCGTACACGTCCAATAACATCACGCGGCGCAAATTCGACGTCGTCATCGTCGGCGCCGGCGGCTCGGGCATGCGCGCTTCCTTGCAGCTCGCGCGCGCCGGCCTGAACGTGGCCGTGCTCTCCAAGGTGTTCCCCACCCGCTCGCACACCGTGGCGGCGCAAGGCGGCATCGGCGCCTCGCTGGGCAACATGAGCGAGGACAACTGGCATTACCACTTCTACGACACGGTCAAGGGCTCCGACTGGCTGGGCGACCAGGACGCGATCGAGTTCATGTGCCGCGAGGCGCCCAAGGTCGTGTACGACCTGGAGCACATGGGGATGCCGTTCGACCGCAATCCGGACGGCACCATCTACCAGCGCCCGTTCGGCGGGCACACCGCCAATTACGGCGAGAAGCCGGTGCAGCGTGCCTGCGCCGCCGCGGACCGCACCGGCCATGCCATGCTGCACACGCTGTACCAGCAGAACGTCAAGGCCAAGACGAACTTCTTCGTCGAATGGATGGCGCTCGACCTCATCCGCGACGCCGATGGCGACGTGCTGGGCGTGACGGCGCTGGAGATGGAAACCGGCGAGCTGCACTTGCTGGAAGCGAAGACGACGCTGCTGGCCACCGGCGGCGCCGGTCGCATCTTCGCGGCTTCCACCAATGCGTTCATCAACACCGGCGACGGCCTGGGCATGGCGGCGCGCGCCGGCATTCCGCTGGAGGACATGGAGTTCTGGCAATTCCACCCGACGGGTGTCGCCGGGGCCGGCGTGCTGCTGACGGAAGGCTGCCGCGGCGAGGGCGCCATCCTGCTCAACAGCCAGGGCGAGCGCTTCATGGAACGGTATGCGCCGGCCTACAAGGACCTCGCGCCGCGCGATTTCGTCTCGCGCTGCATGGGCCAGGAAATCCTCGAGGGCCGCGGCTGCGGTCCCAACAAGGACTACATCCACATGAAACTTGACCACCTGGGCGCCGAGACCATCCACAAGCGGCTGCCCTCGGTGTACGAGATCGGCGTCAACTTCGCGAACGTGGACGTCACGCGCGAGCCGATCCCGGTGGTCCCGACGATCCATTACCAGATGGGCGGCATCCCGACCAACATCCACGGCCAGGTGGTGGCGCAAAAGGAAGGCGACGACAACGCGGTGGTCAATGGCCTGTACGCGGTCGGCGAATGTTCCTGCGTGAGCGTGCACGGCTCCAACCGGCTGGGGACTAACTCGCTGCTGGACCTGCTGGTGTTCGGTCGCGCGGCCGGTAACCACATCGTGGAATTCGCCGGGCGCAACCCGGAATTCAAGCCTTTGCCCGCCGACGCGGCCGACCAGGCGCTGGAGCGCCTGAACCGGCTCGAGACTCAGGCGGACGGCGAGTACGCGCAAGACGTGGCGAACGACATCCGCAGCGCCATGCAATTGCACGCAGGCGTGTTCCGCACCCAGGCCATGCTGGACGAAGGCGTACTCAGGATTGCGGCACTGCGCGAGCGGGTGAACGCGATCGGGCTGAAGGACAAGTCGCGTGTGTTCAACACCGCGCGGATCGAGGCGCTCGAAATCGACAACCTGATCGAGGCGGCCCAGGCAACCATCGTCGGCGCCGCCGCGCGGCACGAATGCCGCGGGGCGCATTTCGTGCGTGACTACGAGCATCCTGCCGATCACCCAACGGCCGCCCTGGGCCGCGACGACGCCCAATGGCTGAAGCACAGCTTGTGGTACCGGGACGGGAACCGCCTTTCGTACAAGCCGGTGAGGACCCGGCCGCTCACGGTCGAGTCGATTGCGCCGGCCGTTCGTACTTTCTGACTCAGCAGGTTCGCCCTGGGACGACCTTGGGCTGGCCGCCCTAATTGATGAAAAGGTAATCGAGATGCAAAAACGCACCTTCCAGATCTATCGCTACGATCCGGACAAGGACGCCAGGCCGTACATGCAGACCATCGAGGTCGAACTCGATGGCAGCGAACGGATGCTGCTGGACGCGCTCATGAAGTTGAAGGCGCAGGACCCTACGTTGTCATTCCGCCGGTCCTGCCGCGAAGGGGTGTGCGGCTCGGACGCGATGAACATCAACGGAAAGAACGCGCTGGCATGCCTCACCAACATGCGCACCCTGCCCGGCACCATCGTGCTCAAGCCGCTGCCCGGACTGCCCGTGATCCGCGACCTGATCGTGGACATGACGCTGTTCTTCAAGCAGTACAACTCAATCAAGCCTTATTTGATCAATGACAATGTGCCTCCCGACAGGGAAAGGCTACAGTCCCCCGAAGAGCGCGAGGAGCTGAACGGCCTGTATGAATGCATCCTGTGCGCCAGCTGCTCCACGAGCTGCCCGAGCTTCTGGTGGAACCCGGACAAGTTCGTCGGGCCGGCCGGCCTGCTCCAGGCTTATCGCTTCATCGCGGACAGCCGTGACGAGGCCACGGCCGAGCGGCTGGACAACCTGGAGGACCCGTACCGCCTGTTTCGCTGCCACACCATCATGAACTGTGTGGATGTGTGCCCGAAGGGACTCAATCCGACCATGGCGATTGGCAAAATAAAGGAATTGATGGTGCGGCGGGCCATCTGACGGGTGATTTGTGGATGACGACGAACTTATCGACGCGAGGTCCCTCAGCAAGCTGAAGTGGCGCTGCCGCCGCGGGCTGCTCGAAAACGACCTGTTCATCGAGAGGTTCTTCGATCGCTACGGGGCCCGGCTGACGATGCGCCAGGCGGCGGCCCTGACCGAGTTGATGGATCTAGGAGACAACGACCTGCTGGACCTGCTGCTAAGGCGCCGGGAACCCGAAGGCGAGATAAACAAAGGCGACGTGAGAGAAGTGCTTGTGATGCTGCGAAGCCAATGACCTTGGGGACAGACCTTCAGCTCTGGCCTCAGCCGATTAAGTAAGGAAACCATATGAAACTCGCTGACAACAAAGCCACACTGTCGTTCAGTAACGGCAGCCCCAACGTCGAATTACCCGTGTATCACGGCAGCGTCGGCCCGGATGTGATCGACATCCGCAAGCTCTACGCGCAGACGGGCATGTTCACTTACGACCCGGGCTTCCTTTCGACGGCGGCCTGCCAGTCCGCCATCACGTACATCGATGGCGACAAGGGCGAGTTGCTCTACCGCGGCTACCCGATCGAGCAGCTGGCGACCAAGTGCGATTTCCTGGAAACCTGCCACCTGCTGCTGTACGGAGAGCTGCCGAACGCGCAAGCCAGGGAGAAGTTCAACCGCACCGTGACCATGCACACGATGGTCAATGAGCAGATGCAGTTCTTCCTGCGCGGCTTCCGGCGCGACGCCCACCCGATGGCGGTGATGACCGGCCTGGTCGGCGCGTTGTCGGCCTTCTATCACGACAGCACGGACATCAACAACCCGCAGCATCGCGAGATCGCCGCCATCCGCCTGATCGCGAAGATGCCGACGCTGGTGGCCATGGCCTACAAGTACTCGATGGGCCAACCGTACATGTACCCGCAGAACCATCTGTCGTACACCGAAAACTTCATGCGCATGATGTTCGCCACGCCGTGCGAGGAGTACAAGCCGAACCCGGTACTGGTCCGCGCGCTCGACCGGATCTTCATCCTGCATGCCGACCACGAACAGAACGCGTCGACATCGACTGTGCGCCTGTGCGGCAGCTCCGGCACCAACCCGTTTGCCGCCATCGCGGCCGGCGTGGCCTGCCTTTGGGGCCCGGCCCACGGCGGCGCCAACGAGGCGGCGCTGAACATGCTGTACGACATCCAGGCGCAGGGCGGCGTCGAAAAGGTCGGCGATTTCATCCGGCAGGTGAAGGACAAGAACTCCGGGGTCAAGCTGATGGGCTTCGGGCATCGGGTGTACAAGAACTACGACCCGCGCGCCAAGCTGATGCAGGAAACCTGCAAGGAAGTGCTGGGCGAACTGGGCCTGCACAACGACCCGCTGTTCAAGCTGGCCATGGCGCTGGAGAAGATCGCCCTGGAAGACGAGTACTTCGTTTCCCGCAAGCTCTACCCGAACGTCGACTTCTACTCCGGAATCGTGCAGCGTGCGATCGGCATCCCGGTGGCACTGTTCACCGCGATCTTCTCGTTGGCGCGGACCGTGGGCTGGATCGCCCAGCTCAACGAGATGATCGGCGACCCGGAATACAAGATTGGCCGCCCGCGCCAACTGTTCACTGGAGCCACCAGGCGCGACGTGCTGCCGCTCGCGCAGCGATAAGAGACTGGCCAACGCGCCAGGTTCCCAGCCCGCTTCGGCGGGCTTTTTCATTCCCGCACGGAAGGGCGGCCATCTCGTTCGACGAGGGCGAGCCGGCCTCCGTTGGGAGAAAATAGGGGCCAGCCATCGCAGGACGCGATGCCCGGAAGCCCGCTTGAAATCCTCCGAACGCAATTTCGCCCGCCGCATCGACCTCACCTCGCTGCAGCTGTTCGTCGCAGTCTGCGAACTCGGCAGCATCGGCAAGGCGGCCGAGCGGGAGTTCATCGCGGCTTCCGCGGTGAGCAAGCGGCTGTCCGACCTGGAAGCGACGCTCGACACCACCCTGCTGTATCGCCACACCCGCGGCGTGAACCTGACGCCGGCCGGCGAAAGCCTGTTGCACCATGCCCGCTCGGTGCTGTTCAGCCTCGACAAGATGCATGGCGAACTCAGCGAGTACGCCGACGGGGTGCGCGGCCACGTGCGCGTGCACGCCAGCATCTCTGCCATCGTGCAGTTCCTGCCCGAGGATCTGGGCCGCTTCATCCGCAGCAACCCCGAAGTGAAGATCGACCTGGAGGAGCATCTCTCGACGGAGATCGTCCGCGCGGTGCAGGAAGGCGCCGCCGACTTGGGAATCTGCAACACCGCCGTCCTGACGCAGGGGCACGAGCTGCAGACACGCCCGTACCGCGAAGACCAATTGGTGCTGATCGTGCCGCGGCGGCACCCGCTGGCCCGGCGCGGCGCGGTCGCCTTCGAGGACACGCTCGATTGCGACCACGTAGGCCTGCACTCCAACAGCTCGATCTACCTGGCCATGCGCGATGCCGCGGCGGCGGCCGGACGCGCCATCCGGCTGCGCATCCACGTCACCGGTCTGGACGCGATGTGCCGCATGATCCACAACGGCCTGGGCGTCGGCGTGATGCCGCGCCGCGCCTTCGAATTGATGCACGGAGTGGGCGATCTGGCGAGCGTGCGGCTGACCGATGCATGGGCGCACCGCAAGCTCGAACTCGCGGCCCGCGATTTCTCCACCCTGCCGGTCACCGCCCGATTGCTGGTCGATCATCTGGCCGCCCGCGCCGAAGCGGGCGTGGCATTGGCCACCGAATAAAATCGCCTCTCACAGGAAGTACACCATGGCAACAATGATCCCGGCAGCGCAAGCGCGCACCCTGTACGACAAGATCTGGGACGAGCACGTCGTCCACACCGAGGAAGACGGCACCGCCATCCTCTATATCGACCGCCACCTGGTGCACGAAGTGACCAGTCCGCAGGCGTACGAAGGGCTGCGCCAGGCCGGGCGCAAGGTATGGCGCATCAGCTCGGTGGTGGCGACCGCGGACCACAACACGCCCACCACCGGCTGGGAACGGGGCTACGACGGCATCGACGACCCGATCAGCAAGGAGCAGGTCACCACGCTGGACCGCAACATCGGCGAGTTCGGTTCGGCCGCGTACTTCCCGTTCCTGTCCAAGCGCCAGGGCATCGTGCACGTGATCGGCCCCGAGCAGGGCGCGACGCTCCCTGGGATGACGGTGGTCTGCGGCGACTCGCACACGTCGACCCATGGCGCATTCGGCGCGCTGGCGCACGGCATCGGCACCAGCGAGGTCGAGCATGTGCTGGCCACGCAGACGCTGTTGGCCAAGAAGGCGAAGAACATGCTGATCAAGGTCGAGGGCAAGCTCGGCCGCGGCGTGACGGCAAAGGACATCGTGCTGGCCATCATCGGCAGGATCGGCACCGCCGGCGGCACCGGCTACACGATCGAGTTCGCGGGCTCGGCCATCCGTGCGCTCTCCGTGGAGGGCCGCATGACCGTGTGCAACATGGCGATCGAGGCCGGCGCGCGCGCGGGGCTGGTTGCCGTGGACGAAAAGACCATCGAGTACGTCAAGGGCCGGCCGCTCGCGCCCAACGGCGTGGAATGGGAACAGGCGGCCGCTTACTGGCGCACCCTGCATTCCGATCCCGCAGCGAAGTTCGACACGGTGGTCGAACTCGACGCATCGCGCATCATCCCGCAGGTGACGTGGGGCACCTCGCCGGAAATGGTGCTGGGCGTGGATGCGCGCGTTCCCGATCCCGACAAGGAAAAAGATGCCAGCAAGCGCGGCGCCATCGAACGAGCGCTGACGTACATGGGGCTGGAACCCGGCAAGGCGCTTGCCGACATCTACGTGGACAAGGTGTTTATCGGCTCGTGCACGAACAGCCGCATCGAGGACATGCGCGAAGCCGCGGCCTTGGTGAAGAAACTCGGCCGCAAGGTGGCGAAGAACGTGAAGCTCGCGATGGTGGTGCCCGGCTCCGGCCTCGTGAAGGAACAGGCCGAGCGCGAAGGGCTGCACGAGATCTTCAAGGCAGCCGGTTTCGAGTGGCGCGAGCCGGGCTGCTCCATGTGCCTGGCCATGAACGCGGACCGGCTGGAGCCCGGCGAGCGCTGCGCCTCCACCAGCAACCGCAATTTCGAGGGCCGCCAGGGTGCCGGCGGCCGCACGCATCTGGTCAGCCCCGCCATGGCCGCAGCGGCAGCGGTTCATGGGCACTTTGTCGACGTCCGGCAATTTGCCTGACGCCGCCGGACCGCCGCGAAACATCCGTCAACAGGAGACCACAATGAAAATAATCGCTGCCCTGCTCGCCTTGTCCTTCGCGCTGGCGCTGGCAGGCTGCAACACCCTGCGGGGCGCCGGCCAGGACATCCAGAAAGCCGGCTCGGCCATCGAGGACGCGGCGAAGAAAAAATAAACGTGTTTGCGGGACAGATCGCAGTAGCGCAGCGGCGCGCTCCGTACCCAACTAAACAGGTCAATATGCAGAAATTCACCAGTCACAAGGGCCTCGTCGCCCCGATGGATCGCGAGAACGTCGACACCGACGCGATCATCCCCAAGCAGTTCCTGAAGTCCATCCGAAAGACGGGCTTCGGGCCGAACCTGTTCGACGAATGGCGCTACCTCGATCACGGCGAGCCGGGACAGGATCCCGCCACGCGCAAGCCCAATCCCGACTTCGTGCTGAACCAGCCGCGCTATCAGGGCGCGTCGATCCTGCTGGCGCGCAAGAACTTCGGTTGCGGTTCGTCCCGCGAGCATGCGCCGTGGGCGCTCGACCAGTACGGCTTCCGTGCGATCATCGCGCCCAGCTACGCCGACATCTTCTTCAACAACTGCTTCAAGAACGGGCTGCTGCCGATCGTGCTGCCCGAGCACCAGGTGGCGCAATTGTTCGACGAGGTGCACGCCTTTCCCGGCTACCAGCTGACGATCGACCTCGAACGGCAGGTCGTCGTCAAGCCCGCAGGCGAGGAGTTCGCGTTCGACGTCCAGCCGTTCCGCAAGTTCTGCCTCGCCAATGGCCTGGACGACATCGGCCTGACCTTGCGCCAGGCCGACAAGATCAGGGATTTCGAAGCGCGGCGGCTCGCGCAGAAGCCCTGGCTCGCCCATACGCTGGCTCCGTAGTCACTTTGGTCACTTCCTCACACCAGCGGCGCCGTCCGTGCGGCGCGCTGCTACCGAAACCATAGCATCATGAAAATCGCAGTCCTGCCGGGTGACGGCATCGGCACCGAAATCGTCGCGGAAGCCGTCAAGGTCCTGAAGGCGCTGGACCTGAAGTTCGAGATGGAGACGGCGCTCGTGGGCGGCGCCGCATACGAGGCGCATGGCCATCCACTTCCCGACTCCACGCTCAAACTCGCCAGGCAGGCCGACGCCGTGCTGTTCGGCGCCGTCGGCGACTGGAAGTACGACAAGCTGGAGCGGGCGCTGCGTCCCGAGCAGGCCGTGCTCGGGCTGCGCAAGAACCTGGGCCTGTTCGCCAACTTCCGCCCGGCGATCTGCTACGAGCAGCTGGTGGGCGCGTCCAGCCTGAAGCCGGAACTGGTCGCAGGCCTGGACATCCTGATCATCCGCGAGCTCACGGGCGACATCTACTTTGGCCAGCCGCGCGGCCGGCGCACCGCCGTGGACGGGCATTTCCCCGGCGCCGAGGAAGCGTTCGACACGATGCGCTACACGCGCCCGGAAATCGAGCGCATCGCCCATGTCGCATTCCAGGCGGCGCGCAAGCGCAGCAGGCGCGTCACGAGCGTGGACAAGGCGAACGTGCTGGAGACGTTCCAGTTGTGGAAGGACGTGGTGACGGAAATCGGCAGGCAGTATCCCGACGTGGAGCTGGATCACATGTACGTGGACAACGCCGCGATGCAGCTGGTGAGGGCGCCCAAGAAATTCGACGTGGTCGTCACCGGGAACATGTTCGGCGACATCCTCTCGGACGAGGCGGCGATGCTCACGGGATCGATCGGGATGCTGCCCTCGGCCAGCCTGAACACGTCCAGCCAGGGCCTGTACGAGCCGAGTCATGGCAGCGCCCCCGACATCGCCGGCCAGGGAATCGCCAATCCTTTGGCTACAATATTGTCTGCCGCCATGATGCTTCGTTTTTCGCTCGACCAACCCCAGGCCGCCGACCGGATCGAGTCGGCGGTGAAGCATGTGCTCGCCTCGGGGCTGCGCACGGCGGACATTTACCCCGAGGGCATGAGCGCGCAGATCCCTCCGGTAGTGAAAGTCGGCACCCGCGAGATGGGCGATGCCGTCGTGGCCGCGATTACGAAGAAGACTACCAAGAGCTGACAGCTCCGCCTCGTCGCGCCCCTCCCCGGCACAGACGAGCCGGGGAACAAAAGGTTTGTTGACAACTTTTGAAAAGGCGATGTGACATGAAATTCACGAACGGACAACAACCGCTGGTCGGCCTGGTCGGCTGGCGCGGCATGGTCGGCTCCGTCCTCATGGACCGGATGCAGGCCGAGGGCGATTTCGCCCTCATCGAGCCGGTGTTCTTCTCCACTTCCAACGCGGGCGGCAAAGCGCCGGCCCAGGCGAAAAACGAAAGCCGCCTGAAGGACGCGTTCGACATCGAGGCGCTGAAGAAGTGCGACATCGTCATCACGGCGCAGGGCGGCGACTACACGACGGAAGTGTTCGCCAAGCTGCGCGCGACCGGCTGGAACGGCCACTGGATCGATGCCGCTTCCACGCTGCGCATGAAGGACGACGCGATCATCGTCCTGGACCCGGTCAATATGCCGGTGTTCATGCGCGCCCTCGGCAAAGGCGGGCGCTACTGGATCGGCGGCAATTGCACCGTGAGGTGCATGCTGATGGGCGTTGGCGCCCTCTACAAGGCCGGGCTGGTCGAGTGGATGACCACGATGACCTACCAGGCCGCATCCGGCGGCGGCGCGCTGCACATGCGCGTGCTGCTGCCCCAGTTCGGCACGCTGCTCGGTGTAGTGAAGTCGCTGCTGGCGGATCCGACATCGGCGCTCCTGGAAATCGACCGCAAGGTGCTCGCGCGCCTGCAGTCGCTGTCGGCCGAGGAGA
>JAGRPN010000167.1 GCA_019449555.1 Ramlibacter sp.
GACGCCGGCTTTTCATTCACGTTGAGGCGAAAGACGTCGGGGCGCGCGTAGTGCCCTGCCACGTCGAAATCGAATTTGCCACGCGCGATGTCCGCGAGATCGACTTCGGCGGTGAGCACGGCTTCGCCCTCGAAGTTCGGCCCCGCGAGGATTTCGCCGAGCGGGCTGATGATGCAGCTGCCGCCGCGCGAAGCGACCTTCGCCGGGTCGTCGCCCAGTTCGGATTCGTAGGCGTCGGGGTAGTCGCTGCGCCGGGCGAACTGGTTGCACGACAGCACGAAGCAGCGGCCTTCCACCGCGATATGCCTGACCGTGGCCAGCCAGGTATCGCGCCCGTCCGCGGTCGGCGCGAGGTAGAGCTGCACGCCTTTCGCGTAATGAGCCGCCCGCATCAAGGGCATGTAGTTTTCCCAGCAGATGACGGCGCCGATCTTGCCCAGCTCGGTGTCGAACACGGGCATTGTCGATCCGTCGCCGAAGCCCCAGATCAGGCGCTCGGACCCGGTGGGCATCAGCTTGCGGTGCTTGCCCATGTATGCGCCATCGGGCGCGAAGAACAGCACGGTGCAGTAGAGCGTTCCGCCCTCGCGTTCGATCACGCCGATCACAAGATGAACGGCGTGGCGCGCCGCGATCTCTCCCAGCCGGGTGACGGCGCTGCCGGGGACGTCGATGGCGCCTTCCCAATAGCGGCGGTAGTCATCGCGGCCTTCGGCGGACCGGTTGCCCACCGTCGCACCGAAGCCTTTGCCGCGAGGGTAGCCCCCGATGAATGCTTCCGGGAACAGCACCAGCTTGGCGCCGCGGCCGGCAGCCTCCGCGGTGCGGGAGTCGACTCTTTCCAGGGTGGCGGCGGTGTCGAAGGCTACTGGCGCGGCCTGGACGACCGCGACGATCGATTTTGCGGGGGGCATAGTTGGAGGAGATTATTTTGTATACGGGATATCGTATGTCATATGCGGATGTCGGTCAACGCGTAGAATGGCCACGATGAGCCTGGATGCTTACGCTGCGAACTTCCCGATCAGCTCGCCCACGATGACGAGCTCAGTGGCGCGTTTGTTGCGGCAGGCCATCCTGGACGGCGCTCTTCCGGGCGGCAGCGTGATCCGGCAGGACGAGGTCGCGCGCAAATTCGGCGTGAGCCGCGTGCCCATCCGCGAGGCGCTGCTCAAGCTCGAAGGCGAAGGGCTGGTGGAAACACAGCCGCGCAAAGGCGTCGTGGTCACCGTGCTGTCCACCGACGACTTCGAGGAAATCCTCGAGATGCGGTTTGCGCTCGAATCGCTGGCGATCGAACGCGCGGCGTCGGTTTTCACCGCTGCGCACACGCAGGCGGCAATGGCCGTCGTGGAGCAGGCGCGTGACATTCTCCTTCACTCGGAGAACCCCGACCTTGCGAAGGAATTCGACTCGCGCTGGGGTGAGCTGAACTGGCTGTTCCACCGGCGCCTTTACGAGCCGGCAGGTCGGCCGCGACTGCTGGCCACGATCGAGAACCTGCAACAGCTCTTCGCCCGACATCTGCGGATGCACATCGAGGTGCGCGACCCGCAGGCCGAGCCCACCGCCGGCGCGCTGCGCGAGGACACGGCGGCCAATTTGACCGAATGGGCGGCGGTTCTCGACGAACACGAGCAGATGGTGCGCGCCTGTTCGCGCCACGACGCGGCAGGCGCTGTCGCCGTCCTCAAGCACCACATTTCCGATCATGGGACGGAGCTCGTGCGCCGGCTGCGCGAGCGCAGCCGGCTCGCGATCGACGTGCCGCGGCGCTGACGCGCTGTATCCGTTGCTATTCGACGGCTAGCCCGAAGCGCAGCACTTCATTGCGCATGGTAAATGAAACCAGGCTCTCCGCGCAGTGAGTCCTGCGACGAACAACGCAGCCGGCGTCCAGACGCCGGCTATGTGCCCGATTCCCCAACTCCGGAAGATGTACAGCATGTCATATCAAGATGCCAGTTTTCGCCCCTCACCTCGCCGCAAGTTCCTTTGGGTTCTGGGAGCGGGCTTATCAGCGCTATGCGGACTTGCCACAGCTGAAACGGCGGCTTACCCGAATCGCCCCGTCAAATTTCTGGTTCCCTACGCCGCAGGCGGGGGAGTCGACAAGATCGCGCGCGTCGTCGGTCAACAGCTGGCAAAAGGTCTTGGACAGCCGGTGGTGATAGACAACCGCGGCGGGGCTGCCGGGAACATCGGCACCGAGCTCGGCGTTCGCGCGGAGCCTGATGGCTACACGATCGTCATGGGGGCGGCAGCCCTCGCGATCAACGTCACTCTGTATCGAAATCTTTCGTTCGATCCGGTACGGGATCTCGCGCCTGTCTCGCTGGTCGCCAAGACTCCCAATATCGTGGTGGTCCATCCCCAGGTTGCAGCGAAGTCCATCAAAGAACTCGTGGCACTGGCCAAGTCCAAACCTGGTGCCTTGAACTATGCGTCGGCCGGTACAGGGACGACGTCGCATCTTGCCGCCGAACTCCTGGATTCAGTGGCCGGCATAAGAATGACGCACATCCCGTACAAGGGAACGGCGCCCGCCGTGACGGGAATTCTGGGCGGGGAGGTGCAAGTCATGCTCGCACCGGCTCTCACCGTCCTGCCTCACATCAAGTCCGGAAAGCTGCGCGCCTTGGCCATGACCGGGTCAGAGCGCTCCCCCGCTTTTCCGGACGTTCCGACGGTCTCGCAATCGGGCTATCCGGGATTCGAGGCTTCGCAGTGGTACGGAGTCCTGGCGCCTGCAGGAACTCCCGAACCCATCCTGGCTCGCCTCAACCAGGCGGTCGTCAAGGCGGTCCAGAGTACGGAGGTCAGGACGGCCCTGCTTGCTGAAGGCTCCGAGCCGATTGGGAGCACGCGCGAGGCCTTCGACCGGTATTTGAAA
>JAGRPN010000168.1 GCA_019449555.1 Ramlibacter sp.
GTAGGATGGATGAGGCTGTGCCACGATGCTCCCCACGCGACCGGGCCCCGCTGCAAGCGGCGCCGCGGCCGCGACGGACAACCAACCCAGGAGAACAGCTGGTGAAGCTCGATATCTTCAATCACATCTTTCCCCGCGCGTACTACGAACGGATGCTGAAGGTCGCACCCAACGGGAAGGACATGCACAAGCGGGTGCGCGAGATCCCCTGCATCGTGGACCTCGACGAGCGCTTCAGGATCATGGACGCCTTCGGCGATTACCAGCAGGTGATCTGCCTGGGTTCGCCGCCGATCGAGGTGTTCGGCCCGCCGCCGGTTTCCACCGAAATGGCGCGGCTGGCCAACGACGGCATGGCCGAACTCGTTCGCAAATACCCGAACCGGTTCCCCGCCTTCATCGCCTCATTGCCGATGAACGATCCTCAGGGGCTGCTCCGCGAAACCGAGCGCGCGATCGGCGAACTCGGCGCGGTCGGCGTTCAAGTCTTCACCAACGTGCTCGGCAAGCCGCTCACGGCGCCGGAGACGCTCCCGCTGTTCGACCTGATGGCCAAGCTCGACCGGCCGATCTGGCTGCACCCGGCGCGCGGGGCGGATTTCCCCGATTACAAGGGCGAGAAGAAGAGCCACTACGAGATCTGGTGGACCTTCGGCTGGCCCTATGAAACCAGCGTCGCGATGGCGCACATGGTGTTCGAGGGCTTATTCGACAAGCATCCCGACCTGAAGGTGATCACCCATCACATGGGTGCCATGGTTCCCTATTTCGAAGGACGAGTCGGGCCCGGCTGGGACCAGCTCGGCAGCCGAACGTCCGATGAGGATTACACGCTGTTGCTCAAGAAGCTGAAGAAGCGGCCGCTCGATTATTTCAAGATGTTCTACGCCGATACGGCCCTGTTCGGGGCACGCGCCGCGACCGAGTTGGGGCTGGACTTTTTCGGTGTCGACCATGTGGTGTTCGCATCGGACGCGCCGTTCGACCCGGAAAAGGGTTCCGCCTACACCAAGTGGACGATCAAGATCATCGATTCGCTGGACATCACGCCGGCCCAGCGGCACGCGATCTACGAAGGCAACGCGCGCAAGCTGCTGAAGCTCGATTAGCAAGGGGCGCGGGGCTGGTCACCGCGTCCGCGCGAAAAGCAGGTTAAAAAGTCAAACGATGATGTTCCTGGTTTTCGCCGCCTGTGCGTTCGCCAGCAGTTTTTCGCTGCGGCTGATCGATCCGCTGATCCTGCCGGTCGCTTCGCACTTCGCCGTCGCGCCGAGCGTGGCGGCGATGCTGAGTCCCGCCTATGCGCTGCCGTACGCGGTGTCGCAGCCGTTCCTCGGGCCGATCAGCGACCGGTTCGGCCGTATCCGCTGCATGCGAATCTGCATGGCGGGCCTGTCCGGGGCGCTGCTGTTCGGCGCCCTCGCGCCCAATTTCGAGTCCGTCTTCGCATCGCGCATGCTCGCCGGGATATTCGGCGGCGGACTGGTGCCGCTCGTGCTGGCCGGGCTGGGCGATGCGTACGACATGGCGCACCGCCAGATCGCCATCGGACGGATGCTGGTGGCGCTGATCGGCGGTCAGATGCTCGGCTCGCTGGTAGCGGGGCTCGCCAGCGAAGCCTGGGGCTGGCGGTCGGCCTTCTTCATCGCGTGCGCCCTCGGTTTTGCGGCCACGCTGCTGGTCTGGGCCGCCAAGCTGCCCACCGCCGTTCCCGCGGGCGCGCACGGCCGCGGCCTCGTGGCCACGTTCCGCACGCTTTACGGCCGGGTGTTCCGCAATCCGAAGGCCAAATGGGTGCTGGGCTGCGTCGCCGTGGAAGGCATGCTCTTCTTCGGTTTTTTCCCCTACGTGGGTGAAGCGCTGCTGGCCATGGAACCGGGGTCCGCGCCGGTGGTCTCGCGCCATGTCGGGCTGGTGCTCGGCGCGTTCGGCATCGGGGGGCTCATCTACGCCTTCACGGTGCGCCGCCTGATCGCGGCGCTCGGCGTGGCCCGCATGTGCGTGGTTGCGTCGCTGCTCGCCGCCGCCTGTTACGCGCTGCTGCCCGTCACGCTCGTCTGGTGGCAGGCGGCCGCGGTGATGCTGGTGACCGGAGTCGCTTTCTACATGTTGCACAACTCCCTGCAGACCGAGGCGACCGAGCTCGCGCCGGAGGCTCGCGGTTCGGCCGTCGCGTTGTTCGCGTCGGGGCTGTTCCTCGGGCAGGGCGCCGGCCCGATGGTGTTCGGGCCGCTGGCCCACCGGATCGGATTCGGCGGTACCTTCCTGGCCGTGGCCATCGGGCTGGCATTGCTGGGCTATACGGTCGTGCACCGGGTGATGCGGGCTCCTCGCGAACTCCGCGACGCGAACGCCTGACCGTTACGCAGTCGGCGCATGCTCGCGGCCGGGCGGCTGCCGGGCCGCCATTCCCGTTTCGCCGAAAATGCTTTAAACTTAAATTATCTAGGCTTGGAGCAACGCATGAAGATCGTGTGCATCGGCGGCGGCCCCGCGGGGTTGTACTTCGCGCTCCTGATGAAAAAGCAGGATCCGGCGCACGACATCACGGTGGTGGAGCGCAACAAGCCGTACGACACCTTCGGCTGGGGGGTGGTGTTCTCCGACCAGACCCTGGGCAACCTGCAGGCCGCCGATGCGCAGACCGCCGGCGAGATCCTGGGCGCCTTCAATCATTGGGACGACATCGAAGTCAACATCCGCGGCCAGAAGATCCGGTCCGGCGGACACGGCTTCTGCGGGATCGGCCGCAAGCGCCTGCTCAACATCCTGCAGAAGCGCTGCGAGCAACTGGGCGTCAAGCTGGTGTTCGAGACGGATGTGCAGGGCGACGAGCAGTTTCCCGAGGCCGACCTCATCATCGCGAGCGACGGCTTGAACAGCCGCATCCGCGGCCGCTACGCCGCGACCTATGCGCCCGACGTGGACCTGCGCAAGTGCCGCTTCGTCTGGCTCGGAACGCACAAGCGGTTCGACGCCTTCACCTTCGCGTTCGAGGAAACGCCGCACGGCTGGTTCCAGGCCCATGCGTACCAGTTCGACGGCGACACCTCCACCTTCATCGTCGAGACGCCCGAGGAAGTGTGGCTCCGCGCCGGCCTGGACCGCATGGAAAAGGATGAATCGATCGCGTACTGTGAGAACCTGTTCGCCAGGTACCTGGACGGCCACCAGTTGATGTCGAACGCGGCGCACCTGCGCGGTTCGGCGCAGTGGATCCGCTTTCCGCGCGTGGTGTGCCGCACCTGGGTGCACCACAACGGCCACGCGCCCGTGGTGCTGATGGGCGACGCGGCGCATACCGCGCATTTCTCGATCGGCTCCGGAACGAAACTGGCGCTGGAAGACGCGATCGAGCTCGCGCGCTGCATCCTTCGACAGGCTCAGGACAGCCGGGGCCTTCGACAGGCTCAGGCCGAACGGGATTCGTTGGCGCAGGCGCTGCAGGAGTATGAAGCGGTGCGCAGCGTCGAGGTGCTGCGCATCCAGAATGCGGCGCGCAACTCCACCGAATGGTTCGAGAACGTGGCGCGCTACGTGCACCTGCCGACCGAGCAGTTCGCGTACTCGCTGCTCACGCGCAGCCAGCGCATCAGCCACGAGAACCTGCGGCTGCGCGACCGGGACTATGTGGAGGAGTACGAGGACTGGATCGCGGAGCGCAGCGGCATCCACCGCTCGCGCGTGCAGCGGCCGGTGCCCCCGATGTTCACGCCGTACCAGGCGCGCAGCGTGACGCTGAAGAACCGCGTCGTGGTCTCGCCGATGGCCCAGTATTCGTGCGTCGACGGCGTCCCGGGCGACTTTCACCTGGTGCACCTCGGGGCCCGCGCCATGGGTGGCGCCGGCATGGTCGTGGCGGAGATGACCTGCCCGACGCCCGACGCGCGCATCACGCTCGGCTGCCCGGGGCTGTGGAGCGACGAGCAGCGCGACGCGTGGAAACGCATCGTCGATTTCGTGCACGGGAATACGGATGCGAAGATCGCGATGCAGTTGGGGCATGCCGGCGCGAAGGGTTCCACGCGCGTTCCGTGGGAAGGCGAGGACCTGCCGCTGGAGCTCGGGAACTGGCCGCTGATTTCGGCCTCGCCGCAGCAATACCTGGACGGCGTGAGCGGTTGGTCGAGCGCCATGACGCGTGAGGACATGAACCGCGTGCGGGCCGACTTCGTGCACAGCACGCAATTGGCCGCGCAGGCGGGTTTCGACTGGCTCGAGCTGCATTGCGCCCACGGTTACCTCTTGTCCAGTTTCATTTCGCCGCTGACCAACCAGCGCACCGACGATTACGGCGGGGCGCTGGAAAACCGGCTGCGTTATCCGCTCGAAGTGTTCCGTGCCGTCCGCGCCGCCTGGCCCGAGCACCTCCCGATGTCGGTGCGCATTTCGGCCCACGACTGGGTCGAAGGCGGCATCACGCCCTCGGACGCGGTGGAGATCGCGAAGGCGTTCAAGGCGGCGGGCGCCGACATGATCGACTGTTCTTCGGGCCAGGTGAGCAAGCGCCAGGCGCCGGTGTACGGCCGCATGTACCAGACGCCATTTGCCGACCGCATCCGCAACGAAGCCGGCATCGCGACGATTGCCGTGGGAGCGATTTCCGAAGCCGACCATGTGAACAGCATCATCGCCGCGGGACGCGCCGACCTGTGCGCCATCGCCCGGCCCCACCTTGCCAACCCGTCCTGGACCTTGATGGAGGCCGCGAAGATCGGCTACCTGGATGTCCAGTGGCCGAAACAGTACCGCGCCGCGAAAACCCAGTTGGAGCGCAACCTGGAGCGCGAGAAGGCCATGGCCGCCCAGGCGGCCGGCCTGTCGCCGCTGGAGCAGGCCAACCTGGCGCAAGGCGTCTGATTTTTTACCCTAGGAGAACTTCATGAGTGAGCAGATTGATCGTGTCGACCCGGCGCTCGCGGCGGGCAATCGCAAGACGCTGGCGGGTTATCGCGCCACGCATTTCCTGTGGGAAGTGCGCGAGCGTGTGGCGACCGTGACCCTGAACCGGCCCGAGCGCAAGAATCCACTGACGTTCGAGTCGTACGCCGAGCTGCGCGACCTGTTCGGCCAGCTCAGGTACGCGACCGACGTGAACGCCATCGTGATCGCCGGCGCGGGCGACAACTTCTGCTCCGGCGGAGACGTGCACGAGATCATCGGGCCGCTCGTGCGGCTGAAAGCGCCCGAGCTGCTGATGTTCACCCGCATGACCGGTGACCTGGTGAAGACGATGCGCGCCTGCCCGCAACCGATCGTGGCGGCGGTGGACGGTGTGTGCGCCGGCGCCGGCGCGATCGTCGCCATGTCGTCGGACGTGCGCTTCGGCACCGCGCGCAGCAAGACGGCCTTCCTGTTCAATCGCGTCGGTCTCGCCGGTTGCGACATGGGCGCATGCGCGATCCTGCCCCGCATCATCGGCCATGGCCGCGCGAGCGAGCTGCTCTACACCGGCCGGGCGCTGGGTGGCGAGGAGGCCGAGCGCTGGGGCTTCTACAACCGTCTTTGCGCTCCCGAAGCGCTGCTTGCAGAGGCGCAGAAGCTGGCGGCGGAACTGGTGCAGGGCCCGACGTTCGCCAACGGCATCACCAAGACCATGCTGCACCAGGAATGGGCGATGACCATCGAGCAGGCGATCGAATCCGAGGCGCAGGCGCAGACCATCTGCATGTTGACCGAGGACTTCACGCGCGCCTACAACGCTTTCGTGGCGAAGAGCAAGCCTCGCTTCGAGGGCAACTGAAGCCCGCGATGAGCGACACCCGTTACCTCGACTGGCCGTCCTTCGAAGAGCGGCACCGCCGCCTCGCGACCGAACTCGAAACCTGGGCGGCGGCGCACGTTCCGCACGGCCATGGGACTCGGCGGTGCAGATCTTCGGCGGGACTCGGCGTCGTCAGCGGCCAGGTGGTAAAGCGGCTCTATCGCGAGATCCGGTCGCTGCGCATCTACGAAGGCGCGAGCGAGGTGCAGCAACTGATCATCGCCCGCGAATTGCTCAAGGAAGAGCCCTCACAGGAGCCGAAATGAAAGTCATCCTCCCCCCGGAATGGCCGCGGCCGAAAGGCTATGCGAATGGTGTGGTGGCCGGCGGCAAGACCCTGTTCATCGCGGGAATGATCGGCTGGAACGCGCAAGGAGAGTTCGAAAGCGACGATTTCGCTGCGCAGGCACGCCAGGCGTTGAAGAACATCGCGGAGGTGCTTCGCGAAGCGGGCGGAGTGCCGGAAAATATCGTCCGGATGACGTGGTACGTGACGGACAAGCGCGAGTACCTGGCCGCTTCGCGCGAAGTGGGCCGGGCGTTCCGCGAAATCATCGGTGCCTACAACGCGGCGATGACGGCGGTGGAGGTGCGGGCGCTGATGGAGGATCGTGCCAAGGTCGAAATCGAGGCCACGGCGGTGTTGCCCGAGTAGCTCATCCTTAATATAATCCGGCAGCGCGTTACCGATATGACCCGGCAGCGCGGGAGCGGACCTTCTGCCCTCGGAAAGCACCCCATGGACAATGCAAAATGGACCTTCGGAATCACCATGATGGTAGTCGGCATGGGAGGAACGTTTCTGACGCTCTGGATCCTGGGTCTGGTCATGGACCTGCTGAAGAAGGTGTTTCCCCTCGTCATCGTGACTAAAGCCGACAGCCCGGAGAAGTAATAACAAGACAGCCCGGGTCAAGCACTGCGCTCGATCAGGGTTCCCATAGTTTTTTGCGGGATCTGTGGAGGGGTTTCCCCTTGCCCGGATTTCGCTTGGCGGGGAATACAACATGTTCGAGAGCCTCCAGACGGGCCTTCATGGACTGACCCTCGGGGTCAGTTATCTGTTCACTCAAGGCGGGCCCAACGTGATCATGCTCCTGATCGCCGCTGCCTTGCTGTACCTGGGCGTGAGGAAGGAAGTGGAGCCGCTGCTGCTCGTGCCCATCGGGTTCGGGTGCCTGCTCGTCAACATCCCCCTGTCCGACCTGATGGAGCCGGGCGGCCTGCTGCGGATCCTGTACGACATGGGGATCGCCAACGAAGTCTTCCCGCTGCTCATTTTTGTCGGCATCGGTGCCATGATCGACTTCGGCTCGCTGCTGGAAAATCCGAAAATGCTGCTGTTCGGCGCTGCCGGCCAGTTCGGAATCTTCATTACCTTGATGCTCGCATTGGCCCTGGGCTTTCCGGCGCTGGAGGCGGTCAGCATCGCCGTCATTGGCGCCTGCGACGGACCCACCGCCATCTACGTTGCCTCGCAGTACGCGCCACAGCTACTCGCGCCGATCTCGGTCGCGGCGTATTCGTATATGGCTCTCGTGCCGATCATCCAGCCACCCATCATGCGGGCGCTGACCACACCTGCGGAGCGGGTCATCAAGATGGCGCCGATCAAACGCAGCGTCTCCACCACGACCAAGCTCCTGTTCCCGGTCGTCGTGACCCTGGTCACGGGACTGCTCGCCCCGAAGGGACTGCCCCTCATGGGGACCATCATGCTCGGCAACTTCATGCGCGAGTGCGGGGTGGTGGCGCGGTTGACCAAGGCCTCGGAAAACGAGATCGCCAACGTCGTCACCTTGTTTCTGGGCCTGGCCATCGGCGGCACCATGGAGGGCCACGCCTTTCTCAAGCCCGCGACGCTGATGATTTTCGCCATGGGTTTCTTCGCCATCTGCATGGATACCGTGGCCGGGGTCGTGTTCGGCAAGATTGTTTGCAAACTGACCCGCGGCAAGGTCAATCCGCTCATCGGCGCGGCCGGGATCTCCGCCTTTCCCATGGCCGCACGGGTGGTCCAGGTCCAGGGGCAGCTCTACGACAAGAAGAACCACCTGCTCATGCACGCCGCCGGCGTCAACACCGGCGGCCAGATCGGCTCGGTCGTGGCCGCGGCAGTGATGCTTTCGGTGCTCAAGGGGATGGGGTTGATCTAGCGCTGGGGCTAGGAATCGCCGTCGGACATCCTGGCCGACGTCAGCGGGCGAAGGGCGACGGGGCGCAGATCCGCTCTGAATGTGCTGCATGATGGAGCACATTCAACCGTACCGCACGACGAAGTGAGAAGCCAGGCAGAGCACCGGATACGCAGGGCCGCTTCCTTGGCACGCCCCGGTTGGATCTGGGCCGCAGCTGTCATCATGAACGCACCCTCTGTTGCCGGCGCCGCGCTCCTTGGCTGGTTCGCATTCACCGCCGACGGGGCGGCGCTGACCACCGTGGCGGGCGTGCTCTTCGTGTTGGCGCTCTCCTGGGCCTTTATTGCCACGGCCGATTCGTGGCAGGTTCTACGCCGTTTCGCCCGGCGTTTCAGCCGATAAAGCGCGCTGCAGAGCACGCGCGGACGCGTTTCCGCTTTCCAGGCGCCAGTCGCGCGGGATACGAGCGCGATACCAAACAATTGGCCGCTGAAATCAAACGAATACCGGCGCTGCAAATAGTGGAGCGGTTCCGGCACCCGTTGGATCACCCCAAATTCTCAGCGAAAGGGAAGCGAATGAGATCACCCCATGTGAACGGCGTTGCGCTTTGGTGCGCCGTCCTTGTCACAGCTGGCTGTGCCAGTCGGCCGGCGGTTATTCCGCCAGATGTCCCAGCGCAGCTCCGTGCTCCTGTCGATCAGTCCGTCTTCCTGGAAACTCTAGCCACCGGTGTGCAAATCTACGAGTGCGCGCCCAAGCCTGGTCAGCCTTCCACGTTCGAGTGGGTGTTCCGCGCTTCGGAAGCGGCTCTCGCTGATCGTTCGGGGCGTTCAATTGGAAAGCACTACGCAGGTCCAACGTGGGAGTCCACCGACGGGAGTACCGTCGTCGGAGAGGTCAAGAGCCGCGATCCGGGCCCGAACCGGTCTGCGATTCCATGGTTGCTGTTAACCGGCAAGTCGACTACTGGCGCGGGCATCTTTAGCCGAGCCAAGAGCATTCAACGGGTCAGAACTGTCGGCGGAGTCGCGCCAGCTGAACCATGTGGCCCGGCAAACGCCAGGCAGATTGCCAGGGTTCCATACACGGCCACGTACTATTTCTACCGTTTCGCGTCCTGATCTGGTCGAAGGTTTGCCGGGTTCGCCTGGACGGCGTATTGTCTCCAATCACTGAGTGCGATGGACTTCGCACCGTGCAAGGAAAGGGGCCCACATGACCTCCGTCGTCCTTTACAGCGACGAATACGACCGCGCCATCGATCAGGGTTCGCTCGATCCGCAGGCCTTCGACTATTACTTCCTTTGCGAGGGGGACTCATGGATGGACCGCAGCTCGCTGTTCCAACTCTCGCTGCCATGGGCGCTGTCCAAGTCCTTTCGCGGTGCCAAGGGAAACCGTGCGCTGTTCATCAACCTCGCGCGGTTCGGCGACACGATGCGAAGCATCGCGGACTGCGCCGACGGCTTGTTCCACCAGTGGATCAACACGGACGGCTTGCCATTCCGGTTTGACGCGTTGCTCTTCAGCGCAAGCGGAAACGACTTCATCGACGCGGCGCTTGAACCGGGCTCAGGCAATGGCATCCTGCATGGCGTGCACGGCGCCCCGCCCGATCTGCAGGCGGACGATTGCTACAACCTCGATGCCGTTGCCGACC
The DNA here is from genome assembly GCA_019449555.1 of Ramlibacter sp. Taxonomy (GTDB): domain Bacteria; phylum Pseudomonadota; class Gammaproteobacteria; order Burkholderiales; family Burkholderiaceae_C; genus Ramlibacter. The sequence goes on from JAGRPN010000168.1 coordinate 9,566, forward strand.
TGGTGGACAAGAAGATCGACCCGAAGTTCGCGCAGATCTACGACCTGGTCCGCTCCAGCCGCCAGCCCGATCTTCCGATGTTCCTCAACTGCTATAGCTTGCCGGTGGCGCGCGTCGCGCCGGCCTTCCCCGGCGGGCACGCGTGGCTCTCGCGCGCGTACCAGAAGAATGGCATTCCGCCACGCCTCTGGCAGGAGGTGACGGAGCGCATTTTCATCGATGTCGCTACCACCGTAAGGGGCTGGGCTACCGAAGACCGCCAGGAGCTGCACGTCGTGCCGACCACCGCCGTTGCCTTGATCCCGGCGGACCCGAACAGCAACGGCAGCAGCGGTGACTGGCTCAACGAGATCCACCCGAACAAATCCGGCTGGACGAAGCTGGCACGCGCGTGGCAGCAGGAGCTGGACTCGATCTCGTAGCAGGCGACTGGCGCGGCTCGTTCCGGCAAAGTCAGAGCCGCGGACCTCCGCCGGACTGAGAACCTAATGCAACTCGACAACTAGCCCTTGATGATCCGCGGCAGCAGCATCTGGTGGCGCGGGCAGATCGACTTCGGGTTCTGGTACACCGCGCCGGCAAATGCCTTCAGGTAGCCGCGCAGCGCTTTCAGTTCCACGATCTCGTCGACGAACCCGTGGCGGGCGCAGTACGCCGGACGTGAAGTATCCAGATAGTTCTGCGCCATTTCATTCATCTTCTGCGCCAGCGGCTCGAGCGGCTTGCCCGAATCCTTGTCCTTGATCGCACGGCGCGAGTAAGTCGCCACCGCCGCGGTCTCCCCGTGCATGACGTAGATTTCGGTTGCGGCCGTGCCCAGGGTGAAGGCGTTCTGGCGATTGGCCGTGGGCCCGCCCATGATGTAGTGGGCCGCGGCGCTGCCCTTCCTCAGCACCACCAGCATCATCGGCACGTCGGCCTGCTGGATCGAGTACACGAGCGATTGTCCGATCCCGAGCAGCTCCGCCTTTTCAGCGATGTCGCCCACATCGATGCCCGTCGTGTCCTGGAACCAGATCACCGGAACCCGGTCGCGGGCGCAGTGGGTCACGAACTCGTTCATCTTGATCAGGCCCTGCCGGTAGAGCTTGCCGCCGATGCCCGGGTAATCCGCGTACTCCGGATATCCCTTGGGCAGCAGCCCTTGCCGGTTGCCGATGGCGCCGACCAGCATGCCGTCGATTTTCACGAGGCCGGTGTACACCTCCGGCCCATAGCCAGGCCGGAACTCCATGTGCTCGCTTCCATCGACCAGCCGCGCGAGGATGTCGTCGAAGGAGTAGTCCGATTTCTGGTTGAACGGCAGCAGGTGATAGAGGTCTGCGGCAGGAAGCTGCGGTTCCGCCGGCTCGGCCACGCGGAAGAACATCGGGTCGTAGGCCGGAATCATGCGCATGTATTCCTTGATGCCGTCGAGCACGCCTTTTTCCTCGTCGTAGACGCGAGTGAAGAAGCCGGTCGCATCGTAATGAGTGGAGGCGCTGCCCGGCGGCTTGTCCTTCATGTTGCGCGTGACTGCGATCAATTGCTCCAGCCCGGCGACATCGAATCCGCCTTGCGGTGACATGCCCGAAACGATGCCGACTCCGCCCACGGCAATGTTGGCGTCCTTGTGTGCGATCAGGATCGTCGGGCTGATCGCCTGGTAGCCGCCGCCGGCCGGGTTGGTGCCATAGATGCCCGCGAGCACCGGAATGCCGGCCTGCTCCAGTTCGGCGTGACGGAAGAAAGGCGCGCCCGAACCGCGGCGGTCCGCGTAGAACTTCTCCTGGTCGGGAAGCTTCACGCCGCTGCAGTTCACCAGCCACACCAGCGGTATGTGCAGCCGCTTGGCCAGGTTGGTCACACGCAGGATGTTATCGGGCTGTCCGGCGATCCAGGCGCCGGCAAGGACCTTGTTGTCGAAGCCGATGATCACAGCCCAGCGGCCGCCGATCTTGCCCAGGCCGTCGACCACGTTGGTCGTGCCCTCTTCGTTGTCCTCGGGGTTGTAGAGGCTGTGCAGCGGCTGCCAGGTGCCCGGATCGACGAGGTATTCCAGCCTCTGCCAAACGGTCAGTCCGCCGCGTTCGTTGATCTTGGCCGTGGGTATCCCGACTTCTTCCACTGCCTTCTTCGCCGCAGCGATTTCCGCTTCGACGGCCTCCAGCTTCGTGCGGCTCTCCTGCGTGCGCGCGAGGCGGTTTTCCTTCAGCGGCTTGCCGAAGCCGGGCATTTTTTCAAAATACGGTCTCATGCGGATTCTTCCCTCAATGTGGATGGAGCGCTGCGGAAAAAAGGGGGCAAAGCACGCTGGCTCTGCCCCCTTGTCTTCCCCTCTTGGCCTGTTTTCCTACTCGCGGTTGGGCGTGGTCCCGCAGGCCATGCCCGAGATGATGATCTTCTGGATGTTGGACGTGCCTTCCACCACCTGCAGCGACTTCGCGTCCCGGTAGAAACGCTCCGCGGGATACTCGGTCGAAAACCCGAACGAGCCGTAAATCTTCATGCACTCGTTTGCTGCGTGGACCGCCGCCTCCGACGCCGCGAACTTGGCGACCGACGTCTCGAATTGGTTCGGTTTGCCGTTGTCCTTCAGCCACGCCGCCTTGTACACCAGCATTTGGGCGGCCTGGTGCTCCACGGTCATTTCCGCGATCTGCGCCATGATCATCTGGTGCTGTGAAATCGGCTTGCCGAACTGGGTGCGTTCGTTGGCGTATTTGACGGCGATATCCAGCGCGCCTCCGGCGACGCCGAGCGCTCCGGCCGCGCAACCGAGCCGGGTCTGGTTCAATTGCCACATGCAGATGCGAAACCCGTCGCCCGGCTCGCCGAGCACATTTTCCTTCGGCACTTTCATCCCGTCGAAGGCGAACTCGCCGGTCGGGGCACATTTCAGGCCGAGCTTGGTCTCGATCGCTCGGGCGGTGCACCCTTTCCAGTTCTTCGGCTCGATGATGAAGGCTGTCATGCCTTTGTTGCCCTTGGCCCTGTCGGTGTAGGCGTAGAGCAGGCCTGCATCGCCCACGTGCGCCTGCGAAATCCACATCTTGGTGCCATGCATTTCCCAGTGATCGCCGCGGTCGATCGCGTGCGTCTTCATGCTGGACACATCGGAGCCGGTGTTGGATTCGGTCATGGCGAAGAAGCCGAGCTGCGTGCCGGCAACCCAGCCCGGAACGTACTTCTTCTTCTGCGCGTCGGTGCCGAACTTCGCCACGGTCAGCGCCGGGCCCAGGTTCTGCATGTTGAACGGCAGGCGCCAGGACGCCGATATCTTGGCGATCTGCTCGGACATCAGCACCGACTCCATGAAACCCATGCCGCTGCCGCCCAATTCCTCCGGCAATGCGCAGGAGAAAAAGCCGAGCGCGCCCATCTTGGCGACGCGATCGGCGCGAAATTCGTGCTTCGCCTCCTCTTGCTCGAGGGTCGGCGCAATGTCTTCAGCGGCGAACCGGCGGGCCGTGTCCTGGACCTGTTGCTGCTCTTCGGAAAGTTCGAAATTCATCGTTGCCTCGATTCCTTCTATGCAAGCGTCATTCGACCACCATCAGCAGGGCGTCGTCCTCGACACTGTCGCCCACTTTGACCTTGATTTCCTTCACCGTGCCGCCACTGGGCGCATAGACGGTGTTTTCCATCTTCAGCGCCTCGATGACGACGAGTTCATCGTCTTCCTCGACCTTGGAACCGGGTTTGACCAGCACGGCCAGGATCTTTCCCGCCAGCGGAGCCAGAATATCTGCCATAGCTATCCCCTTCTCGAAAAGAGTTGCGTTGTTTGCCGAAACGTATTGTCAAACGTCGCCGCGCAATGCTGCCGCGCGGTGGTCGAGGCGGCGGGGTACGCCGCGCGAACGGACGGCATAAACTAGCACAAAGCGCCGGCTTGCAGTTCGACCAAGATCAAGGGCCAAAGCAATTGCCGACGTTCGACGGCAACGAGACGATGGGACTTCAGCCCAGTCCCATGGGCTCGCGGTACTGCCGCGCTTCCGACTGGATCCAGTCGCGAAAAGCGGCAAGAGCCTGGCGGTCGCCGCCCTTGTGCTCGGGGTAGATGAGGTAGTAGGAGCGATCGCTCAGGTAATCATGGTTCACGACCTGGACCAGCAACCGCGTTTCAAGCTCCTTTTCCACCAGGAACTTTGGAATGAGGCTCACGCCCATTCCATGAATCGCGGCCTTTACGAGCATCGAAAACAGTTCCAGCCGTGGGCCGCCCATGTCGTTCTCCACCTGCAAGCCCTGGGACTGGAACCAATCGCGCCATGCGTACGGGCGCGTGGTCTGCTGCAGCAGCGGCAAACGCGCGAGCTGGCCCACCTTGAGCACCTTGCGAGGCGCGATGAACGCGGGGCTGGCCACGGCGATCAGGTTTTCACGCATGAGGAAATGGCCCTCGGTTCCCGGCCAGCTCGCCCCACCCGCGTAAATCGCCGCGTCCAGCGCCGTGTCCTCGAAAAGGAATGGGCGCGTGCGCGCCGTCAGGTTCACGATGATGTGGGGATGTGCGCGCCGGAACTCGACCAGGCGCGGCAGCAGCCAGTTCGTGGCGAAGGTCGGCACCACCCCGATGTCGAGAGTCGTGCCCTGCGCCCCGTTGGCCATCAACTCCAGGGTGTCGCGCTCCATTTCGTCCAGCCGGGCTCGAACACTGCGCGCATAGCTCGAGCCTGCTTCCGTCACGACGACTCCGCGCTTGGTGCGCCGGAACAACTTGACGCCCAGCAGGTCCTCCAGCGCCGCGATCTGCCGGCAGACGGCGCTCTGCGTTACCGAAAGCTCCTCGGCAGCCTTGGTGAAGCTCTGGTGCCGGGCGGCGGATTCGAAGGCCGACAGGGCGACGGTAGACGGAATCTTTCGGCGCATGCTGGAATTCCAAAAACGCACTACAGCGTGCGTATAAATCGTTTGTGGCGGGACCGGGGAAATTTTATAGTGGTGCTGCCTACAGCCCTTCCCGCAGGAGGGATTCGGCAATTCAGACACCATCGTCAGCACGAACGCGATAAGCGCCGGGAGAAAGTGACATGAGTATTTCGAACAAGCCGGCCTCCTTCCACTGGGCCGATCCGCTTCTGCTGGACCAGCAGATCACGGATGAAGAGCGGATGGTGCGCGAATCGGCCGCCACGTACTGCCAGGAGCGCCTGGCGCCGCGCGTCCTCGAGGCCTTTCGCAGCGAGAAGACCGATCCGGCCATCTTCCGCGAAATGGGCGAGCTGGGCCTGCTGGGCGCCACCATTCCAGAAGCCTACGGCGGCGCCGGCCTGAACTACGTCTGCTACGGCCTGGTCGCGCGCGAAGTGGAGCGGGTCGACTCGGGCTACCGCTCGATGATGAGCGTTCAGTCGTCGCTCGTGATGCTGCCGATCAACGAATTCGGCAATGAAGCGACCAAGCAAAAATATCTGCCGAAGCTCGCGACCGGCGAATTGATTGGCTGCTTCGGCTTGACCGAGCCGAACCACGGCTCCGACCCCGGCAGCATGATCACGCGCGCCAAGAAAGTCGATGGCGGCTTCAAGCTCTCGGGCACCAAGATGTGGATCACCAACAGCCCGTTCGCCGATGTGTTCGTGGTGTGGGCCAAGGAAGATGGCGGCCAGATTCGCGGCTTTGTCCTGGAAAAAGGCTGGAAGGGACTGAGCGCACCGGCCATCCACGGCAAGGTGGGCCTGCGCGCGTCGATCACCGGCGAGATCGTGATGGACGAGGTGTTCTGCCCGGACGAAAACGCCTTTCCCAAAGTGCGCGGCCTGAAAGGCCCGTTCACCTGCCTGGACAGCGCCCGCTACGGCATCGCCTGGGGTGCTCTGGGTGCGGCCGAAGACTGCTGGTTCCGCGCCCGCCAGTACGTGCTCGATCGCAAGCAGTTCGGCAAGCCGCTGGCGGCCAACCAGTTGATCCAGAAGAAACTGGCCGACATGCAAACCGAGATCACGCTGGGCCTGCAGGGGTGCCTGCGGCTGGGGCGCATGAAGGACGAGGGAACGGCTTCCGTTGAGATCACCTCCATCATGAAGCGCAACTCCTGCGGCAAGGCGCTGGACATCGCACGCATAGCGCGCGACATGTTGGGCGGCAACGGCGTCAGCGATGAGTTCGGCGTGGCGCGCCACCTGGTGAACCTCGAGGCGGTCAACACGTACGAGGGCACGCACGACATCCATGCGCTGATCCTGGGGCGCGCGCAGACCGGGATCGCGGCGTTCTGAAGCCGCGCGCCAAAGTGGATTGCGGGTCAAGCCCGCAATGACAGGCCCTGCAGGTGGGCAGCCAAGCTGCCCACCCTACGAAGACTGCGCAAACAGAGAGAGAGAGAGAGGCGGGACTACGCCGAAGCGTTCACCGGCCGCCCGCGGAAATACTGCAAGCCGAGCGCGATGATGACCAGTCCGATCCCCAGCAGGTCCGCAACCGGCGTGGGGTAGACCAGCGCGAAGCCGGCGATCAGGAACATCACGCGTTCGATAAGCGTGGTGCGCTTGAACGCCCAGCCCTGGAAGCCGGCTGCGAGCGCTGCGACACCCAGCGCGGCCGTGAAGGTGACCTCGGCGATCGACCACCAGTTGGCCGTGGCGAGCGCCTTGGTGGAACCCATCAGCAACAAGCCCTGGCCGCTCGGGTCCAGCACGAACATGAAGGGCACCAGGAAAGCCGGGACCGTGTACTTCCAGCACTGCATGGTTGTCTTGTAGGGATCGCCCCCCGTGATCGCTGCCGCCGCAAACGGCGAGAGCGCCGTGGGCGGCGACACTTCCGACAGCACGGCGTAATAGAAGATGAACATGTGCGCCGCGAAATCAGGGACACCCAATTTGATGAGCGCCGGCGCCGCGATCACCGCGCAGATGATGTACGACGCCGTGACCGGCACCGCCAGCCCGACGATCCACACCACGAGCGAGGTGTAGACCGCAGTCATCAATAGCGAGCCGCCGGCCAGGTCGATCACGATCGAGCTGAACTTGAGACCCAGGCCCGTCAGCGTGACCACGCCCACGATGATGCCGGCGCCGGCACAGGTGGAGGCGACGTTCAGCACGCCGATGGTCCCGCCCTCCAGCGCTTTCACGAGACTCGACCCCCACAATTGCTTGAGGATGGGGCCGCGACCGCGGAACACGTCGTAGGGAATCAGCGAGCATTCCGGCCGCAGCAGGCTGGTGACCGCCGACACGACCGTGGCCCAGAACACCGACA
>JAGRPN010000169.1 GCA_019449555.1 Ramlibacter sp.
GCGAGTTCATCGCGCTGATCGGTCCCTCGGGCTGCGGCAAGTCGACGTTGCTGCGCGTCATTGCGGGTCTGGAGCCCCAGAGCTCCGGTGAGGTACGCATAGAGGGCGTTCAGGTCGACGGCATTCGTCCCAGCGCACGCAACCTCGCAATGGTGTTTCAGTCCTACGCGCTGTATCCGCACCTGAACGTGTTCGACAATATTGCCGTGCCGCTTCGGATGCGACGCCATTCCGCGCTGGCGCGTACGCCCCTGGTCGGCCGGCTCCACCCCGGACGCGCCCGCACCGAACATGGCATCAGGGAGGATGTCGAGCGGGTTGCCGCCCAGCTCGAACTCTCGACGCTGCTCAAGCGCAAGCCGGGACAACTCTCCGGCGGCCAGCGGCAGCGCGTCGCCATGGGCCGCTGCATCGTGCGAGATCCCCAGGTCTTCCTGTTCGACGAACCCCTGTCCAACCTCGACGCCAAGCTGCGCGTGCAGATGCGCACCGAAATCAGGGAACTGCATCAGCGCCTGAAGACGACGTCCGTCTATGTGACCCACGACCAGATCGAGGCGATGACGATGGCCGACAAGATCGTGGTCATGCGCGACGGCATAGTCGAGCAGACCGGCTCGCCGCTCGAGGTGTACGACCGGCCCGCCAACCTGTTCGTTGCGGGCTTCATCGGCTCGCCCTCCATGAACTTCATGCCGGGCGTCCTGAGGCGCTCCAACGGTGATGCGCGCGTCGAGTTTCCCGACGGTATCTCGCTGCCCGTTCCGGCCAGCGCCGGCGGCGAGAACGGACAGCAGGTGATCTACGGCACCCGGCCCGAGCACATGGCGCTGGCCGAGGGCGAGGCCGGCGTGCCCAGCGAGGTGATCGTGGTGGAACCCACCGGCGCGGACACCCAGGTCTTCACCAGGATCGCGGGCGTGGAGGTTGCCACCGTGTTTCGCGATCGACATGCATTCCGGCCGGGGCAAATGATCCGCCTGCGCCCGGACCCGGAACGCGCCCATCTGTTCGACGCTGCCAGCGGCGTGCGGCTGGCACGTTGAACTGGCAGCCTCGCAGCCGCCCATTCGAGTTTTTCGACCCACCCCCAGGAGACAACCATGTCCTTCGACAACCGGCGAAAGTTCATCAAGAAAACATCGGCTGCTGCAGCAGCCGTCTCCGTGCCCATGCTGTGGCCCAGCGGCGCGCTGGCGCAATGGAACAACCAGCCGGAGAAGGGCGCGAAACTGCGCGTGCTGCGCTGGAAGCAGTTCGTGCAGGGCGACATCGACCAGTACAACGCCAACATCAAGAAGTTCACCGAGAAGACCGGCATCGAAGTGCGGCTCGACAGCGAAAGCTGGGAGGACGTGCGGCCCAAGGCGGCGGTGGCCGCCAATGCCGGCGCCGGCCCCGACATCATCCTGTCCACCAACGACGACGCCAACCTGTATCCGGCCAAGCTCGTCGATGTCTCCGACCTGTGCAACTACCTCGGCAAGAAGTACGGCGGCTGGTATCCGGTGTGCGAGCAATACCTCAAGCCGGCCGGCAAATGGATCGGCGTGCCCCTCGGCGTCGCCGGCAATGCAATCGTCTACCGTGAGAGCCACGTGAAGGCGGCGGGCTTCGACAGCTTCCCGAAAGACCTGCCGGGATTCATGAAGCTGATGAAGGCGCTCAAGGACAAGGGCACGCCGGGCGGCTTCGCGCTCGGGCACGCCAGCGGCGACCAGAGCTGGGCCCACTGGCTCGTCTGGAGCCACGGCGGCAAACTCGTCAACGAGAAGAACCAGGTCGCGATCGACAGCCCGGAAACACTCAAGGCGCTGGAATTCGCGAAGGAGCTGTACCCCACCTTCGTGCCCGGCACGCTCACGTGGCAGGACCCCAACAACAACAAGGCCTTTCTGTCCAACGAGGTCAGCGTCACCGCGAACGGCATCTCGATCTACTACGCCGCCAAGACCTCCCAGGACCCGAAGATGCAGGAGATGGCCAAGGACATCCAGCACGCCAACTTCCCGATCGGCCCGGTCGGCAAGCCCAGCGAGTTCAACATCTTCTTCAACCAGATGATCTTCAAGTACACCAAGTACCCGAAGGCCGCCAAGGAATTCATCCGGTTCATGATGGAGGAGGAGCAGTACGCCCCCTGGATGAAGGCCAGCATCGGTTACACCTGCCAGCCTCTGAAGGCCTACGAAGCGAACCCGATCTGGACCGTGGATCCCAAGCACACGCCCTACCGTGACGCCACGAAGAACATGTGGCCTTGCGGCTATGCGGGCAAGATGGGTCCCGCGTCGGCGGCTGCGATCGCCGACTTCATCGTGCTCGACATGGTCGCCGAAGCGGCCAGCGGGTCGAAATCGCCGAAGGAAGCCGCCCAGCGCGCCGCGCAACGGGCCAAGCGCTACTACAAGGCCTGATGCGTCGCAGCGCCCCGCCCACGCGGCCGTCCGCCCCCGCCCGTTTCGAAGGCGGCGCGGGCGGCGGCTCCACTTCGCCCTCCGTACGGCCGGAAGCTGAAAAAGCGGGGCTGCTGCAGCGCATGCAGAACAGCCGCAACGCGCTGGGCTTGTTGTTCATGGTCCCGGCCGGCTTGTTGCTGGTCGTGTTCCTCACGTATCCGCTGATCCTGGGCGTCTGGCTGGGATTCACGGATGCCAAGATCGGACGCGCGGGCGAGTGGGTCGGCCTGGAAAATTACATCTTCCTGTTCC
>JAGRPN010000170.1 GCA_019449555.1 Ramlibacter sp.
CGTGCCTGCAGCGCCTGCAACAAGGCCTTCGGGCCATCGAAGTTCTCGCCGATCTGCACCGGCAGCTCGAGTGCGCGCGCGATCTCGGCGTTGCCTTCCAGGTCGTCGTGGCGGATCGGCTCTTCCAGCCACGCCACGCCTTCGGATTGCAGCGCGCGCCCGCGGGTCAATGCCTCGATGCGCGACAACGCCTGGTTGTAATCGACCATGAGTTGCACGGCGTCGGGCAGGCGCTTGCGCACCGCGCGCGTGACGGCGAGATCCTCAGCGAGGGTCGGGTGGCCCAGCCGCAATTTCACCGCCTGCATCCCGCCTTCGAGCAGGGCCTCGGCTTCGTCCGCCGCCGCCTGGGGGGCCATGAGTCCCAGGCCGCACGAGTTGTAGGCGCGCACGGGCCGCGGCGCGCCGCCCAGCAGGCGGGTGAGGGGCACACCGGCTGCTATGGCCAGCGCATCCCACAAGGCCATGTCGAGCGCCGACAACGCCATGCGAACCACGCCGGTCACGCCGATCAGGGCAAAGCGGCGCTGCAGCTTCGCGGCGATGGCGAGCGGCGCTACGTTGTCGCCCCGGGCCAGTTCGGCTGCCTCCTCGAGCACGAGCGCGATCGATTTCGCGCCGCTGCGCCGGTAGGCGAACACATACGAGCGGCCCGCCACGCCTTCTTCCGTCTGCACCTCGACCAGCAGCAAGGGCGCGGCGCGCACGGTGGCAGCGCTGGTGCCGAGCACATAGCGTAGCGGCACTTCGACCGGGATGCACGTGACGCCGCGCAGGCGCAGCGCGGCCATCGCAGTCATGACGAAGTCCCCTCGGCGTGCAGCGCGAGGATGTCGGCGATGGCCCGATTCAGCGGCGTAGGCACGCCCTTCGCCTGCCCGAGTTCGACCACGCCGCCCGCAAGCCAGCGCACTTCGAGCCGGTTACCGCGCTCCAGGTCGTGGTGCATCGAAGAGGTCATGTCCGCGGCCAGACCGTCGGCGAACTGGAGCCGCGCCTGCGCGAAATCATCGGTCAGGGCGACGCCGTGCGCCCGGCCGACAGCCACGACCTCTTTCATGACGTCGAGCAGGAAAGCGCGAGTCTGCGGATTCGAGCGGATCGGGCCGATGGGCTTGCGGATCGTCGTGGTCGTGCCCGAAAGCGCCACCAGGAACACGTATTTCTGCCAGATCTCGCGCACGATGTCGGTGGAGAGCTCGGCATTGATGCCGCCCGCCAGGCACGCCGCGAGCAGCGCCTCGCCGCGTGCCGACCGGCTGCCGTCGAACTCGCCGAACAGGAGCCGCTGCATGGGCCCCGTCTGGCGGATCACGCCGGGCTCGCCGATGGTGGTGGCGACATAGCCGACACCGCCCATCAGCTGCCGCTCGTCGAACGCGGCGCGCAGGTATTGATCCTTCAGCACGCCGTTCTGGAACGAGATGATCGCGGTGTCGGGCCCGACCATGGGCCGGATCTGCTCGATCGCCTGCTGCGTGTCCCACAACTTCACGCACAGCATGACGACATCGGCCACGCCGATTTTGGCCGGCTGGTCGGTCGCGTGCACGGGGGTGACGTGGATCGGCTCGGGTCCTTCGACCCGCAGGCCGTCGCGGCGCATGGCTTCGAGGTGTTTGCCGCGGGCCACGAAGTGGACATCGGCGGCGCCGCCCTGGACCAGCCGCGCGCCGAAATAACCGCCAAGGCCGCCGGACCCCATGATCGCGATTCGCATCTTTGACTCCGGACGCCGGCAATGGCCGGCGATTGCCCGGGATGATGCCTGCCGGCGGGAGGCCCCGCAAGTTGCGCGGGTACTTGCGCTGGACCGCTTACTTGGCGGCGGTCTTGCCGAACTTCTTGAGGAACTTGTCCACGCGCCCGCCCATGTCGGTCACGGACTTCTGCGTGCCCGTGTAGAAGGGATGGGACTCGCTCGAGGTGTCCAGCTTGTACAGCGGCAGCTCACGGCCGTCGTCCGTCTTGCCCATTTCCTTGGTCTCGGCGCAGGAGCGCGTCACGAACTTGAAGCCGTTCGACAGGTCGACGAACAGCACTTCGCGGTACTTGGGGTGAATGCCTTGCTTCATGGTGTTTCTCGTTTCAGGTGCGGGAGCCGGGCCAGACCGTCTGGGCTACTTTCCGCGTAAAGCCTTGAATTATAAGTGAAAACTGAAAGCGAACCGCCGCGGAGATCCGCTCCTTAGTTCAGCCGCCGCGCCGCATCATGTCGAAGAACTCGACGTTGGTCTTCGTCGCCTTCATGCTCTTGAGCACCATCTCCATCGCCTCGATCTCATCCATGTTGTACATGAACTGGCGCAGGATCCGGGTCTTCTGCAGGATTTCAGGCGCGAGCAGCAGCTCCTCGCGGCGGGTGCCGCTGCGGTTGAGCTGGATCGACGGGAACACGCGCTTCTCGTAGAGGCGCCGGTCCAGGTGGATTTCGCTGTTGCCGGTGCCCTTGAACTCCTCGAAGATCACTTCGTCCATCCGGCTGCCGGTGTCGATCAGGGCGGTGGCGATGATCGTGAGCGAACCGCCTTCCTCGACGTTGCGGGCCGCGCCGAGGAAGCGCTTGGGGCGCTGCAGCGCGTTGGCGTCCACGCCGCCGGTCAGCACCTTGCCGGAGGAGGGGACGACGTTGTTGTACGCGCGGGCCAGGCGCGTGATCGAGTCCAGCAGGATGACCACGTCGCGCTTCAACTCGACCAGCCGCTTGGCGCGCTCGATCACCATTTCGGCGACGTGCACGTGGCGCGCGGCCGGCTCGTCGAAGGTGGAGGCGATCACCTCGCCCTTGACCGATCGCTGCATCTCGGTCACTTCCTCGGGCCGCTCGTCCACGAGCAGCACCATCATGTAGATGTCCGGGTAGTTGGCGGCGATGGCGTGCGCCATGTGCTGCATCATCACCGTCTTGCCGCTCTTGGGCGGCGCCACCAGCAGCGCGCGTTGGCCCTTGCCGATGGGCGCGATGATGTCGATGATCCGGCCGGTGATGTTCTCTTCGCCCTTGAAGCCGTCGCGCTCGAGTTTCATCTGTTCCTTGGGGAACAGCGGCGTCAGGTTCTCGAACATCACCTTGTGCTTGTTCTGCTCCGGCGGGCCGTCGTTCACCTTGTCGAGCTTGGTCAGCGCGAAATAGCGTTCGCCGTCCTTGGGCGTGCGCACCTCGCCTTCGATCATGTCGCCGGTGTGCAGGTTGAAGCGCCGCACCTGGCTGGGCGAGATGTAGATGTCGTCCGTGCTGGCGGTGTAGCTGGTGTCGGGACTGCGCAGGAAGCCGAAGCCGTCGGGCAGGATCTCGAGCACGCCGTCGGCGAAAACCTGTTCGCCCGCGCGCGCGCGCTTCTTGATGATCGCGAACATCAGCTCCTGCTTGCGCATGCGGCCGGTGTTTTCGATTTCAAGCTCTTCGGCCTGCTTGAGGACTTCAGACACGTGCAGTGCCTTGAGTTCGTTTAAGTGCATGGATTGAACCTGCGTTGTGCACTCCTTGCGGAGCTGTTGTTGGCGTCTGGGGGAGGTTTGTCGCGAGGCGAGAAGCATGCCTCACGAACCGGGAACTCGAACTGCCCGCCTGCACAGGCGGATCAGCGAACTTGGGAGGATTATAAGGAGAAAACGCGGCCGCAGGGGCCGCGTGCTTTTGGCTGCTATTTGGGCCGGGTCAGGCCAGTTGTTGATCGATGAAGGCGGTGAGCTGCGCCTTGCTCATGGCGCCCACCTTGGTGGCGGCGAGTTGCCCGTCCTTGAACAGCATCAGGGTCGGGATGCCGCGGATGCCGAACTTCGCCGGGATGTCGCGGTTCTCGTCGACGTTCATCTTGGCGATCTGCAGCTTGTCGCGATAGGTGGCGGACACTTCATCGAGGATCGGCGCGATCATCTTGCAGGGGCCGCACCACTCCGCCCAATAGTCAACCAGGACCGGCTTGTCCGATTTCAGGACGTCGGCCTCGAAGGTTGCGTCTGAGGTGTGCTTGATCAGGTCGCTGGCCATGGTGTTTCTTCCTTTGGGCAAATGGCGATACCGGTAAAGTGAGGGTCATTGTGACAGAAACCAAGTCCCCTCACGGGCTGTGGACGCGGCCGTGCGCGCTATGGACGCCATAGTGGAAAAGCATCATGCGACGCAGGCGTGGCATGCGTTGACCAGCCGTATCCGCAGCGTGATGGACGAGCGCGGCGCCCATGCCGCGCGCACTGTCGTGCTCCTGCCGTACATCCACTTGCTCGCGGTCGCCCGCAAACTGTGGGGCGAGCAGGTGCCCGATGGTTTTGCGCCGCGTTTCGAGACCACGATGAACTGGTCGGCCGCCGCCGGTTTGCCAGCCGGTGGCGACGATATCGGCTTCGACATGGGTCGCGACCTGCTTACTGCGCTCGCATTGCTGGAGCGCGCCGGCCTGGGCCCGAGAGCCGACCTCCTGGCCGGGCGGCTGGTCGAGGCAGCCTGGCAGGTCGCAGCGGTGGCGGCTGCGGTGCCTCCGGCGCAGCGACCGGCCTGGGCCGCGAAAGCCCGCCGCGTCGTGGCCGCCGGGCTCGACGCACCGGTACTTGCGCTGGAATCGGCGGTCGCGAGCATTGCCATCGAATGGGCCGCCGCTTCGGCTTACGCGGGGGACGCCCTGCTCGAAGGCGACCTCGCGCGGGAGCTGGACCTGCTCGTTGTGGTGGCAGGCTTCCAGCAGGACCCTCTGGCGCGGCAGCTCAGCTCGCTGCTGCAGGACAAGGCAGTCTGTTTGCCGCTGGCGGTGGACGGCCCGCTCGGCGATGTCCGGCTGCATGAAGCCGAGGGTCCGTCCGACGAAGCGGAGCGCGCGGCCGCCTGCGTGCTGCGTCACGTGGAGGCGGGACGCGTGCCGGTCGCGATCGCGGCGACCGACCGCGTCCTCACGCGCCGCATCCGCGCGATGCTCGACGTGCGCGGCCTCGCGATCCGCGACGAAACGGGCTGGAAGCTCTCCACCACCAGGGCCGCCGCGCACGCCATGCTGGCGCTGCGGGCCTGCGCTTGGAATACGAGCTGCGACAGCGTGATCGACTGGCTCAAGAATGCACCGGCCATCGCGCCGCAACACGCGCTCGCGATCGAGCGCCGTGTGCGCCGGGCGGGCTTGCGTGAGTGGCGCTCGCTCGCCGCCGCGGACCTCGGCGAGAGCGAAAAGCTGCAGGCGCTGCTGCACGAGATCAACGGCTGGCGCGAAGGCATGCAGCAGGCGCGGCCGCTGCCGCAGTGGATTGCAGCACTGCGCTGCCTGCTGCGGGCCGCTGGGCAATGGGAGGGCCTCGAGCGCGACGCCGCCGGCGCCAAGGTGATCGCGGCGCTGCGCCTGGACGAGGGCGCGCAG
>JAGRPN010000171.1 GCA_019449555.1 Ramlibacter sp.
CCCGTGTGGTGGGGCGCGTGCGATTCGCTCCAGACTCCCCATTCGCTGGCGCCGCTGCTCGACATCGCGCGCGCGCAGGACGTGCGCTTTTCGCAGCGCCTCGGGGGCCCTCGGGGAGCCCTGTTCGAGGCGGTGCTGGACGAGCTGCGGCTGGCAGCGAAGCCGGTGCTCGTCGTGATCGACGACGTGCACTGGGCTGACGAGGCGACCCTCGACCTGGTCAAGTTCCTCGGCCGCCGCATCGAGCGCACGCGGGCCTTGCTCGTCATCAGCTTCAGGGACGACGAGGTGGGCCCGGCCCATCCCCTGCGGGCCGTGACTGGCGAGCTCCCGGCGCGCGCGCTGACCCGCATCCAGCTGGCACGCCTGACGCCCGAAGGCGTCGAGACCGTCGCCCGCCGCGCATTGAGGTCGCCGGCCGGCCTGTACGCCGCGACGCAGGGCAACCCGTTCTTCCTGTCGGAGCTGCTGCGCCATCCGGAGCACAGCCTGCCCGGCAATGTGCAAGACCTGGTCCTCGCGCGCTTCGCGCGGCTCGACCCGGCCGCGCAGGCCGTAGTGCGCCTGGTTTCCATCGTGCCGCGTCGGTTGGAGCGATGGCTCCTCGAAGATGTTCTGGGGCCGGACCTGCCGTCGATCGAGGCATGCCTGGATAGCGGCCTGCTGCTGGCGGACGCTACCACGCTCAGCTTCCGTCATGAGCTGGCACGGGTCGCGGTGGAGTCCGCGCTGCCACAGCCTGTGGCGCAATCGCTTCACTTGCAGTTGCTCCACGCACTGGAGAAGAGCGGCCGTGCGATCCCCTTGGTGCGACTTGCGCACCACGCGGCGCTGGCAGTGGACGGCGAAGCCGTGGCGCGCTACGCGCCCGCTGCCGCCAGTGAAGCCCGCAAGCACGGCGCGAATCGCGAAGCCGCCAGGCACCTGCGCACGGCCTTGCAGCTCGCGGCCGCCGTGAGCGAGGACGAGCGCAGGGGCTGGCTGGAGTCGTACGCCCTGGACAGCGCCCATGTGGACTGGTATGAGCAGGCCATCAGTGCGCGGCGCGAGCTGGAGGAGCTCTACCGGCGCCGCGCGGACCGGGTGGGCGAAGCGGCCAGCCTCAGCCGGCTGGCGCTGCTGTACGCGCACATGCTTCGCAACCGCGAAGCCGGCGCCGCGAGCCGGCGCGCGATCGAGCTGCTGGAGCCCCTGCCGTCGGGCGCCGCGCACGCCACCGCCTACGGAGTCGAGGCGTCTTTGCGAATGCTCGACCGCGATATCGACCAAGCCATCGAGTGGGGCAGGAAGGCCGTCGCGCTGGCGCAGCAATGCGGAGAGCGCAAAAGGCTGTGCTATTCGAAGAGCACCCTGGGCATGGCGCTGCTGTTCCGGGATTACGAGGCGGGCTGCCGCGAGTTGAACGATGCGCTGGCGCAGGCCGGGGCCGAGGGCTTCGTGGTCGCGAGATCGAACGCGCTCCTCAGCCTGGGAATCGGTGCCGGCGAGCTGATGCAGATCGAGTCGGCAACGCGGTGGCTCGGGCAGGCGATCGCCGACGCACACGAGCACGAACTCGACGGCCCGGAACACTACTGCGGCGCCTGGCTCGCGCTGTGCGAGTTGCACGCCGGCCGGTGGGACGACGCGGCAGCTCGGGCCGGCGAGATCGTGGCGCGTGCCGAGTCCTGGCCGGTGACGCGGTTCACCGCCCTGCTCGCACTGGGGCGGTTGCGCGTGCGCCGTGGCGACCCGGGGGCGGACGAAGCCCTGGAGGCGGCCCTGTCACTGGCGGGCGAGGGTGACTCGTTGCAGCGCATCGGCCCGGTCCGCGCAGCGCGCGCAGAAGCCGCGTATGCCCGCGGCGACCGCGACGGCGCGGTCGCCGAGGCGCAATCCGCGTTGCCGCTGGCCATCGATCGGCAGCATCCCTGGTTCATCGGCGAGCTCGCCTACTGGAGCTGGCGCGCGGGCGCCCTGGAGACCGCGCCGGCCCAGTGCGCCGAGCCCTATGCGCTTCAGATCGCGGGCGACTGGCGTGCCGCCGCCGCGGCGTGGCAACGGCTGGGCTGCACGTACGAGCGCGCAAGGGCACTGGAGGAGGGCGATGCGGATGCGCAGCGCGAGGCGTTGGCACTGTTCGAGGCCTTGGGAGCGCGTCCCAAGGCGCAGGCCCTGCGCAGGCAATTGAACAGCGAGGGTGTGCGGGGCCTGCCGCGTGGCGCACGCCCTTCGACGCGCGGCAACGCTTTCGGGCTGACCCAGCGCGAGCTGCAGGTCTTGCTGCTCCTGTGCGATGGCCGGCGCAATGCCGAGATCGCCGAGCGGCTGTGCCGGTCGGTGCGCACGGTGGACAACCACATGGCCGCGGTGTTCGCCAAGCTGGGCGTCGACACGCGGCTGGCTGCCATCCAGGCCGCCCAGCGCGCCGGGCTGACCGGCCAATCTGAGTAGGCGCGGCGCGGAAATTGAGTAGGTTTGCGCAGGCGGCGGCCGCCGCTGTGCCCTATCTTTGCACCCGGCGGCGCGGTGCCATCGAAAGGCGAAAGGTAAATCCATGCGAATCCATTCCTTGCTCGTGGCCGGCTTGCTGATGGCCGGCACCTGCGCCTCGGCGCAGACGCTTCAGCGCTTCATCATCGCCCCGGCCACCGCGCGCGCCGCGCACTGAAGGAGACGCCATGCCGCGCTACCTCGTCGAAAGAGGCTTCCCCGACGGTCTCTCGATCCCGCTGAACGCCGACGGGCGCAAGGCCGTTGCCGGCGTCGCGGCCAACAACGCCGCGCGAGGCGTCACCTGGCTGCATTCGTACGTGACGCCCGATCGCAAGCAGACGTTTTGCGTCTACGACGGACCCAATCCCGAGGCCATCCGCCATGTTGCGGACGCAAACGGGCTGCCCGTGGGCCGGATCACGGAGGTGAACGTGCTCGATCCGTACTTCTACCAGCCCTAGCCGTATGAACTGGCCGACTACTGCAGAACTATGCGAGGTTGTGCCGCCACCCCCGGGCTACGGCTATTCGGTGCCGTCCGCTGCCGACGTACCCCGGGTCGTGCGCGCGTTGCACGAATGGGCCCCGGCGATGGCCGTCGGTAACGCGAGCTGTTTCCTGCGCGAGGACTTCTACACCGGGCACGTCAATCTTCAGGGAAGCCGCGGAGCGGACTATTTCGTTTTGCAGTTCACGAAAGGATCCGAATGGGCGGGAATGCTTGCCGTGGAGCGTGACCGCGATGCCCAAGTGCTTTACGGCCGCGTGGGAGTGATCGGGGTACCGTATCGTGGCACAGGACTCGCCAGCACCTTCGCGCCATTGATGGAGGCGATGGGTGTCGCCATGGGCCTGGGCATGGTGTACGGTTTGGCCACGCTGCAAGTGCCGTACATGCAGCAGGCATTCGAGAAGGCCGGTTGGCAACTGGTCGGAATCATGCCGGGCTTCGACCGCGAACTCGTGCAGCCCGCTGTCATCAAGCGCGTGTTCGAGGCGATCTATGCGAAGGTTCTGGTTCCGGACTCGGAGATCCTGTACCCGAGCGCCCATGGCATGACGCGGTCGACGCACCGCCTGTTCGACCTGCTTTACGGGATGCCGATGTCCGATTGCGCACCGGCAACTCTGCGCTGAGGGTATTGCATTGCAAGCAGCCAAAATGTTGGCGGGCGACGGGGCGCCCGGCGCAGACGTATTCGCAAGGAAGGCGCCTGCGAGCGCGGCTTGGCTCAAGGTGCCGTGGCTGCACTTTCTCGACCCGTCAACGCAGAAGGCCGTTCTTTCCGAGTCCTACGTCAGGAGTTACGACAAAGGCGCCCTGGTCGCTCGACAGGGTGAACCGGCATCGTCGTGGATCGGTGTCATCGAAGGCATGCTCAAAGGGACTCGCGTCAACCGCAACGGCAAGGTCGCGATGGTCACCGGCGTGACACGCGACGGCTGGATCGTGGAGGGTTCGCTGGGCGAACACGAGATGCGGCACTACAACCTCGCGGCGATGACGGACAGCCAGGTCATGCACATCCCTTCGTCCGCGATCCATCACCTGCTCGACACGAACACCAGGTTCTCCAGATACGTGATCGACGAGCTGAGCAAGCGGCTCTGGCAGTACCTGGGCATGGCCGAAACAGCCCGCACCGCATTGCCGGAAGCGCGCCTGGCACTCGCCATCGCGCATATGTTCAATCCGGCGTTCGACCCCGGCGTCCAGGCATTTCTCCCCTTCTCTCAAGCCGAGTTGAGTGAGTTTGTCGGCCTTTCCCGCCAGCGGACCAATGAGGCGATCCAGCGGCTGAAACGCGCCGGCGTACTGGCCGTGCACTGGCGCGGACTGATCGTCGAGGACTGGTCGAGGCTGAAAGCGTTCGCATGCGGCGCGGCCTAGCGAAGAAAACGCGCACAACAGGAAACCATGTCACACCAAGCCATCGAGACATATCGCGGATTCGTTTACCCATGGGTCATCGACCATATCGGTCACATGAACGTCCAGTCCTACACGGGCCGCTTCGATGAAGCTTCCTGGTACTTTCTGGCCCATCTGGGGCTGACGCCGGGCTTTCTCAAGGAGAACAGTCGGGGTCTCGTCGCCTTGGATCAGAGGATCCAGTACAAGCTGGAGGTGCTGGCCGGGTCCCTCTTGGATATCCGGACCGGCTTGTTGGAAGTGAAGACCAAGACGTTGCGATACGTACACACCATGCGCAATAGCGAAACGGGCGGGGAGGTCGCGAACACAGAGCTTTTGATTGCCTTCATCGACACGATCGCACGCAAGACGGTGGCCTTGCCAGACGAGGTCCACTCGCGCGCGCAGCTCATATTCGGTCGGAGCTGAACCATGTCAGAGCGGCCTCGCCGGCACGCGCCGCAGCCAGATGGGCCGCATTCTGGGTTCGTGCTTGAAGGGGAAAGCCCATGACCGTCTACGTCATCAACAACATGACCGTCCACGACCGTGATGAATACAAGACGTACCTTCGCGCTTTCATGCCTGTCTTCGAAGGGTACGCAGGTACGGTCCTGGCAGCACAAAACGCACCGGTCCCTTTGGAGGGAAATTGGCCGTTCGATCGAACCGTCCTTCTCAGTTTCCCCTCAATGGCGGCTGCCAGTCGATGGGTACAGTCGCAGGAATACCAACGGATTGCAAAGCACCGTAGAGCAGGGACGGTCAGCAATGTCGTCATGCTCGAGGGTATTCGTACAACGGAACGCAATGCCGACACGTAATCGTTCGTCGAACCGAATCCGAATTTGACAGGGCGCTGCGTCTTTTGTTGCCCGGGCGCCACCAGAAAAATGCCTCGCGGCTGCGAGGCATTCAGATTGGACGGCTGCTTGTGGCCCAATGACAGAGCCTGCAGCCGTGGTCCGTTGAAGAGGCAAATAGCAGCGGACTGTCTCAGCGTCCGCTTTCAGCCATCGAAATTGGCATCGCGAGTGGCGGCTCAGGGTCGCTTCCAGCTGTTAAATGATCGAACCCTATGTCCAGTTTGGAACCGGAACTGCCAACAGGACGACCCCTCGGTGCGGCTTTGGAGGTAATTCGCGCAGCGCCCCGCGCCATCAAAGACGGCCACTACGGCGCGCTGTTGAGGGTGGGGCGCTCGAAAGTGGTGACTGGATAGAAATCACACCCTCAAGTAGTAGGAACGGGCAGAGAAGAGGGGCTGCTGACGGGCAGGCCGGGCTCGGAACTGCTCGCCGAGCGTCAGTTGCGCTGCCCGGAAATGTAGTGTTCGAGTTGCTCGATGATGAACTGCTGCTCGGAGATGGTGGCTTTGACTAGGTCTCCGATGGAAATAAGACCGATCAGCTGGTCGCCGTCCATTACCGGCAAGTGGCGCAACCGGTTTTCGGTCATCAGCGCCATGCACTCCTCGCCGGTCTGGTCGGGGTGCACATACATGACCGGGCTGGACATGATGTCGCGCAACGGAGTGTCCTGCGAAGACCGGGCCATGGCGACGAGCTTGCGCGCGCAATCGCGCTCCGAGACGATGCCGACGACGTTGCCGCGCTCTACCACCACCAGCGCGCCGATGTTCTTGTCGGCCATGAACTTGGCGGCCTCATACGCCGAGGCGGTCGGCCCCATGGTGTGGACAGTCTGGTCGGGCTTGGATCTGAGAATCTGCGCAGCGGTTTTCATGAATCGCCTCTCGAAGGGATCGTTAACTGGAGCGAGGTCGGCGGCTCGACTCACCAGAGCGGTTTGCTCAGGCGTTCGGTGAAGGAAGATAACATCAAGTTGAAGCTGACGCTGACTCTTTCCTCGTTGCTCGTGTTGGCATCGACTGAATGCTCCAGATAGGACGGGAACATCAGCAGCGTGCCGTCTTGCACCTTGACCACCACCTGATCCGTGTTCTCGGCAGTGAGCTCGACGAGGGGCGGCCTGATGACGCTGGTCGCCGATCACGGTATTGAGCCGGCAGGTCTCTGCGTCGGCCTCGTAGGCAACGACGGACCTTCCCACATGGCGGCTATTGCGCAGCCTGGGCGAATGCGCTACTGCGCTCGCCGTGTGGCGTATAGGTGTCGGCGCCCCTCCCAAAGTCGATGGCTGTCGGCGGCTCTACCTGCCGTAGCCGACCTTTGCGCGTGGCCGGCAGCTTTGCGCCATAACCCGAACGCTCGGAAGCGTTGCCTGACCTGCGGTGGTCGGCCAGGAGCTGTCCTTCGCGGCGCGTGCCCGTGCGACCGCTTGAGACTGACAGCGGTCCTTCGTCGTCACTGGGTTAACAACGGCAGCCGACCCTTTGCTGTCCTTCGACAGAAGGCGCCGACCGACAGCACTGCAGCGTTACCTGGCCGTTCGCGGCTGATTGATGTCGGGCAGGTGTCGGCCACTTGCGGTCTCTCATGAATGTCCGGTCTGCGGCGAGCCATATGTTCGACCAGTAACCCCCACTGACATAATCAGATCTGCGGTCTAGACATGGGTTCGCCGGAGAGAGCCGAACCTGCGGCATCCCGTCGAACGCCGCCAGCAGCTGTTCGCGCGCGTCCAGCAAGGTGATTGCGGGCGTCGCCTCCGGTGCGGTGGCGATGCGGATCGGGCCGGCCGCCGCGAGCAGGCAGACGGCCATGACGTGCAATCGAATCTTCATGGGTGTCTCCAGGTGTAAGTGCGGTGTGGAGGCTCGGGTTGTCGCGCGCGGGTCAAGAGCATGGTGGATCTCCTTTGTGTGGAAGGGCACTGCACAGGTGCCGGGGAGCCATTACCCTTGCGCGCGCCGCCCGACGTCATGAGTTCGAGTGGTGAATGGGCTGAAAACGATCAGAATTCGTGAGATCCACACTCCGGGGCATTGAAACATGGGCAACTCGGAAGCGCTTCTCGGCAACTGCGCGGCCGCTAACGCGCGAACAACACGTAATCCGCCGAATACGGCACGCGCACTGTCGCGCCCTGCGTCGCCTGCTTGCAGCCGTCCTTCGGTGCGTTGCCGCCCATCGTGTGCAGCCGCTGGATGCTGCTGACCTTGCTGAAAGCGCCTTCGGGCCCAGTGGAGCGCGTAGCAAGCAGCAACCACTGGATCGCGTCGGTCGAACGGGCCCGCATCGACTCCTTCAGCGCGCCCATGACACGGCTGCCGTCCAGCGCCTCCCAGTGCGGACCGGCGTAAACGCGGCCGACCTTCATGCCGTGGCCATCGAACAGGTCCGCCTCGGGTGCGACGAAGGCCCATTCGTACTGGCCTGCCTTGTCCTTCACGGCGCGGCATTGGTACACCTGCACCCCTACGGCGGGCAACGTCGCGAGCAAATGCTCGCCGGCGGGCGGCGCTAGCTTCTCGGGGACAAACGGGGCAGGTTGCCCAGGCCCTGTCTCTTCGCATCCGACCAGCGCGGCGAGCATGAGGAAGATGGCGTACTTGCTTATGTGGACCGCCCGCCATGCACGAACTTACCGGGAAGCGCCGCGATCCGCTCCGGGTATTCCGGGGTGCGGTCGACAACCCGCGCGTATAGGAATTGCCGGATCCTGTCGTTGACCTGAGCGGAATGGGTCAGGGGGCCCATGTGGCCCATGCCCGGCAGCTCCTGGTGATCGGCGAACGGCAAGGCGCGCAGCAGCAGCTGGCCGATGCAGCGCGCGACGGGCACGCTAAGCGCGCCCGAGAGGAACAGCATTGGAATGCCCGGACGCGCGAACTGCTGCCGCGGAAAGGCTTCTGAATACACGGCTGCGAAGTGCCTCAGCACTGTGGCCATGCGGCTCGAAATGGACTGCTGGTGGCTCGCCGGCAAGGCCTGCCACGATCCGGCACCGGACCAGAAATCAACGAAAATGCGTGCTGCGGCATCATTGTCGCCCTGCGCGATGTTGTCGCGCATCTCATTGACGGCGATCCGCGCCTCCTGTGCCTCGCGACTGCGGTCGGCCTCCTCGAACAGCAGGCGGAACAATACCGGTTCGTAGCCGATGAGGCTGTGCACCAGTTGCGGATGCTGCATGGCGAGCTTCATCGCCACCACGGCGCCGTACGAATGACCAACAACATGCGCGCCAGCGGCCGATTCCAGCAGGGGCGCGGCCAGCGCCGCGTCGTCCGCCACCATCATTGGAGCCTCGCCAGACCAGTCGGGTCGCTGGCCATGGCCATGAAAATCGACGGCCAGCACGCGAAAGTCATTCCGCAATGCCTGAACGAGATCCTGCCATTGCCGCGACGAGCTGGCGCTCGAGTGCAGAAGTATCACGGTTTGCATCATTCGCAGGCCTGCGTGAGGATCGGCGTGAGCGCCTTGCCGATGCGGTCCATCTGCGCGGTAGTCATCAGTGCCTCCAGCACTTCGCCATAGCGCGGCTCCTGCACACCGGTAGCGATGTACTGCCAGCGGTACGCTTTCAGCACCAGGTTGCGGATCGCGGTTTGCTCAGCCTGCGAGATCGAGCGGGCGGCGTGCTGCTCCTCCTTCCAGTGGAACAGGAACACATCCTTCCACGAGTCAGACAACTCGGTGTCGGGCTCGATGCTCGAGCGGTAGTGAGCTTGCGAGAACAGTTCGATGTCCAGGGTCAGCGCGAGCACGGCCCAGGTGCCCTTGCCCAGAACCGAGCCGGCGACGTACTTCGGCTGCGGCACGAAGGTGTCGGCCTCGGGCGCCTTGAATGCGAGTTGGTCGCCCAGGCTGTGGTCCCTGGTCAAATCGGCCGTCTTAGCGCCGATGAAGCGCTCGAGCAGAGCGAACATGTTCGCATACGTGCGCCCCTGGATCTGCGACATGAAGCGCATCTCGGCCGCGTTGAGGAATGCGAGTTCGCCGACCTTTGACAAACCGTCGGGCAGGAACTTCTTGCTGAAGTCGAACTGGCGGCCGCGGATCAGGTCGCGGTCGATGTCCCAGCGAATCCTTCTGGACGCTTTGATGCACTTGGCATAGCGTTGCGTCGTGGCTTGCTTGGGGGTGTCAAGAATCGCAGTGTTCATGGTGCTTGGCTTTTCCATCGATGGGCGAAGAGAATTACGGGTACAAGCCGCCCGGTGGCACGCCGGCGCGGATGCGGGTCAAATGACGGTCGCCATGTGTCTTGGCGCTGGGCAAGCCGATCTCGTTGCGGTGGATGTCGAGTCGCGCAGCGTGTGCGCGTCGAGCCGCTGCAATTCGAGGTGCGTCGCCCTCGCTTTGCGGGCTCGCCGCCATTGATCGCGCAGCCGCTGCAAAGCGGCGATCGCCCGATAGAAGATTGCGAAGCGTCCATCGCGCCTTCATACGGAGCCGTACAGTCGTGGGGGGGGGTCGAGGTGCGCGGGGAGATGCGCGGCTAGGGCGCGCACGTCGGCGCCCCCACCGGGGATGAAGCTCGACGTGCGGCGC